>JAENYG010000005.1 GCA_016841875.1 Syntrophomonas sp.
CCGCATGAGCGGTGGTGTGAGAGGACGGGGGTTAGTCACCCCCTCCTACTCGATTATGGAAGAATAATTAATCTTAGTGATAACCTACCCACAAGCTATTGATACTACATACGTTTTTCGTTTGAGGTAATGAGTGATACGATGAAAAATACCACAAATAACTTCTTGATTTTGTATGGACGATCACATGATATAATAACTAATTTCTCTATTGCACGCACCGGGATTCAATTTTCTCAACCATTATCTGAAGTGAATGAAGAGATGGAACAGAGATTGAATTTATAATTGAATTAATGTCATAAATAATAGTCGATTGAAGTGGTAAAAAATCACTTTAGTCGGCTGTTTTTAATTAATGAATAATGCAAATATAAGGAATAAGATATAATAAAATAATGGAACAAAAACAATATAGAAGTAAAACAGGATGGGATAGTAGAATCCCGACTTAATCAACGATAAAGTGGTTCACACAAAAAAAAGTATATTTAATTGTCGATCCTAGGATAGGAAGGATAGTAGGATATGTTTGCAAATAAGGAAAGCGAAATAAAGTATCCGATTCAGAAGCTTGAGGAGATATATCGTATACTAATAGACAAATCTTCTGATCCTATTTTCTCTGTTAATTCTATCGCTGGCCAAAACTAAGCCATCTGAAACTAAAATGTGTAATTTAAATGACATAATCACAAAAATATTTCCACTTATCCAAGCGGATGCTTTTTCAAAGAATATGGAAATAATCTTTGAACCCGAAGAAATCCCGCTTGTTCCTTTAAATATAAGAGAAATCCATCAACTTATTCTCAATTTATGTCGTAATGGTTTGGAAGCAATGAAGGACGGCGGATACCTAACGGTGAGGACATTCAAAGATGGGCAGGATGTAGTTCTTAGTGTTAAAGATGAGGGTACTGGAATTCCAATTGAAAATTTAGATAAGCTTGGGAAACCATTCTTTAGCACCAAAGATGACGGAACTGGACTAGGGCTTGCGAGTTGCTATAATATTGCAACTCGCCATAAAGCAGTGATTAATTTTGATACCAGCCCAAGAGGCACTACATTCTTCATTCGGTTTAATAGTTAAGAAATTTTCCGCAATTATCGTTACAGTAAAAATTTATACTCTTTTTATCATAACAAGGCACGTGGAGACAGTGGTTTTGATAGAGCGGTAATGTTTGCGCGAATCTGAAATGATCTCGTACGATATATTCTTTTGTTCAGTTATAATAATGCAACTTCATTAAAAACAAGCCATCGTATTTTAAAGATAATTATTTTCTTTGCTACCTACAAACAATAGGCACAACGTAACATCCTTTCTTTGAGGTAATCAGAGATACGATGAAAAATACCTTAAATGAGATCCTGATTTTGTTGAAACAATGTTAACAATTTAACCAAAGCATAAAGGAGCATATACGCATATGTTATTTCCATACAAAAATATTATGAGGTACCATGGGGACGACATTTCATATGAAGATTTTTTGCAGAGTGAACTAGAATATATAAACCATCTATTGAATCAGGATTGGAGTCGAAAGCAATCAATATTAAAGTACTTGGGTTTTTCTTATTTCCATGATGCAGATTTTCTTAGTATGGAGTATGCGGTTGTTCGAAAAAAATTGACACTATCATTAACTACCGATAATGTGTTTGAAGATATAAACTTGTTTCGGGAAAACAAAAACCTTTCAATCATTTCTTCTAAAGAGTATCAAGAAAAGCCCATAATATTTCTGTGTGAATTTTACGGTGTTTGCGAGTTTTATTGTAATGTGAATTTGGATAAATATACAAAAATTATGGATACGGAAATAGGAAAGTATAAACCTAATCGAAGATATACGATAACTTTTTCCTTTTGGGAAAATGAAGAGTTATCCTTCAATTGTAATAGGGCGAACGTATCTATAGACCAGAACCTCATTATGCGTTACACTAACAATCAAAAAAAAGCTATCCCTTTTTGTGATGCATGTAAAACTAAACTATTAAATCACAAGCAATTATTAAATAGAAAAAAATATATAGAAGGAATACTTAATAATAATCAAGACGATCATTTGATATGATTTTGCTTTGCATAATGATGATTTGTACTAGATATCAAGTCACAATCATATCAATCTTAAAGTAGGTGTCTTATTTGGAAATTTACGCTCTGGTTGGTCCCAGCGGTACTGGGAAAAGTCACCGGGCTGCCGTTGTGGCTCATCAGCTTGAGGCACAAGCTATTATCGATGACGGCTTACTGATCAAGGAAAACCAGATCATTGCAGGCTCTTCTGCCAAGCGCCAGGCTACCAGACTCGGCGCCATCAAAGCAGCCCTTTTTATGGATGAAACCCGAGCCCAGGAGATGATAGAAGCCATTGATAAATTGGGCCCAACAAGAATATTAATACTGGGAACCTCCGTTGGCATGGTAAAACGCATTGCAGACCGTCTTGGGTTGCCGGTGCCACAAATAATGAATATTGAAGAGTTTGCCAGTGAAAAAGAAATCAGAAAAGCCAGGTATATCCGTACTCACTTCAGCCGGCATGTTATTCCCGTCCCTACCCTGGAAGTTAAAAAAAGTTTTCCTGGTACGCTAGTCCAGCCTCTTCGCATATTCCTGAAGAAAAAAGAAACTCCGGGAAAAAAAGAATGGCTGGAGCAGTCCATGGTTCGTCCAACTTTTACCCCTAACGGCAAATTGACCATTGCGGAAAGTGCTATCAGCAGTATCGCCGGTTACGCAGCCCAGTCTGTGGCAGGGGTTACCAGTACCGGTAGTATTATAGTCAAGGCAGAGCAGGAAGGTGTTATTTCAATTGATATCTCAACCACGATTGCTTACGGCTTTCTTGTGCATCAGGCTGCCGCCGAACTGCAGCGTCAAATTCATCTGACAGTGGAGAAAATAACCGGGCTTGAGGTAAGAAAAGTAGATGTACTAGTAAAGAGCTTAAGTCTTCCGAAGGCAACCATGTGAATGTCAAAGAAAAAGACTAGACCCCTAAATTTGTTTACAAACCAGGGCTTAAAACGGGAAATCCAACCCTTCAATATTTCCGCAGCACAATAATATCAATCTACCCACAAGCTATTGATGCCACCGGCGTGTAATCAGAGATAACATGATACCTATCATAAGTGATAAAAGCCGACCAATTGGGGCGCTAACTATATAGCTCTCAGCTTTCCCCGATTATCCTGAATGATTGGTTAGGGGGACGATAGATTGATAGAGGAAGACAATTGTTCAGGGCTTCTGGCTAATACTACTAGCAGGATCAGCGCCTTACCTCCATTACGTATGGGAAACCAACGGTCAAAAACTTCTCTAGTTTAATAGAATGAAAGTAGGAATACCCGGAAAGAGAATCCTGGGGATAAATGAAAAATGAGGATATCCAGCCAATACTGTCAGTAGGAGAGCGGTTTTGTCTGGCCAATTTTTATGGCAGAAGGAATCTTCAGGGCAGATGATTAACGGCGGGCGGGGAGCTATCATGATCAAAAAGGCATTTGTATATGGAACGCTGAGGAAAGGTATGTGGAATCGCTGCCTGATTGCTTCTCAGATCATATCTTCTCAACCGGCTATAGTTAAAGGTACTCTTTATGATTTGCCCTACGGCTATCCGGCTCTAGGGCCAGGCGGGGATAAGGTTATCGGCGAAATACTAGAATTGGCTGATATTCAGGAAGCGCTGGCTATATTAGACAGCTTAGAAGGCTATACTGCTCCGCAGCATCAGGAGAATCTATATGAGCGCAGGAAACTGCCGGTGGCTCAAAATGACGGAAGAATAACTACCGCCTACGTATACCTGTGGGCCAGACCGGATGAACTTCCAGCCATCGGGCAGCGGGTGCCGAGCGGGGACTGGGTGAAGTTTATTAGAGGCCAGCGGTAAAAAGATTACCCGGAAAGACAAAGCCACTAAACCTTCCAAAATTTCATATTCATTTTGTTAGTTTTCCAGACATAAGAATATACAAAGATATGACATAAAGCGAAACGACTTTGGGAAAAAAGGTGGATTATGTCATGTTCAAATCCAGGGCAGATGATTATCATGAAGTTTATTCCGGCCGGGCTGCTAACTAAATATGTAGGGAGACTACTTAAAAAGGGGATCATTCTTCTATTCATGCTGGTTTTACTTACCGGTGGAGGTACCTGGCTCAGGAACCACAGCGACGTGGTTGATAATGTTGTTCCATCCCCAATTACCAATGAAGCGGTGATAGAAAAGCTGTACTCAGAGGGAACACTGAACGTCCTGGAAGCAATGGGCAGAGTATCTTACCAGGTTGAAGATCCAGGAATCATTGACATTCTTAATAAAAAAATAAGCATTCCCGGGCTCCAGAAAACGGTAACCGTGAAATACGAGTATAAGATTCATTTAGGGGTAGATCTAACCCGGCTGACTGCGGATGATGTAACAATGACGGAAACGAGTGTTTTAATTGTACTTCCTCGGCCGGAGATGGTGAGCATAGAACCTTATAATGACCGGGCACAAACTACGGGCGGATTTCTAACCTACAAGGCAAAACCCCGGGAAGACCTGGTGGAAATGAGTGATCAGGATGAATATATCAACATACTGAGGGATTTTGCCTTACAAGATCTGCAGGAATCGGGTAAATACCAGAAGCTTCAGCAAGCGGCCATGGATAATGCGGTTGATCTGTTGACCCGGCTGCTGCGGGAGATGTCGCCAAATAATGATTTAGAGGTAGTCATTCAGTTCAAATAAAATCCTGTTAGCAATATCATTAAACAGCATAAAGAATTATATAAAATTGAGTATGGTTTTGGTCCAGAGTTTGTAGATTATGTTGAAAAATATGTACTCGAATTTCATGAATACCATGATGAAAATACAGAAAATATATGGGTGGCAGAAGTAGACAGAAAATTAGCAGGCGTGATAGCTATAGTCAAAGTAGATAATTCCACAGCTCAACTTCGCTGGTTTCTGATAGAGCCTGAAATGCGCGGCAGGGGGCTAGGGCATCAGCTAATGGAAACAGTGGGACAGACCCCCTGTTTCCCACCTAAAATAACCCCAGCAGTTTAGACCATAAAGGCAGCAGTATATAATAAATCAAAGGTAAAAATATGGCGGGCAGCATATTGCCTACTTTTATCCGGGGCAGATCCAGAATGTTCATCCCGATGGCCAGTATTAACAGACCTCCCACCGCCGACATTTCAGTTATAGCTGCCTCGACCAGAAACTGCTGTAGAAAAGATGCGGTAAGGGTGATAAAGCCCTGGTAGATAAATACCGAAGCTGCGGAAAACAAAACTCCCAGGCCCATGGTAGAAGCGAATACTATGGAAGTAATACCGTCCAATACCGATTTAGCAAATAAGGTCTGATGGTTACCAGACAAACCGCTCTCCAGTGAACCTACAATAGCCATGGCCCCTACACAGAATAAGAGACTGGAAGTTACAAAGCCGCGCGAAATATTACTGCCGGAAGAAGCGAACCTGGATTCCAGCCAGTTGCCCAGGTTTTCCAGGCCGTCCTCTATTTTCATCATTTCACCTAACAGACTGCCCAGGGCCAGACTGAAAATTAACAGGAGAATATTGGCGGTTTGGAAGGCATTCAGAAGTCCGATCAATACCACGGCGAGCCCGATAGCCTTCATAATGGTGCGGTTATAGGAGTCAGGAATTCCTCCTTTAAACATTAATCCGATCAGGGCCCCAACAATAATGGCCCCGGTGTTGACAATAGTACCCAGCATAACATAATCTCTCCTATCCCTATGAAAATTAATTGCTAATCACTAGAACCGCCGTGGCACCACTTATGCTCGGCACGGGTGGTGGGGTATACTTCTGATTCGGTTATTGGTAATCAAAAGAAACGTCCCCATAATTCCTATTTGATGTCTTTGAGATAACGGTACAAGGTTGCTTCAGATATTTGCAGATGCCGGCAGACTTCGGAGACCCCACCTTTGATGCGAAAAACGCCTTTTTCATTAAGCTGCTTTATGACCGCCTTTTTTTCCTTAGGAGTCATCCGGGTGGGAGAAATAGCAGTATCTTTCAGGGCGTTATCGATAAGCAGCCGTACATAATCCTCCAAATTGGAGGAAAATGATCTGGCTGATGACGGTTCTGAAGCTGCCCCCGGAATGGCAATCAGGTCCTCCAGCATTTTTCTCAGAGCCAGCGGTGCGGAAATGTCCAGATTGACACATAGCATACCAATCATTTTTCCGCTGGAGTCCTTGATGAAATAAGTGTTGGAACGGATATCTTTTCCCTGCAGGGCTTTTTCCATATTATTTATTACATAGTCCTGGTCTCTATTAAGTTCCAGTACTTTTTGGGCTACGGGAGACATAGTCCCACCTTTTTTTCTTCCAGTGAGATTATTTTCGCTGATGGCGATTATACTTTCCTGGGCCTCGGATACGTCATGAAGCACTACTTCACAGTAACTGCCAAATACCTGGGACAGGAATTCGACCAGAGGAATATAGGAATTCAATAGCGACCTTTTTTCATCCATGTTCTTCCACCAAATCCTATCATGATAATGAAATTATTATCATGATAAAATATTTATCTGAAATATACTAACATTTTGAATTGGGAAATGCAATTAGATAATGTAAGCTGGAGTACCACACCTGGAGAAACTCGCAGTATCACTGGAGGACTATGTGATAGCATCGGCCGGTTTCATGATGGGTAAACTGTATTTAATCAATCTATGGATTTAAACCCCTCGCCCAATACCTCATGGGTATTTTGGACACTGACAAAGGCAAGGGGATCATGGTTTTTAATAAAATCGCGCAGATGGATGAACTCGCGGCGGTTAAGTATGGTTATGATCACTTCCCGTTCTTCACCGGTATAGCCACCTCGAGCAGCGTAAATGGTGGCTCCTCGCTCCAGGTCTTCTACAATAAAATGTTTAACCAGTTCACTCTCCTGGGTGATAATGGTTACATGTTTGCTGACATTAAAACCTTCTATTACGGCATCGATTGCCAGCCCATATAGAAGCACTCCTAACAGGGCATACATACCTTTTTCAATTCCGAAGGTGAAGGCGGCGGCAATGGTGATAAAGAAATCAATAATAAAGAGGCCTTTGCCCAGGTCGATATGGTAAAATTTATACAGAATACGGGCTGCTATATCAGTTCCTCCACTGGAAGCATTCTGGTTAAACAGCAGTGCAATCCCGGTACCGGAGATCAATACTCCAAAAATCAGCTGTACCAGGGTATCACTGCCCAGTGGGGCACTTAAGGGGTAAAAATATTCCAGACTCCAGATAATAAGGGGTATTAAAATACTGCAGTAGATAGTTTTAAAACCAAAGACGGCTCCCACTAATATGAAGCCGGTTAGCAGCATGAGTATACTCATGATCAGTACCAGGCTTCCCAGGGGAAACTGGGGTAAGAAAGTATTCAATACCAGGGCCAGCCCGTTGATGCCTCCAGCGGCTATGGTGTTGGGGGCTAGAAAAAAATAAAAACCGGCTGCATCCATAAAGGCGCCCAGGGTGAGTAGAAAAAACCCTTTAAAAAATCGCTTCATAAGTGGCCATCCTCTATACTTTTATTTATTATCCCACAGTAAAGGCGGAATACTCTTCTATGCAATGACTCCACTATGCGGGGGATGCTATCCTACAAAAATCTCAATCACTGAAGGTATAACCACCTGGGCAACTTCGGGATTGTCGCCCCCGGATAGGATGAAGAGCACTGGTTTATTACCAGCCAGATACTTGATTTTCTCAGCCATAGCGGGAAAAGCAGCAAAGGTAAGATGGCAGTTTCCGTAGTCTTTCTCGTGGGAATCGTGACCGAAAATAACTATTAAAAAATCAAAGTCCCAGTCCTGCTGGCTTAAAACCAGGTCCATCTCCTGCAGGAAGCTTCTATCACCATAACCAGGTACGGGCACATCATAATTTTGCAGTACGGGATCAAATTTACGTACCCCGCTGTTGCCAAAGAAGTTGATGTGGATGATATCACGGTCATGTCCCAGCAGGTTACGGGTACCATCCCCAAAATGAGGGTCTACATCAACGATCATTATTTTCTGTATACCCAGCTGTCTCAGTTTTTTAACTGCCATAACTGCGTCGTTATAGAAGCAGAATCCCCAGTAGCTGTCGTAACTGGCATGATGCCCGGCCGCACCTACAAAACAAAAAGCAAAATCAAGTTCTCCCCGGGCTAATTTTACTGCCGCCTGTACCACCCCGGCAGCGGAGAGCAGGGCAGTTGTGTGTTCACCCTCGGATTTAACAGAAGCAATATGGCCCGGACTATGAGTTGAAGCAAGCAGTGCTTCGGTTTCATTGTCGATTTCAGGTATCAAGTGCTGGAGTTTATTCAGGCGGATCAGATCCTTCAGTCCCTCAAATCCAGGTTTAACCCGGTCTTTTAGTATGAAATAGCCTTTTTCATAAAAATCAGGATGATAAAATACCCCGGCCTTCATCAGGAGACTCACCCCTTTACTGCTAAGCCATTAACCAACAAGTTTCCCAGGTCTAGCATTAACTACTATATCTTTAATACGAGCTACAACCATTATTTACCTGCCTGAGCTAAGCATTAGAAGGCTAATTTTTCAAAAAATAGGTTAGAGCTTAAACAAAGTAAGGTGGAGGGAAATCCTGGCTGGGATTTCCCTCCACCTGAGGTTGAGGGGGGAAATATAATAGTATTAGTCTAGAAAAGTTTATATTCCTGCAGAAGTCTGGCTTCCTCCTGCTGGAGACTTTGCTGAAGTTCAGGTGAAATACTGGTTTCCAGGTTGTTCTGGACATGGCGCACATGGGTCAGAGCTTCGGAGACTTTTCTTTCCGCATACTGAATCTCTTGCGGCAGCAGGCTGCTCTGGGCCTGATTAACGGCGGTATGGGCCTGATGCGCGGACCTAATAGCTTCCTGGGTTGATTGATCGACCTGTTCGTTCAGCTTCTGGTACCGGCTCTTCACTGTCAAACTCATCTACCTCCTGCAATAGTTGGTTTATGCTGAGCTGTTAAGATATAAAAAATACCCTTAATTTATTTATTGCCAATAAAGACCATTTTTATAGCAAAAATTAATTATTTTTTCAAGGGTTCACAACGGCTGGTGTCGAAATTAATAGGACTATACACTATAATGAGGAGCTGATGATTTGAAGCGTAGAGGTATAATTGTTATAATCTTAAGCCTGGTCTTGTTCACGTGCTCTTTCGCAGGAGGATGCGGCCAGGATGAAAAGACCAAATCTTCGGTAGTGTTATACACGTCTGTGGATCAGATTTATGCGGAACCCATCTTGAATGAATTTGAAGAGTCCAGCGGGATCAAGGTACAGGCGGTGTATGATGTGGAAGCTGCCAAGACCACCGGGTTGGTAAATCGCCTGATAGCGGAAAAGAATAACCCACAGGCGGATGTATTCTGGAATGGCGAGTTTGCCCAGACTATATTATTGAAGCAGGAAGGGGTATTGACTCCATATAAGTCTCCCTCGACTCAGGATATCCCGGAAAACCTAATTGACCCGGAAGGATATTGGGCCGGAGCTGGAGGCCGGTGCCGGATAATTCTGGTGAATACCGAACTGATGGCACCGGAGGATTATCCAGATTCCATTTTTGACCTTTTAGAAGATAAGTACCCAGCGGATAAAGTGGGTATAGCTTATCCCCTGTTTGGGACCACCGCTACTCAGGCGGCAGCTTTATATGCATATTTAGGACCAGAAGAGGGGAAGAGCTTTTTCTCGGCGCTTAAGGATCGGGGTGTGCAGGTAGTTGATGGAAATTCAGTCGTGAGAGACATGGTGGCTGACGGCAGATTAATGATGGGTCTCACGGATACTGATGATGCGGTAGCTGCTCTGGAAGACGGCAAGCCGGTTAAAATGATTTTTCCCGATCAGGATAAAATGGGTACTCTAATTATTCCTTATACTACCGGCCTAGTGGCCGGAGGCCCCCATCCCGATGCGGGCCAACAGTTGATTGATTATTTGCTGAGTTCTGAAGTGGAAAGGAAAATATTTGCATCGGGCTTCTCTCAGGTAACGGTAAGACCGCTGGGAATTGAAGCTGAATACTTGCCCAGCTCGGGCGTAAAAAGCATGGAGGTAAACATTACCCAGGCTTATGAACAGCTGGACTTGGTTATTGAAGAACTGAGGCAAATTTATATAAGGTAGATATACTATGACGCATTATCATAAGGGATTACTGAGCCCGGGACGACTGGGACACCAGGCCGGGCTGACCATATTTTTTATTACCATACTGCTGCCGTTAATTTACCTGCTGGTCAATACCGGGGTTAGTCCGGCCGATGAATGGCTGCCCCTGCTGCTTCCGCAGGGCCGGAGATTAGGGTTGCTGATAAACAGCATCACTATGGGAGGTATAGTCTCTATACTTGGTACCGCAGCAGCTTTTCTCATTGCCGCGCTGTGCTGGAGATGGCAGCAGGGACTGCGGTCTTATATTAAATGGCTCTTTTTATTGATGATCCTGGTGCCTGCTTACATTCATAGCCTGGCCTGGGGTACTGCTTTCAATCTGCTCGATTCCTGGCTGCTGAGCCATAACCTGCCTGTTATAAGTTTCTCTGGGTGGGCGGCCGCTTTAGTGGTACAGCTGATGTATCTGCTGCCGGTAGCTGCTGGTATTATAATGCTGGGTTTTCAATCCCTAAATCCGATACTTATAGAAGCGGCCCGGGTTTTTGCCCCGGATAAAGACGTATGGGTCCGGGTTATCCTGCCGCTTACCTATCCTATATTAAAAGTTTCCGCCGGAATCCTATTTTTGTTGACTATTGTGGATTACAGTGTTCCTTCTCTATTCCAGGTCAGTACTTATACCATGGAGATATTTGCTGAGTTCAGTGCCAGTAATAATCCGAACAGTGTAATGGCCTTATCTACACCGCTGCTGCTGATCACCGTACCAGTTATGATATTTACGGGGAGCGGACTGCGAACTACTATATTGAAGCCAGAGAAGTTTAACTCGGTACTTAAAAATATACCGGCCTGGCCTCAGGAATGGCAGGAGCTTAAAATAATAGCTTTATTTATATTAATATTGCAGGTAGGATTGCCGTTGTTAGTGATCGTAAAATTTACGGGAAGTATAAATTCTTTTATTATGGCCATATCGGGTTCCTGGAAGGAAATAGGGTTTTCTCTGCAGGTAGCATTGCTCACCGCTTTATTCGCTCTCCCCCCGGCCCTGTCGGCAGCTAAACAGCTATTGAACAAATCAAAAAGCAGTACTTTATGGTGGATAGTCACTACCCTGCCGCTGGCCCTGCCGGCCCCACTGGTAGGTATAGCTTTGATAGCACTTTGGAATCATTCCGCTACCAATGCTATTTACGGAAGCCTGATGATGCCCGTGCTAGCTTGCTTGATGCGATTTATGCCTCTGGCAGTACTTATTTTGGCGGTTTATATTAAAAGAATCAACCCCATTTATCTGGAAGCAGCAGATGTTTTTCAAAAAAATGAGCTACATGGATTTTTAAGAGTATTTCTTCCTTCTATTGTTCCTGGATGGTTGGCAGCTTTGGGGCTGATTTTTGCCCTGACAGCAGGTGAACTGGGAGCCACTCTCCTGGTTGCTCCGGCTGGAAACGCAACTCTGACCATGAGAATATACAATTATTTGCATTATGGAGCTACCGATACCGTAGCCGGGCTTTGCGCAGCTTTGATGCTCATTACTTTTTTGGTGGGAATGCTGATAGCATGTTTGAACAAATTTTGGTCTAGAAGCCTGAACGGAAGAGAGGAAAAAATTAATGCTCAAAATTACTAATATAAGCAAGTCTTTTACTATGTTTAAAGCGGTGGAAAATGTTTCGCTGCAGTTAAATGCAGGAGAATGGCGCATCCTGTTTGGACCGTCTGGCTGTGGAAAAACTACCCTCTTACGTCTGATTTCCGGCCTGGAAATTCCGGATCAGGGCAGCATTCATCTGGGGGAGCAGGAGGTTAGCGGGCCAGGCTGGGCTGTGCCTCCCTGGGAGAGAGGGATAGGCTTTGTATTTCAGGAATCTGCTCTATGGCCTCACATGAGGGTAGAAGAAAATATTGCTTTCGGTATGCATCGTATATCCAAAGCAGACCGATTGGACATTATGCAGCAAACACTTGAAAAGACGGGTTTGGTGGAGATGCGCCAAAAATTCCCCCAGCAGCTTTCCGGGGGGCAGTCGCGGCGGGTAGCTCTGGCCAGAGCGCTAGCAGCTCAACCAGACTATTTATTATTGGATGAACCGTTAACTAATTTAGATGAAACCGCTGCCGAAGAACTCTTGGAATTGATTAAGGGGTCAGCCCGGGACAGCAATGCAGCTATGCTGTATGTCACTCATAACCGACAGGAAGCAGAAATACTGGGGGCACCAATAATAAAAATGCAGCAGGGGCATCTGCTTACTGATTGAGCAAAGGAAAAATTAATTATGCAGTTTAACATAATAAAAAGAATAGCAACCGTCATACTATTATTATCAGCCCTTTTTGGTTTGGTCTGGTGGGGTCTTAAAGATCAGATTCCTGCCAGTCGGGAAGAGAGCTGGATAACTATTCGTCCTCCCCATGAAGTTTCGGCGCTAGCAGGCGATGGTGATGTAATCTGGGCCGGAGGTCGGGACGGTATTTATAAAATTGATCGCCGGGAGAAAAAGATGTTGTCCCGGCTGGAAATAGAACCTCAGATTACTTATATTAAGGCCTTATTAATAGACAATAACGGAGATTTATGGATAGGATATGAAAAGGGCTTGATTTGCTATAATGGCAAAGAATTCTTATATTATGGTGAAAAGGACGGCCTGCCAGATGAAAACATCAATGCTTTACTGCTGGATGATAAAGGCCAGCTCTGGGTCGGAACCTGGGGCGGAGCAGCCTGTTGGACGGGGGAGAAGTGGCAGGTTTTTAATCAGGCCAGCGGACTGGCCCATGATGCGGTAAATGTTCTATACCAGGACTGCTATGGTGGTATGTGGTTTGGTTCCTATGCTGCGCCGGAAGGCGGCCTTACCTACTATGATGGGCAGCAGTTTACCAGCTTTACCAGTGACAACGTCCTGCCCCATAATAATATCTGTTCCATATTCCAGGATAGCAATAACGACATCTGGGTGGGTACCGGCTTTTATACCCGGGGAGGAGCAGTTCGCTTTAGTTTTGAAAAAGGTGAACCGGTATTCAAAGAGGAATGGACCAAGAAAGATGGACTGGCCGGGGATAAAGTTAGGTCGGTATTCCAGGACCGCAGCGGGGCATATTGGTTTGGATCCGAATATGATGGTATGGCCCGCTGGGATGGAGCATCCATGCAGATATATGATAAGAAAAATGGTATGAGCAGCAACGAAGTAAAGGTATGGCTGGAAGACCAGGAAGGCAATTTATGGCTGGGTACGGATGATGGGATAACGGTAATTCCCGAGGAGTAAATTTGCTGCTTTGATATCTTCTCAGTTACCGCGAGCTTATGTAAAATATTAGTTGATAGGCGAAATTTATCTTACCCCACAGGAATGCTGCCCTTGGTCATCTATGCTGATAGGCATCCAAGGGAAGACCTAACTTCATAAAGGTATTCGTTTTATGGAGCAATCCTATTATGACCATTAAAATATTGAGATAGGGAGAGGATTTACATGAAATGTCAGAATTGTGCCCGGGAAATCTCAGAGAGCAATAAATTCTGCCCCTTTTGCGGCAGCCCGCAGAATAGACCGGCAGCACCTGTACCGCAGCCGGCACCGGCAGCTAGATGTCCCGGCTGCGGTGGAGAAGTGAAAGCCGGTCAGGCTTTCTGCATGAACTGCGGTACTGGCCTGACGGTGACGCAAACGGCATCTCCATCGGTTTCCCCGCCCCAACCTAAGACCCCGCCGCCGATAGTTCCTGCCGGACCTCGTCCAACCGGAGGGTCAGCACCTATGCAGCAGATAGCATCGGCCGCAAGATGTCCAGGCTGCGGTGGGGAAATGAAAGCCGGTCAGGCGTTCTGCATGAACTGTGGTACGCGTATGCCTGTAATGGGCACCTCAGCACCACCGGTCTCGGGTGCAGGACAGCCGTATGCCGCCCAGAATCAACCGCCCTATTACCAGGCTCCGGCTGCAGCAGCAGCAACCTATGGCAGTCAACCTTATCCTGCCGCAGGATCCCAACCATATCCCGGTCGGGTGCTTAAAGGAAGCGGGGTTGGAATTCGCTTTCTGGCTACCCTGCTGGACGGGATAATTATGTCTATAGTAATGGGAGTATTTATGGGAGGTATGCTGGCCTCCCAGGCCAGCCAGATGGCTTATACCGGGACTATTGATTATGGTATGTATGTAATCCCCACAATTATTGGTTTGGCCTATTTTATTTTAATGGAAGGTCTGGTCGGGGGAACGGTGGGTAAACTGGCCTGTGGTTTGCGGGTAGTAACTAAAAATGGTGAAAAATGTGGGATAGGTAAATCAGTAATTCGAAACCTGATGAGAATCGTGGATGGGTTTTTCGGTTATCTGGTAGGAGCCATATGTGTGTGGGTTTCAGCCGATAATCAGCGACTGGGTGATATGGTAGCCGGAACCCTGGTAGTAAAGAAACAGGATTTAATGGGATAAGGAAAAATGTTAAAGCATCAATAAAAAAGGACGTTGGTTTGGTTATGAACCAGCGTCCTTTTTTCAGCGCTTTAATTACCGGGAGTTTGAACTATCGTGGGGTCAATTATAAACAATATTGTATATAGATACAATACCCAGGCCTTCATCAATACAATAGTTATAACGATGAACTTTTCCGCTGCGGAACATCAGCGAACCGAGATCGCCATAATCGCTCCGTTTGAAATTTGCCACTCTAACGGTTAGTTCCGCTGCCTGGTGAGCCAGGGCGCTGTCCAGATAGGTTTTAAAACCCTGGTAATCCTGGACCTGCTGCTGGTTATATACATAGTAATTATATTGAGTTGCTGTGCAAGCGGGGTATTGTTGTTTATTCCAACTGTGGTCTTTAGACATATCCTGGTCATTCAAATTGAAATAAGTGTAACTTAAAGCCCCATCACCACTTGGCGCTATTACGTCATCCCAGCATACGTCGAGCTGATAATATTGGCCCTCCAGGCGTACGATATTCCAGGCATGCTTATACCATTTTCCTTCAAAAACCGAGGTGCCCTGAACTACCAGCGATTTCAGACCTGCTTCGCAGCACAATATGTGCATGGCTTCCGCATATCCCTGGCACACCCCACGCCCCAGAACCAGCACTCCATAAGCGGTATAAGAAGAAGCTGGTATAGAACCGCGCAGGAAATTATCATAATCGTATTCAGCATTATTGATGATATAATCGTGTAGAGCTTTTTCTTTTTCATAGTCGCTCATGCCTGCATGGATAACCTCATTCACAATTTCCTTTACCTTTTTCATTAAGGTCAGGTACTGCTTATCATTATAGACGTATTCAATGCTTGCTTCTAATTCATCTCCGCTATATAGGCAGTGATATCTCTTATATATCTGAGCTATTCCAGTTTTAGTACTAATAGATTGCTGAGCTGCTTTAAGAGCCGAATCAAATTCATCTAGTACATCGCCACCGGTGTAATTATTAACATAAATTCTAAATGGGGTTTCCATATTGAGCAGGGCTGTTTCAAGAACCCACTGCAGTTGCAGCGCGTTCCTTGCTGAATAAACCCCTGGGGAGCTTATCAACTGGGGAGGAAGGCTGCTGGTTCCCCCGGTATAAAGACCACTGGCTGCCGCAGCAGCACTGGAAATGACCTGATCTTTTTCGACCAGCTTCTCCAGCAGAGTATAATCCTGATTCTTTAATTTACTCTGCAGGGCCAGATAGGAAATCCAGACCATTTCGTCCCGGCGGAATTGGGTTGAATTAAGCTGGGTATAAGCGGCGGTATCCAGGATGCCTAACTGCAAGGCCTTTTTAAGGGACTCATGCCAGGTAAAATCCCCTCCAGTCTCACTGTAAGCCAGCGCTCTCAATAGGAAACTCATATACTGTTCGACCGATAGCGAATCATTGGGCGAGAAAGTAGTAGAACTGGTTCCGCCGGTCAATCCCTCCTGGTATAGATATGCAACATATGGATTGGCCCAATCAGGTACATCTTGGAAAGGATGGGTAAGTTCAGCATGTAGGGCGCAATCTTCCTGGCCCAACAGGCGCACCAACATTACGGCCCCTTCAGCGCGGGTGGGAATCCGCTCCAGTTCGAAACCTTTCTCGGAACCGTTAAATATCCCCAGGCAGTATAAGGCTTCCGCTTCGGCTTGATGCTCAATGTAAGAGGCCCCCTGGGACTCCTCAGGATAGAACAGATAACAAGAGTTTAGCAAAAATATACCGATAAGAATCATAATAAAAAATCGTTTCATAGCTGACCAACCTCTTATTGATTAAAAATCATATGATAAGTTTACCATACCAGGCAGGTTTTACCGAAATAAATTGTTGTTCAGATTATTTTGTAAGGTAAGGATGGTGCAGAATTAAAGGCAGACATGAAGAAAGCGATCACCTGTCGCACTACCTCTTCAAAGTTCAAGTTGTTTTCTATAATGAAGTCCGGATTGATTACAGCTTGAATGGAGACAGATATCATAGTACTTAAAATTAATGGATCAATATTAGAATCAAATGCTCGTTGGGTTTCGGCTACTTTAATCATTGACTTAATCCGCTCCATTCTAAAATGGTTGATTTTCTGCCAGAGGTAAGGATAATATTGACTTAAATCTTCCATGACCCGATGGGTTATCAAAGATTTGCTGCCGTTTATTAAGTGATTTATTATTTCCTGAATGATAATCTGGATATCCTGGCCGCTGTTTAACAACCGCTCCGATTCCTGACCAATGTCCTGCAGAAAATCCTCTACGGTGGCTTCAAGAATTTCGTTTTTACTCTTAAAACGACGGTAAACGGTTCTCTTGCTCACACCAGCATATTGTGCGATTTCATCTACAGTTATGTTGCGAAAACCACGGGTTTTTGCCAGTTCCCGGCAGGCACTTATTATTCGCTGTCTGATCTCCAAAATATCAACCTCCCCAAGGTTAACCCAATTTTTTCTTAAATTTAGCCGTACTTATTCCCAACATAACCAGTGAAAATACCAGCAGGGCAGTTACCTGTCCAATCAGATAGGAAAAACCTATCCCCTTCAATACAATACCCCGGATAATATCCAGGTAATAAGTAAGAGGAACAATATAGCTAATATAATAGATTATTTTGGGCATGGCCTGCCGCGGAAACATAAATCCGGACAGCAGAATACTGGGTAGCATTACGAAAAACGCCATCTGCATGGCCTGCATCTGATTTTTAGCCAAATTTGATATAGTCAAGCCCAGACCCAGGGAAGCAGTTATAAAGAACAGGGTCAGGACATAGAGTTCCAGCAGACTGCCCCGAATAGGTACTTGAAAAACCAGACTGCCTACCAGGAGGGCAACAGTTATCTGCAGGTAACCCAGTACAATATAAGGAATAATTTTACCCAGCATCAGCTCATAAGTTTTTAAAGGGGTAACAATCAACTGTTCCAGCGTACCCCGTTCTCTTTCTCTGACAACAGCCATGGACGTTATGATAACCATAGTCATAGTGACAATAACCCCGAGTATAGCAGGGACCATATAGTAAGCAGTTATACCATCCGGATTGTACCAGGGGCGTACCCTAACGTCTAGAGGCAGCGAAGTTACCGGCAAGTTTTTGATTAGCATCTCCTGGGATTTAATCAGTCCTATTGAATTTGCGGTGGCAATAGCCTGATTGGCTACCATATTGTCACTGGCATCTACTAGTACCTGCAGGGGCGCAGACTCATTTCGTTCCAATTTTTTGGTGAAATCAGGCGGTATAATAATACCTACCTGAGCTTTCCCGCTGTCAATATAGTTAGTTACATCATCATAGCTGCCCACGGTATAGACCACGTCAAAATAGCCAGAAGCGGAAAAGGTGCCTATAATATCGCGGCTCTCGCTGGACAGGGATTGATCGAAAACTACCGTGGGAATGTGTTTTACTTCGGTCTGAATGGCATAGCCAAACAGAAGCAGCTGTACCAAAGGCAGCATAAAAATTAAGACCAGGGTCAAGCGGTCCCGCCTCAGCTGAATGTATTCTTTTTTAATGACCGACAGAATTCGGCTCATGGCGTCTCCTTTCTCTCTTCCTGGCCAGAGCCAGAAAAACGTCTTCCAGGGTAGGCTCGATTAGTTCCGGTACCACCGAGGTCGATTTTATCAGAAGGTCCACGTCACCTTGAGGACCCAGCAGTACATGCAGGGATCGTCCGTGCAGATTGGCATCGATCACTCCTGGTAAACCTGCTATCCGATCTAGTTCATGGACGGGATTCTCCACTTCTATTCTATAAATATTTCCCTGAATAGCATTCTTTTTTAGGTTATCCGGGTTATCCAGTGCCAGCAGTTTTCCCTCATTAAAAAATGCAATTTGCCCGCATCGTTCGGCTTCATCCATAAAATGGGTGCTTACAATAATGGTCTTGCCTCTTCCAGCCTCTTCCTGAATAATGTTAAAAAATGAGCGCCGGGCAGCCGGACTTACCCCACTGGTTGGTTCATCTAGAAAGATTACCTGGGGATCAGATATGATGGCGCAGGATAGAGCAAGGCGCTGTTTGAAACCCTGGCTTAAATTGCCTACCAAATCCTTTTCCCGCCCCTGTAGATCAGCCAGGTGGATCATCTCTTCAATTCTGGTATGGCGTATTTTCCCGGATATGCGGTATATGCCGGCATAAAAGTCTAGATTCTCCAGCACCGATAAATCTAGATAAAGGCTGAATTTTTGAGACATATACCCCAGTTTTTGTTTTATGTTTTCCGGACTTTTCACAAGATCATAACCTAGTACGCTGCCGGTTCCGGAACTAGGTTCTAAAATGCCGCATAGCATGCGTATAGCGGTAGTTTTGCCGGCCCCATTAGGCCCTAGAAAAGCACAGATTTCGCCGGGCTGGATGTTTAGATTAATATTATCCACCGCGGTAAAGGAACCAAAATTTTTAGTTAAATTGCAGGTGGTAATGGTATATTCCACGGGAAGGCACCTCCCTGTTATTCACATAATAAAACCGCTAAATGTCATCCGCCTGCCTGGGCAGCCGGGGTTCGGCCAGAAACGCAAAGACATCCTCCATGCTGGGAGAAATATAATTTACTTTGATATCAGGAAAACCATTATCCAACGAGTATTTTTTCAGGATGGTAAATAGCTGCTCACTATTGTTTACCAGCAGGTGGAAGCGCCTGGAATAGTAGGAGGAGTCGATAACCCCCGGACAGGAATCAAAAAAGTATGGATCGAAAATATCAGCCCGTATCTCTACTACCCGCTGGGCAAACAACTTTTTTAGCCCGGCCGGAGATTCGCAGGCCACTAGTTTCCCGGAATTGATCAAAGCCACCCGATGACAGAGCTCGGCTTCATCCATGTAGGGGGTAGAAATCAATATAGTTATGCCACTTTCATTGAGTCGATATAGAATTTGCCAGAATTCCTTGCGTGATTCCGGGTCCACACCATAAGTTGGCTCATCCAAGACCATAAGCTCAGGACGGGTCATAAGTGCCGAGGTAAGGGCCAGCTTCTGCTTCATACCGCCGGAAAGATTATCCGCCAGACGGTCTTCAAACCCAGTAAGCCCTGTGATTTGCAGCATTTGTTCGGAACGTTGCCGGGTAATCTTTTTGTCCAGGCTGTGTAATGAGGCAAAAAAGTTAATATTTTCCGATATGGTTAAATCGCCATAAAGACTGAATTTTTGAGGCATATAGCCCAGTCTCTCACGGGGAAAGCGGCTGGCTGGTGAGTCGTGGATAGTAATAGTTCCCGCATCAGCATCTAATAAATTGCACACCATGCGCAGGAAAGTAGTTTTACCGGCCCCATCCGGTCCTACCAGACCGAAGATCTCTCCTTTATTTACCTGGATGGACAGTTCATCCACTGCTAGCGTGGTTCCAAAGCTTTTGCTAACCCGGTCGCTGCTAAGCATCCGAATCGCCCCTATCAAATATAACATCAGCCGGCATACCTGGCTTCAGCAGGCCAGCTTCATTATCCAAGGCCAGTTTAACCGCATAAACCACATTAGTCCGTTCCTTTTTGGTCTGTATAGTTTTGGGGGTGAATTCACCCTGGGAAGCTAGATATTCTACCGTACCGGTAAAAACTTGGTTACTCCCACTTACGGTAATAGAGGCTTTTTGACCGATGGTTATCAGGGGCAGGTCATCAGTTGGAATATACACTTTTATCCACATATTTTGCAAATTAGTTACCTGGGCTAAAGATGATCCTACCTGGATATATTCACCTGCTTCATAGTTGCTGCTGCTGATGATTCCATCTATAGGGGAGTATATTTGAAGATCTGCCAGTTGAGCATCTACTCCTTTCAAAGCGGCCTTACTCCTCTCCAACTCCGCAGAAGCTGCTGCTATAACACCAGGTCTGCTCCCTGCCTGAAGCAGATTTAAGTTAGCTTGAGCAGCTTCCAGCTGCTGTTCCATATTATCTCTTGCTAACTGCAGCTTTTCCAGATCAGCTTTGGTCAGGGCGCCTGCTTCAAAAAGGTTGGTGGCTCTTTCGAGTTCTGATTCACTCTGTTGCAAATTTGCTGCCGCTATACTAACAGCAGATGAAGCCACCTTGATTTCCTCGGTTCTTGCCCCAGAAATCAGGTTATCCAGGTTTGCTTCCTGGGCTACCACGCCAAATGCATATTGTTCCCTCTGAGCCAGTAAGTCATTGCGGGAAAGCTCGGCGATCAGTTCACCTTTTTCTACCAGGACCCCTTCTTTTACTGTGATATTCATTAAAGTACCGCTAATTCGTGCACTAAGTTCAACGCTCTGGGCTTCTATGGTGCCGCTGGCTTCAATAAAAGAACTGTCGCTGTAAAAATAATGATGGTAGGCAAAATATGATATACAGCCTATGATAATCAGCATTATCAAGAGGATAATAGGTTTTTTTTCGTGCATGAATAAACCTCCTCGCTCCAACAAAGTAAACTGGAGACACTATTATAGTGTACTTAGTATACACGTATAATAACACTCGTATTAGTGCAAAAGCAAGTGGTAGGGTTGAATTTTCATGGTTGTATTTTTAAATACAGGACTGGATGGAGGTTGCTAAACAACAAGGTATATATAATGGTTTAGTTTATGGATAAACAGAGCGGATGCTCAGCAATACACGGCTCATTCCAGACTCGTTTTATGATGTACAGGAAAAGCCGCAAAAAATCTAAATAATTATGCAGCTGTTGGCAACCAAGCCAGGGTTGGGAAATAGAGCCGATAGCTTACAGTCCCGGTTAACTGTATACAACAGCGGGCCTGCTGAGCTGATATCTCATTAAAGTTTGCCAAATGTAGCCAACAAAAAAAGTTATAACCAGGGGATCTTGTCGGTGTGCGATCCATCCAGATAAGGTGTTATTTTAGACCTTAAAGGCTCGGGTATATCTTTTAATTTCTTGTCATCTACGTTAAGTATGACCACGGTATCCACCTTTACCACAGCCGCCAGTTCACGGGCAGTAAAACCCTGATTGCGCCGCAATTCTCTAAGCGTTTTTTTGTTCCTACCCCACTTAAACATAATGCTCCTCCTATAATGTGGTTCTTTTATACCAATTTTAACCGTTAATTCTGTATAATATAAAACAGATTTATCATGATTTAATGCTAATAAAAGTTCTAAATCTAATTATATATGAAGGAGATAGATATTTTAGGCGGAGATGCTTAGTGACACATTTGATATGTAAAGGAGCTGGAGGTAAGGGTGGAAATACATATCCTGGCCAGTGGCAGCACTGGAAATGCGGCTGTTTTTAAATTTGGAGATACCGCGATATTGTTGGATGCAGGTATCAGTGCTCGCAGGATTGAACGGGGGCTGGCAGAAGTCGGGATGAGAGCGGGCGATCTGGATGGGGTCTTATTGACCCATGAGCATAATGATCATATCAAAGGATTGGATGTGTTTATCCGCCGGCACCATATTCCGGTGTATACTCGGCCCGGAACATGGGAAAAGTTGCCCTGCAGACATGGATTTCCTCCGGAATGCTGCCTGGAAATAGAGCAGGAGTTCAATGTAAGGAACGTTGGCATAACCGCTTTTGATATTTCACACGACGCGTCGGACCCGGTAGGATTCAGTTTCATTTATGGAGGTAAAAAGGTGGTAATGGCCACCGACCTCGGGGTAGTAACAGCTGGTGTGGAAAAAGCCCTGGAATATGCCGATGCTGTAGTCCTGGAAGCCAACCATGATCTGGATATGCTGGAAAATGGCCCTTATCCCCGCTTTTTGAAACAGAGAATTAAAAGCAGCAGCGGCCATCTGTCCAATATTAATGCAGGAAGATTGCTGTCTCGGATCAACTGCCGGGAAGGAATGAGAGTTTTCCTGGCTCACCTCAGCCAGCACAATAATCACCCCGATCTGGCTGAAAAGACAGTGCGGAGATTTCTAATCGATAGTGGACACGAAGTAGGAAAAGATATAATACTGCACCGTACGGCTCCTGACCACAGAACGAGTCTGGCTCTATGAATATAAGTAAGACCAGGAAAAATAAAAATACCGATTGGTATCTCAGATACCAATCGGTATTTTTTAATGGTTACTGCCTTTCGATTTCATAGACCAGATCATCAAGAATATACAGGTAAATTACGTCACCCGAAGTTAAAGAGCTTATACCTATTTCTGATGTTCCATCATGTATATAGCAAGATGAGGCCAGTTCATAATAAGTGTAGCTGGTTGAATATTGAGTTATATATACTTTATCCTCATTTAAGTTGGTATTGGCAAAAGATCCTGTAACTTTATCCATCAGGTTGAAGACGGTGTCCCCATCGGAGTCTTCCTGGATTTTAACCCGGTCATCAGTACTTAAGGCGCTGATCGAAGTATAAGTTTTGCTGCCATCGATTACCGAATATCCGGAATTAAATTTGTAGTTATAATACTGGCCATCAAAAGCAGATATGCTGACAGTGTTAGAATAAGTGTTAATGGCAGCTATAGAACCAATAACTACCTCAGTCAGTTCTACTTCAGACAGGGTATTGCCTGAATAAGTGCATTTTATGGTATCACCTTCGTCAAAGTCATCGATGTCAGGTGATGAAATACCAGGAACAACTAAACTGACTCCATCAGTAAGATAAATATTTATCAGGTCTCCATCTTCATCTTCTACTTTAAGTCGGGAGTAACTCTCGGATATGCTGTATACTTCATAGAAATAGGATACGGCTACATCGATATCTGTTATCACATCATCTTCATCAAGAGTCAATTTTACGTCATCACCCTTATCGATATCCTCCAGTTCTGGACTGCTGACGCCTTTAATATTTACATCTACATCGTTGGATATTACATATGATTCCACATCACTTTCGGCTGTTTCAATCGAAAGTATTCTGCGAGATTCATTCAAAGTTAATATCGTACCGCTGACCCGGCTATCTACCAGCAGGTAGATAATTTTTCCATTCAATAACTCAAAACTAGCCTGCATGCCTTTCTCCAGATCAGATAAATCACAGTCGCTTTCATCATCTATCACTATTTCTGCTGCTGCGTTTATTTCAAAGGTGACTAAACTGCTTTGATCCTGGGCCTCGCTGGTATCGAATATAATCATATTATCATCTTCATCTACTGCTATTATGGTACCGCTGTAGTCGGTGTGGGAATCGCTGCTGGAAAGGCTTATAGCAGTTATTATACCGCTTTCTATGCTGAGGTCCACCTCATCGTCTACATTCAGTTCTGAGAGAAGAATACTGCCTCCATTTACTGTAGATATAATCGCATCATCAGCTACCTGGAAAGTATAGAGAGTACCTTCTGAATCAACAATCAGCAGACGCTTGGATGCGGAAACGACTGCTATGGTACCAGATAGATCTAATTCCTGCTGAGCGGATATCAGAGCAATTTCACTGATGTATGACCCATCTGTAGTTACCTTTACTTCATCGCCTATCTGCAGATCATCTATACTGGGAAATCTTACTCCATCTATAATAACTGCTAAAGCAGAATCATAAAGGTAAGATTTGAAACTACCAGAAGAGTTTTTGAGAACAATCAGCTGTTGATCCGGGACAATATCATATATGATGCCCGTAACGCCTTCGGTATCACTAATAACAATAGTAGTGATTATCCCCTGGTTATTCAGGGTCAATTCTACCTGAGTGCCAGAAATAATGCTGGAAAAATCACAGCTCTGCCCGGTCGTGTACAAACAAAGGGTTGAACTATCCCAGGTCTGGGTATGGACTACATCCAGACTATCTTTGATAATGATAAGATTTTGACTGCTTATAGTATGCAGTACAGTTCCGGTTAAAGTACTGCTTGCTGATCCTTCAGCCAAAACAGCCAGGTATTGCAGCTGTGAATCACTACTGATGAGCTTGACCTTATCACCGATCTTTAACTCGGCTGAAGTACAAAAAGAGGAATCTTCGCCAAATATAGCCGTATTGTTCTGAAAATAAAAGTTGCGTGCAGTCCCATTTATGGAAGCCGTTAATATAGAATCAGAAATGTTCAGAATTGTACCTTCCATTACATTACTATCTAAACTTAAATAAGGCTCGCTTTTACTGAGCATACTGGCAGCCTGAGCTCTGGTTACTGCCTGCAGGGGTTTGAAAGAATTATCTGGAAAACCGGTTAGAATCTCATATTTGACCGCAGTATTTATATAGCCAAGGGCCCATAGCGGTACGTCAGCATAATCTGAAAAGCTGCTGGTTTGCTTGGCCAATACAGCGACTTCTGATTCTTTGTCCATCATTCGTACTATTAACTGACTCATCCAGGCTCGGCTGGCCGCTGAATCCGAGTTAAAGGCATTTTCAGATGGAACAATAAGCCCCTGCTGTATCGCAAATAGAAGCTCTTTTTTAAATTTAGTTTTAGCCCAATCAGGAACTGAGATGGTCAGAGGTTGACTTGTGTCAACAGCAGCAATCTCATCGTCTGCGTCCATATTTCTTACCGCCATCAATAAAGCTTCCAGCTGAGTTACCTGTTTATCCGGGCTGAATGAACCATCATTGTAACCGGTTATTACATTTCTAATATTAAGTTTAGTAATATATTTGACAGCCCAATGGGTGTTGCTCACATCCGAAAAGGGATTGGGTGATACTGCAGCTGTGCTGCAGGGAAGGTTGATGCTTAAATGGAATATTGATAGCACAAATATAAAAACAAAAAATCGCGCAACCCTTCTTATAGGAATCTTATTTAACACGCTACCCGCTCCTTTAATAAATTTTTCCCAGGTTATATTCCCCTTCAATTTCTATGGAAATAATTACAATTCTAATAGGATTCTACAAGATATAAGGCGTTCCCTGCCCGAATCTGATGATTATATGAAAAAAATGTAAATAGGTGGTCTCTGAGATCCTATAACCGATCTTATAAGTCCAGGTATGATCCTATGTAATCAATTGGTGGAAATATATACTGTCATTTCGGATATGATCAAGAATCGTGCCGCAGGATTAGGACCGACCATCGAAAAAAGGCCATCCCTTTTGGGATGGCCTCAGCTTGTCGACAAAGTCGGCAAGCTGCAGGCCGATGACAGAAGGGAAGATCAAGGCATAAGAAAAGCCCGAGATTGAGGCGTACTTGAGTACGTTGATTGAACGGCTTTTTGAAATAACGCAGAGATTCGTTTCTGTCATCGGTCTGAGGCCATCCCTTTTGGGATGGCCTCTATGCATGCACTTGCATGCTTAATACCTTAAATTATTTACTATGCTTTTTCTACTTCCGGATAATCAACTCCGAAGGTATCAACACTTACTTTAAGCATTTTTTGATCTTCCAGAGGTCTATCCATGCGGTTTCTTTGAGTATTTACTATGGTATCTACCTGGTCCATCCCATCAATGACCCTGCCAAACGATGCGTATTGTCCATCCAGATGAGGGGAGGGAGCGACCATGATAAAAAACTGCGATCCTGCTGAATTTGGTGCGGCGGTTCTGGCCATGGAGAGAACCCCGCGGTCGTGTTTAAGATCGTTCTTAAAACCGTTGCCGGAGAATTCGCCTTTAATAGAATAACCAGGCCCACCCATGCCTGAACCTTCCGGGCAACCACCCTGAATCATAAAACCGGGTATCACCCGGTGAAAAATAATCCCATCATAATAGCCTTTATTGACCAGAGATATAAAATTATTTACTGTATTAGGGGCAATCTCTGGATATAATTCGGCTTTAAGTATACCTCCATTTTCTAATTCGATCGTCACCAGTGGATTTGTGCTCATCTAATCTTCCTTTCTAGATCATAATTTTAGATACATTATACCAGAAGTGGAAGGAATTTATGCTGAACATTCCGGGGACCATAAGCAGCAGGCAACAGCAGGGCTGTTTAAGCACTAAGCAGAGCATTCCAATGGTCCTGATTATGGTGGAAAACTGGCTGAAAAAAAGCAGGCAAGTAGGAAAAGAGCTGTGAATAGCGAATGCTTAAAGAAAGAAAAGATAGATTGTGAGTGAGGATGATGGGAACCAAACATATTGTGCTGGCAGGTTTCATAGCGACTGCTCTGGTTACCGCGGTGGTACTGGCAGATGTTTTACCCGTTCTGGTAATAGCTTTTATCATTCTGCTGGCTGGCCTGGGCCTTACTTATTATGCCGGGCTCAGTTGGAACCGCATCGAATATATTGGAGAACAACGTCTGCTGCTGGAGTTTAATAAAGAGCTGATCAACGGCAGAGAGCTGTCAGAAGTAGAAAGAGTAACTAAAAAATATGCCGCCCGGATAGTATCCTGCGAAAACATAGCGATATTAAGAGCAGGTAATGCCAGCACCGCCGAAGATGTGATCGACCTGAATAATTTAGAGAGATGGATGGAGGAAAAGCAGACCGAGCTGCTTATTGATGAGCATAACTCTTGCCCTGCTGATTTAAGCGTACCGGCCAATATCCGATCTCTGCTGGGCATTCCTATACTGAGCAGGCCGGATCATTACGGTATCATATTACTGATTAATAAAGAAGATCCGGGTGCTTTCACACCCCGGCAAAGGGAAATGCTGCAGTATTTAACCGCACAGGCGGCCAAGATAATCTCCCAGTTCCTGGATCATAGAAAACAGCATGCATACCAGCTAGATTTGCTAAAAGCTATGGTCAAGGCCATTGAAGGAAGAGAAACGGGTTTTGCCGGGCATAGTGAAAGGGTGGCCGAGATTACCTGCCTGCTGGGGGGGAAACTGGGTTTGGATGCAACCGAAATGCATGATTTATATTACAGCGCCCTGCTGCACGACATTGGAAACCTGAGGTCAGACGGAATAGATAGTGCTGAGCCAGATGGGCTGGATATCGAAGATCACGCCAGCCGGGGTGCCTTTATACTGAAGGAAGTTCCGGGCCTGGAAAGAGTCAGGGAAAGTATATTGCACCACCATGAGCGCTATGATGGGAGCGGTGGACCACAGGGCTTGTCGGCTACAGATATCCCCTTTGCTGCCAGGATCATAGCGGTAGCTGATATTTACGATGCCTTGACTAGATTATGTGCTGAAGATGAACGATTGCCGCATAAGGAGGCCCTTCAGGCAGTTAAAAAGGGCTCTGGATCAATTCTGGACCCCCTGGTAGTTGTCGCGCTGGAAGAAGTTGAAGGTATAATAGCTGGCTGGGACCAGGATCAGGCAGATAATGAGTTTTAGATAAACCTAATGCTCCTCTTTTGTGTCAAATAGAACCGTCCCCATTGACATTTCAGTCTGCCGTCCCTGTGACACCCTTTGGTCAATTAGATTATATAAAATCCTTATTCCACTGCTCATGAATAAAGATTTTTTATTATGACCCCGATACTGAACTTATAAACGCAAAAATTCTTGCAGCTAACTCTTTTAGGGATAGAATATGTTTATAAGTTGGATGTGAAAATATGAAAAAGAACAAATTTTTTTATTATGCCGCCGCCATGGTGGTCTTAATATCAGTCATCTGTTTAGCAATTCCATTTCATGACTCCCTGGGAAAAGACAATCTGAGCCCATCGTCTATTGACGATGATTTAAAGCGGGAGTCTCCGAGTCAGGCTTCTGCACTGGTCCGGCCATTCCCCGATCCTGATGAAACCCATTATAAAATGGAACTTTATCTGGATATTGTCTCTAACCTGCTGTACGGTCGCAGCAGTATTAGTACCCTCAATACTACCGGCAGTGAAATGAATGAATTGTGGTTTACTATTTATCCCAATGCTTTTCAAACTCCTGCTTCCACTCCCGCTCCGGCCCAAGCATATTATAAAGGCTTTAATCCTGGCTGGCTGGAGTTGGATAAGGTGCTGGTAAATGGGCAGGAAGTTGAATACTATCTGGATGGGATATCAATGCATATGGTAATGCCATTTGATATTATGCAGGACAAGGATATAATTATAGATATGAGTTGGAGAAGCCGGATACCAGAAATTGCTTACCGTTTTGGCAGTAAAGACGGAGTTTTTATGCTGGGTAATTTCTATCCGGTTCTTAATGTGTATGATCAAGAAGGTTGGCATTTGGCTTATAATTCTAAATTTGGGGATCCCTTTTGCTTCCATTGCGCTGATTATGCAGTCCAGGTCAACATACCAGAAGCTTACGAACTGGTTTCCACCGGGAGCATGATTAAAAAGTTCGCAGAAGATAATGGTCGGGAGATTTATTCAATAGAAGCCAGTAAAGCACGTGATTTTTGCCTGCTGATAATATATGATTACCAGGAAATTATAAGCGAAGTACATAATATAACGGTTAAGTGCTACGTGCCCGGCGGGAGCAGGACGGATGAGGCACAGAAAATAGCAGAGCAATGCGGAGATATACTGTATTATTATTCCTATCGCTGGGGTTCTTACCCCTACCCGGACTTCAAGATGGCTTTTGTTCCTATGCAGGGTTTCCATGGCATGGAATATTCAGGTTTAATATTTTTGAAAGAAGAATTATTTTCCCCTCAATTTGATAGTAACCGGGGCAGCTTTATTCTGGCTCATGAAGTGGCTCACCAGTGGTGGTATGCCATGGTAGGGAATGACCAGATAAATGAACCATGGCTGGATGAGGCACTAGCCAACTATTCGGCCTATGAATATCAGGAGGATTGCCAGGGACTTACGGTCATGCGTAAACCAACCGCTGCCAGCAGCAAACTGGATCAGCAGCTAAATGAAATGGATTCCAACAGTGAGTATTATCAGACTATCTATAATGACGGAGAGGCATTCTGGGCAGCCCTGGAAGGAGAACTGGGCCAGGATACTACAGATAGAGTCCTGCGACTCTATCTGGAGGATTACAAATATGATATTGCTACCACCCACGGCCTGCTGGAGGTCATTAGAAAAGAAGCCCACCAGGAGATGGACTCCTTTCTTAAAAAGTGGTTTTAATGATAGAAATCTACCTATATTCTGGCTCCATGCTGTGCCAGTATTTGTAGAGCGGTTTCAATTTTATCCTGCCCGGTTACCAGGGTAAGCAGGTGGGAATATCCCTGCGCTGTTTCCGTTGGGGAAGACATGCCGCTGACCGATGGATCTGCAGCCATAAGCGGACTCTGGCTAAGGCTGTAATCCTGGCTGCCATATTCCCGGCTGCCCAGTACCATACTTGATAAATTGACTGGATAGGAGTTATAAACGGGACGGCTGGGATAGCGAGAAATACCATCGATTTGCAGATCCTGATAACCCCTTTCTTTTAGTGCCAGAGCAGCTTCCTGAGCCTGCTGCAGGTCTGAGAAATAGGCCAGGATAGATCTTTCGCCTGGTTCAAGTTGCATTTAGATACCTCCATTATAAAAAAATAATTAGGAAAATCCAGTTCTTTTTTATAAGTTTTTCCCACAATGGGATAAAATATATATGATAGATGTCAGCAGCAAATTCGAGGAGGAAAAAAATGAATCCCATTCAACAAATAAAGGGTTTAATAAACAGCAAGATAACCGAAGCACTGGAACTGGCCAGGGAAGAAGGGCTGATAAAATATGATTCAGTACCGGACTTTGTGATAGAAGTGCCCCGGGAAAAGGGCCATGGGGATTTTGCCTGTAACGCCGCTATGATAATGGCCCGAGAGGCAAAAATGGCACCCCGCCAGATAGCCGAGATAATAATAAAAGGTATGGATTTGAATGATTTGGAGCAGTTGGAAAAGGTTGAAATTGCAGGACCGGGCTTTATAAATATTTTCCTTAATGATAAATGGCTTCAGGAAATTCCCTTTATCGTTGACCAAATAGGAGATAGCTTTGGTTATAATGAGGCCCGCCGATGTAAGGTGCAGGTGGAATTTGTCAGTGCCAATCCTACCGGTAACCTGCATATGGGGAATGCTAGAGGCGGAGCTATAGGCGACACCCTGGCTAACATATTGAAGTATGCTGGGTATGAAGTGGAAAGAGAGTTTTATATAAATGATGCCGGTAACCAGATTGAAATATTTGGAGATTCTCTGGAAGCACGATATCTACAGCTGACCGGACATGATGTAGAATTTCCCGAGAACGGATATGCAGGCCAGGATTTGATACAAACGGTAAGAAATATTATCAATCAGTATGGGGATAATTTATCAGAGTTACCAAAAGAGAAGAGAAGAAAACTTATTATCGAACATGCCCTGGAGGAAAAAGTAGCGTATATCAAGAAAACCCTGCTGGATTTCGGCATTGAATACGATGTCTGGTACAGTGAAAAAACTCTTCATGAGTCCGGGGCTGTCCAGCAGGTTATAGACACCCTGCAGGAGAAGGGATATATATACGAGCAGGAAGGTGCTTTATGGTTTAAAACCAGCAGTTCGGAAGAAGATAAAGATAACGTTGTAATGCGCGCTAATGGGCTGCCTACATACTTTGCAGCCGATATTGCTTATCACCAGGATAAATATCAGCGCGGTTTTGATTGGGTAATTAATGTCTGGGGAGCAGACCATCATGGTCATGTGAATCGCATGAAGGATGCCATCGAAGCTCTGGGATATAAACGGGATATGCTGGATGTTTTATTAATGCAGCTGGTCAGGTTGTATCGGGGTAAAGACCTGGTCCGAATGTCTAAACGCACCGGGACTACTATTGCCCTGGATGAATTGATAGAAGAACTGGGAAAAGATGCGGCCCGTTTTTTCTTTGTTATGCGGAGCCCGGACAGTCAGCTGGATTTTGATCTTCGTCTGGCTGCCGAACAAAGTCAGGATAATCCAGTTTATTATGTCCAGTATGCTCATGCTCGCATCTGCAGTATTTTTAGGCAGGCCGGGGCGGCCGGGATCAAGATGCCTGCCATTAGGAGCATTGATACCAGTTTGTTAAAGGAGCCCGAGGAGTTAGCATTATTGAGAAAAATCGCTGACTTTCCGGAAGAAATCCGGGTAGCTGCTCAAACTCTGGCTCCCCATCGTATAGCCAGGTATGTATTGGATCTGGCTGGATTATTTCACAGTTTTTATAATCGCCATCGGGTTATTAACGTAGAGGCCGAGCTGCAGGATGCCCGACTGCTGCTGATGAAGGTTACACGTATTACGATAAAAAATGCACTTTCGATCCTGGGTGTAAGTGCACCCGAATATATGTAGGAGGTAAACCATGGTTAACAAAAAGAAGACTGAAGCTGATCTAGCTGTTGAGATCCTCTTAGAAGGACATGAGCCTATGTATTATGAGGTTCTTTTGAAAGAAATTGCTGCCCGAATGCATAGGGACGATGAGATACCTACTCTAGTAGCCATATTTTCGCGTTTAAATATGGACCATCGTCTGGTTTACCAGGGGGATGGTTTCTGGTATTTTGACACTAAAAGGATAAAAGGAAAGGATTAATTAGATCATGAAAATTAGCTGGTTAGGACATGCTTCCTTTTTAATTGAGAGCGGGGGGAAAAAACTAATTACTGATCCTTTTAATGAAAAGCTTGGGTACCCGCCATATGATGAAGAGGTGGATATTGCCACTGTCAGCCATGAGCACTGGGACCACAGTGCTACCGATATTTTAAAAGGAAACCCAGTAGTGGTTAAAGGTACCGGTGAATTCAATGTAGGCGGCTTTCAAATTATCGGTTTTTCTACCTTTCATGATAAATCGAGCGGAAAGAAGAGAGGGATTAATACCGTCTATAAAATTTGTATTGAAGGAATTAACCTGCTTCATATGGGAGATTTAGGGCACCTGCTTAGTCCTGAACAATATCTGGGTCTGGGCAAAGTTGATTTGTTGCTGCTTCCAGTGGGAGGAGTATATACTGTTGATGCAGATGAAGCGTATCAAATCGTTAAGGCTATTAACCCCGCGGTAGTTATTCCCATGCATTTTAATACCCCCCACCTGTGTTTTAAGTTAGATCCAGTAGAGCAATTTACCTCCAAATTTGATCAAGTAATAAAACAACCGTTCCTGGAAATAACTGCCGATAAATTACCTGAACAGGTGGAAATAATTGTTTTGGATTATACGAGTCGGTTGACCAAGTAGGAATAAGAGTAGTAAAATTCTAGAGGATTTTGTTTATGTTTGTACAAGGGAAAGAGAGGGTCTTAGGGTGACAAAGTATATATTCATTACTGGTGGCGTCGTCTCCTCACTGGGCAAAGGGATCACAGCTGCATCTCTAGGAAGGTTGTTGAAGAGCCGGGGGTTAAAGGTAGCCCTACAAAAGTTTGACCCATACATAAATGTTGATCCTGGTACCATGAGTCCGTACCAGCATGGTGAAGTGTACGTAACGGAAGATGGTGCTGAGACGGACCTGGATGTTGGACATTACGAAAGGTTTGTAGATGTCAACTTAAGCCAGTATGCTAACTGCACTACCGGCAGAATATATCAAGCGGTTCTGGATAAGGAGCGCAGAGGGGATTATCTGGGACAAACGGTTCAGGTTATACCCCATATTACCAACGAGATAAAAGCACGGGTTACCCTGATTGAAAATGAGGTTCATCCAGATGTAGTAATAAGTGAAATAGGTGGAACGGTAGGGGATATAGAGTCACTTCCCTTTTTAGAGGCTATAAGACAGTTGAAATTTGACCTGGGTAAAGACCGGGTTTTATATATACATGTTACCCTGGTTCCATACATAAGAGTAGCTGGTGAGCTGAAAACCAAACCTACCCAGCATAGTGTAAAAGAATTGAGGAGTATAGGAATCCAACCCGATATACTAGTCTGTCGGACCGAAAAGGATTTATCTAAAGAAATAAAAGGCAAATTAGCATTGTTTTGTGATGTGGATGAAGAAGCAGTAATTCAGTTAAAGGATGCTGGTTCGATATATGAAGTACCCCTGATGCTGGCCCGTGAAGGGCTGGATAAAGAAGTGATCAAGAGAATTGGACTCCAATGTCAGGAGGCCAACCTGGATGAATGGGAAAAACTGGTGGAAAAAATAAGCTGTCAGGATAAGCAGGTTACGGTCGGTTTGGTTGGGAAGTATGTTGAACTGCAGGATGCTTATTTGAGCATCGCGGAATCGCTCAAACATGCGGGATTCCAGTATAATTGCGATGTTAAGATCGAATGGATTTATGCCGAACAGATAGAGAAGGATGGTACAGAAAAACTGCTGCAAAATGTTGATGCTATATTGGTTCCAGGTGGATTCGGGGAAAGAGGCATAGAAGGCAAAATTAGTACCGCCCGGTATGCCCGAGAGAACTCCATACCTTTCCTGGGAATATGCCTGGGTATGCAGTGTGCGGTGATTGAATTTGCCAGAACGGTATGTGGTCTGCAAGGTGCTAACAGCGCAGAATTTGACATGGATACTCCTTACCCGGTGGTTCACCTTATGCCTGACCAGGAGGGCATTGAAAACAAAGGAGGCACTATGCGGCTGGGGACCTATCCCTGCCATCTGATTGAGGGAACGATAGTTCGGGATTACTATGGTGAAGAGTTGATCTATGAAAGACATCGACACCGTTACGAAATTAATAACGATTATCGGGATATATTACAGCAGAATGGCCTTACCATAAGCGGTTTATCACCAGATGAAAGGTTGGTAGAGATCATTGAAATTTCCAACCACCCCTGGTATGTTGCCTGCCAATTCCATCCCGAGTTTAAATCTCGTCCTAACCGGCCCCATCCACTTTTTACAGGTTTAATTAAAAATGCTTTATTATATAGTGATAAAAAATAGGAACCTATAAGGGTGAGCGCTAGTCCTGCCCTTATACCTAACTGCTTCATCTATGATAAAACCTGCCTGTGAGCACAGCCGCCTGATACCCGGGGAAGATTTTCAACAATCACCGGTGGGAAGAAGAAAAATAACCTTTTGCATTAAACCAAGGGTTTCGAGGAATAAATCCTCTGCGGATACCTAGGGATTATTATGGTCAGAATAAGCGGTAATAAAAATAAAGGGAGCGACACAATGTTTACCACCAGGGTTATCGATGAGAAAGAGAAGGGGAGATTTGATAATTTTGTGGCCCATCACCCCCGGGGACATTTTCTGCAACTGTGGGAATGGGGACAGGTAAAAGAAGGAATGGGTTGGGATAAACTGCCTCTGGTGCTGGAAGAAGATGGGGAAATTAGAGGTGCTCTGCTCATACTAAAAAGGAGGTTACCCCTGCCCGGGCTGAAAAAGAGTATATTTTATGCACCACGAGGGCCGGTAGTTGATGTGGACAGCTCAGAATTGAACCGCCTTCTTTTTGCCGGGGCCGAAAAAGCAGCCCGGGAGCATAAAGCAATTTTTCTTAAAATTGATCCGGATATTATTAACCATGATGAGCAATATAAAAATATTTTAATAAATTGTGGTTTTAAAGAGAATAAAACTGGAGTTAATTTTGAAGGAGTCCAACCTCGCTTTGTTTTCCGACTGGATATCACTCCATCGGAAATAAAATTGCTGGAGAAGATGCACTCCAAATGGAGATATAATATACGCCTGGCCGGTAAAAAAGGGGTAATAATACGATCGGCTAAAGACAAAAGGGAATTACCCGCTTTCTATGAAATTTTGCGCGAAACTGCTCAGCGAGACAAGTTTCTAATCCGGGGTTATGAATATTTTGAGTGGATATGGGATTATATGGTAGAAAATAATTTCGCCCGGATTTTTGTCGCTGAGCATGAAGGAGAAATTATTTCGGCCACCCTGGCTATGATTACCGGCAACAAAGTGTGGTATCTCTATGGGGCATCCAGCAATAATAAAAGAAATTTCATGCCCAATTATCTTATTCAATGGGCTATGATCCAATGGGCGAAAGATATGGGATGTTCTTTATACGATTTTAGAGGAGTTTCCGGAGACCTGGATGAAAGCAATCCGCTATATGGTTTATACCGCTTTAAGAAAGGCTTCGGAGGCGAATTGACGGAGTTTATGGGAGAATGGGATCAAATATATTCACCCTTTTTTTATTGGCTCTGGAATAATTTTCTGCCACTTTACCAGACCATAAGCAGGTCGGGGAAGAAAGCTTCCCAGGGCCAGGAGGAATAAAGAGTGTATCATACAGGAGCAGACCAATGGGTAGAAATAGATGCAGAAGCGATAATTCAGAACCTGCGGGAAGTTAAATCTATCCTGAAGGAGCAGGTGAGGCTTATTGCGGTCGTTAAGGCTAATGCATACGGGCACGGGGCAGCTGGCACCGCCAGTATCCTGGAAAGCCAGGGGGTTGACTTTTTTGCCGTTACCTATCTGCAAGAAGCGCTAAAGTTGAGAAAGACGGGAATTAGATCGGAGATTATGCTCTTAAGCCCATTAAGCCGGGAAGAACAAGTTACTGAAGCAGTCAATCATGATATAACCCTTACCCTGTCATCAACATACGATGCCCAAATACTTAACCGGGTATCCTCAGAATGTGGACGAACAGTAAGAGCACACCTCAAAATTGAAACAGGTCTGGGGCGTTTTGGTATGGGTCTGCAGGAAGCGCTGGAGGTATGCCAGATGCTGGCCCAGAATCCCTTTATTAAACTGGAGGGTATATATACGCATATGGCAGAAGCAGTTTCTGTACGCTGCAGTCAGGAGCAGTTCAAGTTATTCTCTGCCACCATAGATCAATTGGCAGCCAACGGCTACAACTTCCCCCTGCAGCATTGTGCCAATAGTGCGGTTGGTGTTCTTTATCCTCATATGCAAATGGATGCAGTTCGATCAGGTACCCTGTTAGCCGGGCAGTACCCAGCAGGGGTACATGGAGATATGAAGTTAAAAGACCCATTTAAATTCAAGTGCCGGGTGATATCCTTGAAAACCCTTAAAAGAGGGAGTACTATAGGATATTACCAAACCTACCGGTTAAGGGACGATGCTCAAATTGCAGTTATTCCAGCAGGTTATATAGATGGACTGGCACTGGAGGTTGGCAACCAGCCAGCCGGACTGGTTGATTTGTTAAAAATTGTATTGAAGATTATACTGGCTTATATAGGTGTCCATAGATTCAGCAAAACCGTTATTATAAGCGGGAAAACCTATCCGATCCGAGGGAAGGTCTTCATGCAAATGGCTCTGGTGGAGATCCCGGAAAGTGAAGCCATAGCCATTGGAGATCAGGTGGAAGTGACCGTCAGGAAGACTCTGGTAGAGGAGTCAATCCCACGTCTTTTTTATTATAATGACCGGGTAATAAGTGAGGAGGAATTAGATCCAGGTACGGCAGCACTTATTATGGGGGGGAGAGAATATGCATAAAAAACTGGTGGTAGTTTTGCTGGCTATATTTCTGGTAACCATGGCCGGGTTGTCAGTATGGCAGGTGAAGCAGGACGGTGTCCCAGCAGCCCATACCGGCGGTGATACCATAGGGGTAATAGAGATTAATGGGGTGATTGGCGGGGAGTCATCATCCGGTTTAACTACTGCTATTAATGCTGACTCCGGGGATATTATGGAAGCAATAAGAACAGCTGGTGAACGAGAAGATATTAAAGTGCTGCTGCTCAGGATAAACAGTCCAGGAGGTACTTCAGTAGCTTCACAGGAGATTGGGATAGAGCTGGATAAAATCCGCGCCGATGGGAAGAAAGTAGTGGTTTCTATGGGAGAGGTATGTGCTTCAGGAGGTTACTGGATAGCCTGCAGCAGCGACCACATTGTAGCCAATGGAGGAACCCTTACCGGTAGTATCGGGGTGATCATGGAACTAACTAACCTGGAAGGATTATATGAAAAAGTTGGACTTCGCCAGGAGGTTATCAAAAGCGCTGAACACAAGGATATTGGATCATCATACCGAGATATGACGGATACCGAAAGAAACATTTTACAGGAAATCGTTAATGATTCCTATGAGCAATTTTTAGACCAGGTTCGACGTGGACGGAGAGGTAAAATAGAGGAGGATAGATTATTGGAAATTGCTGATGGGCGAGTATTTTCAGGTCGGATGGCTTTAGAAATGGGTTTAGTGGACAGCCTGGGCAATTACTATGATGCTATCGATATGGCCAGGCAAACTGCTGGTCTGGATGAAAACAGCAGTGTAGAGGTATTAAATGGTCAGGGGTACTGGGATATTTTTTTTAAAGAACTTAGCAACACCAGCACGCTGTTCAATGCTGGATGGCCTAATTCAGGATATTCGGTGCTGGAATACATTTATTAAGGAGGGCTGGAAGGGTGACGTTTATCGAAATCGTATACGGAATCGTATTTCAACCAGCACCTACTTTAAAATATCTCAGTGGCAATAAACCGCTGGTTTTGGCAGTTATGGCGTTCTCGATTACTGCGTTATGGAATATGATCATTAATATGGGGCTGAATAATGCCACAGGGTTTACTGCTTCTTTACCTGATGGATATATAGGAGTATATTTGTTCATAGGATTATTAATTTCTCTGGCTGTACTGGCTGCCTCGGCGGCAATGTATAATCTGCTGGGTGAATTGATATATAAGCAGGCCAACGGCAGGGGTATTCTCACCTGCCTGGCATTCGGCTTTGTTCCGGGAATATTAGCACCCCCGCTGCAGTATGCCCTGACTCTACTTAATTTTAACTACTTTAATATTAATATTTCCATTCTAGCTTTCTTGTGGGTGATGGCACTGCAAATCATAGGGATTCGGGAGGCGCTGGTTATTCAAACCGGCCAGGCTCTGCTTTTGTTTGTTTTACCCTGGCTGATATTTATGGTATTCATAGTGGCACTAGTGCTGCTGCTGGGAATGATAGTGCCTGGAATAATGTGATTTAATGAATCTTAAAGTATCAAGTAAGATGCGTATCTAACTTGCCTATTGCATAAACTGAGGGGGGAAGTGTATGCCAAAAAAGATTTTAATTGTTGATGACCAGAAAGGGGTCAGAAGACTGCTGGAAGAACTGTTTAAGAAAGACAACTGGATAGTAAATACCGCTACTGATGGACGAGAGGCAGTATCCAAAGTGAGTGAATTTCAGCCGGATATCATTTTGATGGATATGAAGATGCCTAATATTAATGGATTGGAAGCTTCCAAGCAGATTCTTGCCGTGCATCAAGATATGTCTATCATAATGATGACCGCTTATGGGGAAATGGATGTTATCAAAAATGCGCTGGAAGCAGGGGTTAAGAAGTGCGTTACTAAACCCTTTGATATTATGAACTTGAAAGATATTGTTAATAAACTTGCGGGTGAATAAATATATTAAATATGTAAAGAGGTGATTCTTATGGGACTCGTACCTGTAGATGAACTGCTGTTCAGGGCGGAACAAGAAGGTTATGCGGTCGGAGCCTTTAATGCGAACAACATGGAAATCGTGCAGGCTATTATGATGGCAGCGGAAAAAGAAAATGCTCCGGTAATTATGCAGGCCAGTCAGGGAGCAATAAAATATGCCGGACTAGATTTCCTGACTGGTATGGTTAAGCTGGCCGCCAGATCAAGCAAAGTTCCCATTGCACTGCATCTGGATCATGGAACCGATTTTGATCAGGTGGTAAGATGTATCCGCAGCGGCTTTTCTTCGGTTATGTATGATGGATCCAAGCTGCCATTAGAGCAAAATATTGCCATGACCAAAAAAGTACTGGAAATTGCTAATCCAATAGGGGTTTCAGTTGAAGCTGAACTGGGCAAAATAGGTGGTACTGAGGATGAGGTTCATGTCAGTGAAAAAGAAGCTATGTATACTGACCCAGATGAAGCCAGGTATTTTGTGGAACAGACTGGAATCAAGAGCCTGGCTATCGCTATAGGAACTGCCCATGGTCAATATAAAGGTGAACCTAGGCTGGATTTCGATCGTCTAGCCAAAATAAAGAGCCTGGTAGGTATTCCTATTGTACTGCATGGATCATCCGGGGTACCTGATGAAGCAGTGCAAAAAGCCATTAAACTAGGTGTGTGCAAGGTCAATATCGATACCAATATCAGAGAAGCCTTTGTGGGAGCTATGCACAGGGTGATGGAGGAAAAACCGGATGAGATTGATCCCCGCCAGATACTGGGTCCAGCCCGGGAGGCTACCATAGAAATTATTCGCCAAAAAATCAGGGTTTTCGGAAGTGCCGGAAGAGCCTGATTAAATAAATACTAAACCAGATGGTAAAGGAGGATGATTTTGCGAATATTTATTGATACTGCCAACATCGAGGAAATAAAAGAAATTGACGCCATGGGATTTCTGGATGGAGTAACGACCAACCCGACTTTGATTGCCAGAGAAGGGAGAAATTACCATGAAGTAATAAGGGAAATATGTTCGATTGTTAATGGACCTATAAGTGCTGAGGTTATTGGTATGGATTATGATGCCATGATTGATGAGGGACGGGAACTGGCAGCAATCCACCCCAATGTGGTCATTAAGGTCCCCCTTTCGGAAACGGGATTAAGGGCTATTCATTCATTTAAGCAGATGGGTATTGCTACAAATGCTACTCTGGTTTTCTCTGCTAATCAGGCCTTACTGGCAGCCAGAGCTGGAGCCAGTTTCGTCAGCCCCTTTTTGGGGAGAGTTGATGATATCAGCAATAGCGGCATGACACTTTTGGAAGATATCATCACCGTGTTCGATCAGTATTCCTTCACCACGGAAGTCATATCTGCCAGTATAAGACATCCTATGCATGTGGTTGAATGTGCTAAACGAGGCTCCCACATAGCAACTATTCCGTATACGGTTATTAAACAGATGATAAAACATCCATTAACCGATGCAGGTATTGAAAAATTCATAAATGATTGGAACCAGGTTTTTTAATCAAGAACGGAGGGTTTGGTTTTGGAGAGAGAATTAGCGCTTGAGTTTGCGAGAGTAACTGAAGCGGCTGCTCTGGCTGCTGCCCGGTGGGTTGGCAAAGGCGACAAAGAAGCTGCTGATGATGCAGCAGTAACGGCTATGAGAGTAATGTTCGATACGGTTTCAATTGACGGGGTGGTGGTCATAGGCGAAGGAGAAATGGATGAAGCCCCCATGCTGTTTATTGGTGAAAGAGTGGGTATGGGAGTGCCTCCTGAAGTTGATATTGCCGTAGATCCATTAGAAGGCACCAATATTGTAGCCAAAGGTGGTACGGGGGCTATAGCGGTGCTGGCAGCGGCGCCGAGAGGGACGGTATTGCACGCCCCAGATATGTACATGGACAAAATTGCGGTGGGGCCGGAATGTAAAGGTCGAGTTTTTCTGGATGCCACGGTTAAAGAAAATTTACAGCAGGCGGCTAAAGCCTTACATAAATTGATCAGTGAAATAACCGTAGTTATCCTGGATCGGCCCCGTCATGAATATATTATCGAAGAAGTTAGGAGAGTAGGGGCCAGAATCAAGTTGATAAATGATGGTGACGTATCCCCGGGGGTAGCAGCGGCTTATGAGGATTCTGGGGTAGACATATTAATGGGAATTGGAGGTGCTCCTGAGGGGGTGATAACTGCTGCCGCCTTAAAATGTATGGGAGGAGATTTTCAGGCGCGCCTTTGCCCGGAAGGAAAGGAAGCAGCAGAAGAGATTCGTCGATGCCATGAGATGGGGATAGGCGATGTAGATAGGCTTTTTACCATTGATGAACTGATAACGTCCGATGACGTCATATTTGTTGCCACCGGCATCACAGATTCCTTTTTGCTCAAGGGGGTCAGATACCACAAACGCCGGGCAGTCACAGAAACGCTGGTCATGAGAAGTGCCTCCGGTACTATACGACATATTACTGCTGACCACCATCTGGATAAAAAACCGCTTTTCAAAGATAACCGAATAAGGTTAAGATTAGATTGAATATCAATTTAGTAAGATTATTTTCTTGAAATAATGGTATACTTAATATTGAGCACTCAACATGGTTGTTCGTATCAGTGAGCCTGCCTGCCGCTGATGTATCATCAAATTCATGTCTTGGGAAAATATTCAATTAAAATTTAGACAAGTTTATACCGATATTGTATAAGGAATTAAAAGGGTATGGTAGCGCTAAGCAAATGGTGCGTTAATGCTCAAAAAATTAATAATGAAGATGAGCACTTCAATAGCCAGTGATTAGCGTGGAAGGAGGATGAAATGAATATATCCGAATTGGAACATAAGACTATTCTTGAATTGTATCAGATAGCAAGAGACAAGAATCTCACTGGCTATTCAAAACTCAGAAAGAAGGAATTGATTTTTGAAATTACCAAGGCATTAACGAATTCCGACCAGTTGCTGCAGGCCCAGGGAGTACTGGAGATCATGCAGGATGGGTACGGGTTCTTAAGGCCCTTTGGATACCTTCCCAGTCATGAGGACATATATGTTTCTCCATCTCAGATAAGAAAATTCGAGCTTAAAACCGGGGATAAAGTTGGCGGACAAGTAAGACCGCCCAAGGATAATGAGAAGTTTTTTGCCCTGCTGCGAGTGGAGGAAGTCAATGGATTTCCACCGGAGGATTCTATTAAAAGGGTACATTTTGATGCCCTTACCCCCCTTTATCCTACTGAAAGAATAACTCTTGAAACTAACAGTAAAGAAATATCCACCCGAGTTATAGATCTGGTATCCCCCATAGGCAAAGGACAGAGAGGTTTGATTGTGGCTCCTCCTAAAGCAGGTAAGACTATGCTGCTGCAGAAGATAGCACAGGGTATCAGCGCCAATCATCCGGACATAGATTTATTTATACTGCTGGTGGATGAACGGCCTGAAGAGGTTACTGATATGCAGCGATCAACCAAAGCCGAGGTGGTGGCATCGACCTTTGACGAACCACCGGAAAATCATGTTAAGGTCACGGAAATGGTTCTGGAAAGAGCCAAAAGACTGGTGGAACATAAAAAAGATGTAGTAATTCTAATGGACAGCGTGACACGATTGGCTCGCGCCCACAATCTAGTGGTGCCGCCGAGCGGGCGCACCTTATCAGGAGGAATCGATCCAGCCTCGCTGGACAAACCCAAGCGGTTTTTTGGCGCGGCCAGGAATATTGAAGAAGGCGGGAGCCTTACTATAATCGCTACCGCCCTGGTTGAAACCGGGTCCAGAATGGATGAAGTAATATTTGAAGAATTTAAAGGCCGGGGCAATATGGAACTGGTACTGGATAGAAAACTGGCTGAGCGAAGAATATTCCCGGCTATTGACTTGAAGCGTTCCGGAACCAGGAAAGAAGAACTGCTATTTACTAAAGAAGAAATGGATCTAGCCTGGAATCTTAGAAATACTTTTAGTGACTACAGTCCGGTGGAAACCATGCAGATCATGCTCGATACTATTAAAAAAACTAATTCCAATAAAGACCTGATTAGAGCAGCACCCCTGGTATTTGGCAAGAAAGATTACGCCCATAAAGCTTATTAGATTGCATTGAATGAATAAATACCTCCATTTATGTGAAAAATTAGGGTCAGTAGGCCCTTTTTTTGTGCCTGCAGAATGAGAGGTGAAAATTAGGTGAATAAGAGGTGGATAAGTTCACTGGTGACATGTACCTTTTTATTGGCGAGCTGTGTTGGCCCGGCTATGGCAGCCTTGAATCAGGGTAATTTTATCCCCTGTGGCGGAATACAGAGTGTACCAACCGACAGCAAGATTAAGGATTATAGTGTTAATAAAGGGGACACCCTGTGGGACATATCCCGAAAGTTTAATATTGATCTGGATACCTTGAGGATGATCAACAATTTAGACAAAAATTGTATACTGACAGTTGGACAAATCTTAGAAATACCCTACAATAGATCTCGGGTGCACATAATCTGTGCAGGAGATACGCTTTGGGACATTGCTTACAAATATGATGTTTCTGTCAATGAGCTGTCCAGGTTCAACCCGGATATCAATCCTAAAAACCTGAAGATAGGGGAAAAAGTAGCTGTTCCTGATAGTGCCAGTGTAAGCGTGGCAGCGATACAGCCGTCTCGTAGTTATATTGGGTCCAGTTCCCTAATGATGGCCTGGCCAGTAGCAGGAAGTATCACTTCTGCTTATGGCTGGCGTGCATCAGGATTTCATCATGGAGTTGATATTGCCGGGGATATAGGCGATCCCATTAAAGCAGCAGCGGCGGGGAAAGTATCTTTTGTCGGCAGTCGGGCAATTTATGGAAAAACGGTGGTGATCGAACACCCGGATGGGAAAGAAACCGTTTATGCCCATTGTCAAAAAATTATGGTCAACAATGATGAATATGTAGTCAAGGGACAAACAATAGCTACTATAGGTATGACAGGCCGGACTACTGGACCGCACGTTCATTTTGAAGTAAAAATTGACGGCGAAACAGACAATCCCCTGAAGTATCTCCGGTATTAATTGCTAAGGCCCCTGAAAAGGGGCTTTTTTTATGCCCCGTCATAATATAACCTATTAGATAGAACATAAAGGAAGACCCTAATGCTAAAGGTAGGGTCTTCTGATAATCTCCTGCCAGACAGTGAATAGGGATAATTATGGGGTTTTAAGCGTTCTATCAAGCAAATCAAAGAACTCCGTGTACCCCGTAGGGGTATCCCCTGGTTTGCTTCTAATTATTAAACGATTGGGGTACATAATATGTTTTTTGTGTTATATGCAGATGATGAGGGAAGGTTAATGGACTACCCAACGGTATCTATGTTAGGTCGCAGCGGTTCACAATGGGTGGAGCCGGAAAGGCAGGAAATGATTCCTCTCCCCCAGGGAGCCTCCCTGGTGACTTTACCAGGCTATCTACCAGTAGGCCTGGATGAAAAAGGGGAGATATTTCTAATCGAGCGGGTACCGGGTCTGCCAACCCAAGGAGTAAATGCAGTAGCTGCTTTACTGCCGCAGGGTTTTACTCGTACCCTGCTGCCAGCCGGGGTAAGTCAGCAGGCTGGCAGCAGACTCCCAGTATATGGATATGCGGCCGTAGGATTTCGTGATGAAAAAGTATATGTTGCGGCGATAAAATCAGATGAACATAGAAAGTGGCATCCGAAAAATTACAATACCAGTAGTTTAATGCCCAAAATTAAGCGCCTGACCAAGAAATATCCGGAGAATCGGATCTTGAACCAATTATCTCGGTGTTCGCTGGAATATGGATGTTATACTGCTCAGAATATATTTTACCAGCGTTGGGAGGGCGGGATACCTACTATGATTTCGTGCAACGCGGACTGTCTGGGATGTATTTCTGAAAATCACGGGCCCTTTGATGCACCGCAGAACAGGCTGGCATTCGTACCGGGAGTTGATGAAATTGCCCAGATAGGTATAGAACATTTAGAAAATGCTCGGGATGCCATTATAAGTTTTGGACAGGGTTGTGAAGGAGAACCGAGTCTCAATGCAGTTAAACTGGCCCGATCGATTAAAATAATACGGGGGGAGACCAGTCGGGGTACCATTAATATGAATACCAATGCCGGTTATACTCGGGGGATAAAACAGATGTGTGATGCCGGACTGGATTCCATGCGGGTGACTATATTTTCCTGCCGGGAAGATAATTACCTGCGGTATCATCGTCCTAAAGACTACTCTCTGCCGGATGTCATTGATTCCATTCAATATGCCGGGGATAAAGGATTGAGTATATCGTTAAACCTGCTGGTTTTTCCTGGTATTTCTGACCGGGAGGAAGAGATAGAAGCCCTGATAAAATTCGTGCAGGAGAATCCGATAGAAATGATACAATTACGAAATTTGAATATTGATACTGATTTTTTAATAGAACACATTGGAGGAGACAGCTCGGGTATAGGAATAGGAAATTTTATAAAAGTTTTAGAAGAAGAGATCCCTCATATAAAACTGGGATCTTATTCCCATCCCAAAGATGGTGCTAAATAGGTTTTAGTGATAATACTTAAAGGAGTGAGGGGAGCATTGAATAACAGTAAAGGACCTTACACAGTTAAAGAACTGAAAAATCTTCCTGCAGGAACCCAATTTTGGGGTAAGTTTCTGGTGCAGGATAAAACTACCAGAAAGACCCGGGAAGGGAAAAATATTACCCACCTTAAAATGAGCGATAGAAGTGGAGAAATAAAAGCCGTGGTATGGGATAGCTGCCAGCTGGCAGGCATACTGGAAACCGGGGCCGTCATTGGTATGTTAGGTGATATAGGTATTTACAACCAGCAGCAGCAGATTACAGCCAAGCGGATAAAAGTACTGGAAGAGGAACCTCAGTCCTATATGAAAAGTCCAGGTCGGGAGATAAAAGAGCTTAAACAGGAACTGGAAGCAAAGATGGCCAGCATTAGCGATCCGCACATGAAAAATTTGCTCTATAGAATATTTACCCCTCAAATCTGGCAGGAATTTTTAGCTGCTCCGGCCGCCAAAGTAATTCATCACAATTACAGCGGAGGGTTAATAGAACATACCCTTATAGTAACCGAGTTATGTGATAAAGCAGCCGGGTTATATTCGGCTATCAACCGGGATCTTATGATTACCGGGGCCATATTGCATGATATTGGGAAGATCAAAGAATTCCGGATCGAGGTACTGCCGGATTATACTGAAATCGGGAAGCTGGTTGGACATATCGTTCTGGGGTATGAATTTATATCCCGGGAAATAACGTCTATGAGAGACGAGGGTCTTGATTTCCCGGACCTGCTGGAAAAGATATTGAAAAACATGATACTGGGACATCATGGCAGCCTCGAATTCGGTTCACCGGTCCTGCCATTATCTCCAGAAGCCCTGATGCTTCACGTTATGGATGACCTGGATGCCAAAATGTATGTCTTTTTCAATAAAATCGCAGAGTATGAAGCAGATGAAAATCCTTTCACCCCTTACGATACCTTTCACGAACAGCAGTTTTACACATTGCGATATCTACATAATGAAGAGGAGTAAATTTTCACTAATAAGCATCCTGCCAACTGCCACATCATTTGCTCAATTGTAATTAGCGGGGCTGTAATGTCACCTGGTGTTATTATTAACACCAGGTGAATTTACAGCCCTGAAAAAGAGTCGATTATATAATTATCAGGTTGGGAATGGTTAAAGTTATAAATGGCCTCAGGTAAAAAAATGAAGGGCTTTTACCTTTATTAATCCAGGGTATTATTTTCAAGCGGTATTTTCATGCGTTTAATAAAAATATAGCTTAATACAGCAAACCCCAAAACAATTAGCTCTACCAACAGCAGGTTCGAATAAAAGGCTGTAAAAAGGACTGCTGGTATATCTATCAATGCATGTAAAAGTATTGCATATAAGAGATAAATAGGTTTTTGGTTCATGACGGCATATAATACAAGCAGGGAAAGGGCAATCTGAATGAGTAACGTGAAAAACCTTTCTATTCCGCCTACGGCAAGAAGCAAGGGAGAAGTATTGATAAGCTGAGCTTTTATCGCTGCAGCGGTGGTACTGCCCAGTGAGGCATTAAGAGTCTGTTCAAATGTCCCTGCATTAATCATAAGACTAAAAACAATATTACTTATATAACTTAATCCTACCAGACCAATTGCTTCAATCCCACCGTGCCCTATGCCATAGGCTACGCCATTTTTCCATTCTAAACGATCCTTTAGAAAATATTTGAAGCCGAGAAACCGGCCTGTTTCCTCAAATAAACCTGCTGTCAGGGAGAGGAACAGGCTGGCAAAAATCACATTAGACATCAGTTCTGTATACCACGCCTGGGCAGACAGATACTGCAATAAGGGGATACGGGTTAAGATTTGAAAGATTATGAATACCGCTGCTCCGACTAATACAGCTTTGATCGATATCCGCTCTTTCTTATAGAAATACAATACCAGCCCTAACGGTAAGATAGTGGATAGGGTCAGGGTGAAAAACATAGCTATAATGGCAGCTGTTGAAACCATTAACAACTCTCCTTACCCGGATAAATATTTCCATCTTTGATACGTAAAATGGATAACTGATCCATATTAGCTGATTTCTTTGATCAGGCTTCTTTTTCTAATTTAACCGCTGTACCATAGGCTAGAAACTCCGCCGCACCACTCATAACTTGCGAACTTACAAAGCGCATACCGATTACCGCATCGGCACCCAACTTATCAGCATGTTCAATCATTCGTCCTATGGCTTCTTCTCTTGATTCTTCCAAAAGTTCACTGTAACCTTTTAGCTCGCCTCCCACCAGAGACTTTAGACCAGCTCCGATATCCTTGCCCAGGTGTTTGGCTCGGATACAACTGCCCCTTACTAATCCTGTAATTTCAACAATCTTGTAACCGGGTATACTTTCACATGTAGTAATAATCATGAATTTCCCTCCTTAAAAGTCGTAAAGATCGTATTGATATCAGCACGAACAATAAGTGCCAAAGTCCTATTAATAATCCTTTTTCTTGTATATCTGCCAGCTAAGCTTGAAAAGAGCTGCAGTGATTATAGTTAATAACAGCACTGAGGTATAATGAACACCATTGCCGACAAATATATCCAATCCTGTCATATAGCGAGTAAGGTACAGCGAACTTAAAAACTTGATTAACCTGGGTAGAGCCAGAACCATCAATAGTATTATAGAAGCTATTATTGGTTTAATAACATCTTTTGATAAAACCGAAAATAATATAACTGCCGCATACAAAAATACTGCTGCCGAACCCATTTGGAGCAAATAGGAGCAGGCTTTGAAGAACGTAAACGAATAACCTGATCCATGGGCCAGCATAAGCGGCAGGAAACATCCTTCGGTCACCAGGAGTATCAGCAGAATACCGCCAGCCAGGATTTTGCTGGTGAATATCTGCCCGCGGGTAAAGTTGCTGAGCAAAAAACTCATAGTATTCTGTTCCGCCTCGCGAGCAAACGAAGAGAAACCCAGCAGGATGGTGCTCAGGAGTATAATTTGATACAGGTTTTTCCCAAACCATTGTGACCACACGTAAAAATCGATATTGTTAAGGAGCAAGGCCAACTGCTGCATTATAGCCCCGGCGTCCCTATATCTGCTCAAGGGCGAAATTTCCAGAGCATCTTTGATAGTATTTATATTCATCAGGGATATAAAAAAGTCATAATAGACTATTATAAAATAACCGGATATTCCAATCAGCAAGACCATGGCAAGAAAGCGGGTTTTAAGGTCATTGACTTCTTTTATAAATAGATTCATTATTGATACACCTCGCCTTCATTAATAGTCAAAAAAATGTCCTTAAGATTAACATCAAAGACCTTCAGAGGCTCTTTAAGGGAAGCGCGGGCTGATTCTGTACCCCGACATAATAAAATATTTTGTCCGGCCTGCTTTCTCTGGGCCACAATCATAACGTTTTGGTCTTCCCGGGGGGCACATACTATACCCTCAGGGGCCACCAGTAAAAACAGGGATGATTTTAGATCATCCAGATAATCATTTAAAACTATTTCTCCATCCTTAATTATAGCTGTGGTATCAGCAGTTTCTTCAACTTCGAGCAGTTGGTGAGAAGAAAAAACAACTGTTTTACCCGCCTGACTGGCAAGCTTCATTTGTTCCAGCATTCTTTCCTGCATTACCGGGTCTAACCCCCGGGAGGGTTCGTCGATAATAATATAAGGTACATCTTTGGAGAAAGTTATTACTGCATATAAACGAGTTTTTTCCCCATAAGAAAGGGTGCTGATTTTCTTGCCCAGGTCCAGAGGAAAAACCGAGAGCAGTTTTTCTGCCTTACTGTCGTTCCAGCCGGGAATAGTTTGGGAAGAGAACTTCAGCATACTGCCGCAGCTCATTTTATGATATAAATTTTTATATTCCGGCATATAACTGACGTTATGGACAATAAAATCAGGGGCCGGACTGCTATTTTTGGTCCAGGTAATAGTCCCGGCATCAGGGAAAGTTATATTGAGCAGCAGCTTCAATAGAGTGGTTTTCCCGGCTCCATTGGTTCCCAGCAGGCCCATAATACTGCCTTCTTTCAGAGAGAGGTGCTTAATATGAAGCTTAAAACTGCTTTTGGGGTAGCCCTTGACCAAATTATCCATGCTAAAGGCGGTCATTGCCCATCACCTCCATATATTTCTTCCACGGTATTAGCAAATAATTTTTCCAGCATACTTTTATGGAGATTAAAGGTTCGCGATAGTTGTATAAGCCTCTTTAACTCCGGATATACTGCTTCTAAGGCCTTTTCTTCCAGAGTACACTGGTCTTCTGCAGCAATAAAACTGCCTATTCCAGTACGCGAATAAATCAAGCCCTCGTTTTCCAATTCCCGGTAAGCTCGGGCCACAGTATTAGGATTCACATTTAACATGCGGGCTAACTCACGGATAGATGGAACCGGGTCATTGGCTTTTAGATTTCCGCTTATAATCTCACTCTTAAAATTGTCCAAAATCTGCTGGTAAACAGGTTGGCCGGAATGATAGTCTATCTTAAACCACAGCAAATAATACACCACCCTGCAATGTCTTCATTGTACTAACAATACTAGTACACTTAAGGCGCAATGTCAAGCTAGAGTAAGAGTTTAATATATCCTTGTATTTTGTGATTTTTATTGATATAATCTTCTTTGCAGTTTGTTTGGCTGTTTAGCTGAAAAAACATATTAAATTATATAAAGGCAACCTGAAAAGAGGTGAAATTGTGAAAGAAAAAATACATCCCCAATATTTTAAAGCGACAGCTCGATGCGCATGTGGTAATGAATTCGAGGTTGGGTCAACTAAAGATAGCATTCGAGTAGAAATTTGCTCCAAATGCCACCCCTTTTATACAGGTAATAGAGGCAGAGTAGTAGATACCACAGGAAGAGTAGAGCGATTTAAGAGAAAGTATGGTTTAGAGTAAACAATAGCAGGGGCGGAAGTTCCTGCTATTTTGCTATAATGAAAGGGGACCCGCCAGTTGAAGTTCCCTGGTAACTGGAATGTCCTCATGGAAAGGGAACCTGACACCAGCCAACTCGTGAGCAGGAGAAGGTCTCACATCCACTGGAGTTCAAGTGAGGGAGTGCTTGGCCTGAAGGGGGGACTCTGTTTATATGAAGGTGGTTTATAATGAATAACAAATTCCAATATGGGGGAATGGCAGTTCTTGAAGGAGTGATGATGCGCGGTCCTGGGCAGACTGCCCTGGCAGTAAGAAAAAGCGACGGTACGATTCACCTGGAAAAAGAAGAAAATCCCTCGCTGGTGAAGCGCTATCCCTTCTTGAAATGGCCTTTAATAAGAGGAACCTATGTTTTGATTGAGTCGATGGTGGTTGGCATACGCATGTTGAATGCTTCGGCCAATATGGCTCTAGAAGAAGAGGAAGAGGAACTGAGTCCCTGGGAGATAATCATAACCATGGCTGTTTCGCTGGGACTGGCCATTTTGCTGTTCATGGTACTTCCCACCGCTATTGTTCATTATACTCAAAATTATCTGGGTGGAGTAGTACTGCAAAATATTGTAGAAGGCTTTTTAAGAATTACTTTCTTTCTTATCTACGTCTATTTCATTTCCAAAATGCCTGATATTGCCAGGGTTTTTATGTATCATGGGGCTGAACATAAGGCTATTTTTACCTACGAAAACGGAGAAGATTTAACCATAGAGAATGCCCGCAAGTATTCCACGCTGCACCCGCGATGCGGTACGGCTTTTTTGCTGATCGTTATGGTAGTCTCCATACTGGTATTTGTTATGCTGGGAGAAGGAAATCTATTTTACCGTATATGGAGCAGACTGGCTGTTTTACCGGTAGTAGCTGGATTTAGTTATGAGTTTCTAAAATATAGCGGCAAATATTATGAAAATCACTGGCTTAAATTTATGATAGCACCAGGCTTGTGGCTGCAGAAATTAACTACCCGGCAGCCGGAGGATGAGCAGTTGGAGGTGGCTATCACCGCATTGAAAGCGGTACTGCAGGATAAGGAGAATGGTAGTGGCCAAAATACAGAAGGATTTATTGCAAGCAGCTAAGTATTAAAGTTAATATTACTGGGAGGTAAAACCATGCTGCAAAAGCTGGATAGTCTCGAAGATAAATATGATGAACTAAGCGAACTGATGAGCAAACCGGAGATCATATCTGACCAGAGTCAGTTCCAAAAATATGCCCGGGCCCATTCTGAATTACAGGATATTGTTCAGAAACACCGGGATTATAAATCTGTAATCAAGCAAATTGCAGATACCCGAGAGATGATGGCGGAAGAGCAGGAAGAAGAATTTCGTCAGATGCTGGAAGAAGAACTGAATTTACTCCAGGGCCAAAAAGAAGAGTTGGAAGAGGAGTTGAAAGTTCTTTTGCTGCCTAAAGATCCTGATGATGATAAAAGCGTAATCATGGAAATTCGTGCCGGTACCGGAGGGGATGAAGCGGCTCTTTTTGCCAGCGACCTGTTCCGGATGTATTCCCGCTATGCTGAAGCCCAGGGTTGGAAGATAGATATTATGGATTCTCATTTTACTGATATTGGTGGTATTAAGGAATTAATCATTGTTATAGATGGTACAGGCGTCTACAGTAAGCTCAAATATGAATCTGGTGTCCATCGGGTGCAGCGTGTACCAACTACTGAATCGGGCGGAAGGATACACACTTCGGCTGCGACCGTAGCAGTACTTCCAGAAGCCGAAGAGGTAGAAGTGGACATAGACCCGAATGAATTGCGCGTAGACGTGTATTGTTCCAGCGGACCCGGGGGCCAATCCGTAAACACTACCCAGTCAGCGGTTAGGATCACTCACCTGCCCACCGGCCTGGTAGTCACCTGTCAGGACGAAAAATCGCAGCATAAAAATAAAGCCAAGGCTTTAAGGGTATTGAGAGCCCGCTTGAAGGAAGTCATGGAAGAAGAAAAAAATGCAGAAATGGCCGGAGCACGCCGAAGTCAGGTCGGAACTGGTGATCGCAGCGAGCGCATTCGCACCTATAACTTCCCCCAGGGAAGGGTTAGCGATCATCGGATAAATCTTACCCTGCATAAACTGGATACGATATTGGAAGGAGACCTGCAGGAAATTATTGGGGCGCTTATAGCACATGATCATACTGAGCGCATGAAACAGGTGGAATAATTGAAAGAAGACTGGAATGTTAAGCAACTCCTGGGATGGACCACCCAGTATTTTGCCAGCAAAGGAATAGATAACCCGAGGTTGGAGGCTGAGGTGCTGTTGGCACATGTGCTGAAGCAGGAGCGAGTCTATTTATATGCTAATTATGATGCACCGGTTAATAAATCGGAAAGAAAGCAATTTCGAGATGTTATCCAAAGAAGGGTTCAAGGAGAACCGGCAGCATATATAACTGGTCATAAGGAATTTATGTCCTTGAAATTTCATGTCAACCCGGCCGTACTAATTCCCCGCCCGGATACGGAAATGATGATAGAAAAAATCCTGGAACTTCCTGAAGGGCAGGTAATCGACTTATGTGACGTGGGGACCGGGTCAGGTGCAATAGCGGTTAGCCTGGCTCATTATCTGCCCGGGGCTCGAGTGGCAGCTACCGATGTATCTGAAAAAGCTCTGGCAACCGCCAGAATAAATGCAGCCGAGAATGGTGTGGTAATCGATTTTTGGCAGGGCGATCTGCTTGCCCCCCTGATAAAACACCCTCCTTTCGATCTGATTGCTGCTAACTTGCCTTACATACCAAAAAATGAGTATATTATACTTGATCAGGAAGTTAAAGAATTTGAACCAGTCCAGGCGCTTCTGGCGCCTGGAGATGGACTTGATATATACCGGCGTTTGCTGCCCCAGGCTTTAGAAAAGTTGAAGCCGGGGGGTTACCTGTTTATGGAAATAGCATATAACCAGGGAGCAAAAGCGCTGGAGATGACTAAAGCATTCAACGATGTGGAAATTATTAAAGATATGGCTGGCAGGGACCGAATACTTAAAGCCAGGAAGGGGTAGGGCAGATGAAGACTCGATATACAAAGATTCATCCGGTCTGCCCGGAAGAAGATTTGATAGATGAGGCTGCTAGATTGATAAAGAAAAAAGAACTGGTGGCGTTTCCGACTGAAACCGTCTATGGTCTGGGAGCAGATGCATTTTGTGTGGAGGCGGTAGAAAAAATATTTAAGGTCAAAGGAAGACCACCGGAAAATCCACTTCTGGTTCATGTAAGCAGTATGGAACAGGTCCACCGGCTGGTTAGTTATCTATCTGAAGACGCCCGGACGCTCATTAAGGAGTTCTGGCCAGGTCCTCTATCTATAGTCTTACCGGCATCAAGCAGCGTACCGGATATAGTTCGGGGAGGAAAATCAGGGGTAGGACTGCGTATGCCCGACCATCCAGTAGCTCTTAAGCTGATTGATAGGGCTGGACCACTGGCAGCTCCGAGCGCTAATAGGTATGGGCGTCCTAGTCCGGTTACTGCTGACCATGTGAGAAACGATCTGCATGACCAAATTGCAGCGGTACTGGATGCGGGACCAACCGGAGTAGGGGTGGAATCCACCCTGATCGATCTGCAAAATGATTATAAGGTTCTCAGACGGGGTGGTGTTCCCCTGGAATCTATTCAAGAGGTTCTGGGCAGGAAATTAGAGTCGCCCAACGGGGGCAGTACCGCTCAATATTTTACTGACCTGGTGGTACTGCTGGCAGAAGATTCTCAGCAGCTCAATTTAATATTAGAGGATTGTTTTAAGCGGAAGAAGAAAACCGCACTGGTGAATAATAATTTTCAAAAAGGGCCAAAGAAAAACTATACCGGTTTAAACAGGGAGTACGAGCTGGATTTGATAAATGGAGGTGCTCACCTGTATTCCATAATTAGAGAGTGTGAGACGAGTGATGTTGATGTACTAGTGTTTGCCCCCCTGCCATCTGATTTGACCGGCATAGCAGCATCGTTTGTTGACCGGATACAAAGGGCATTATCAGCTAGACCAGAACATTAAATAGATACTCAGGCAGCAGGAGGACTGTCTCACTGTTTCCTGAATTTGGAGAGATGCATATGTCGGGGCACCTGGTAACCGTATTGCTGGTAGCGGTGGTATTAGGCATAGATGCTTTTTCCCTGGCTCTGGTCATGGGTTTAAGGGGAACATCTAAGTCTTATGAATACAAGTTTTCTGTCACAGTAGCGATATTTCATATATTAATGCCCTTAATAGGCTTAAGTTTGGGGTATACAGCCGGGAAAATACTGGGTTTGTGGGCCAGTTGGCTGGGAGCGGCAGTACTTGCGTATGTTGGGGTAACTTTTGTTAGGGAAGGTTACCGGGAAGTTAAGAGTTGTTCGGCCGCGTTTGATCAGGCCCGCAAGCTGCTGGCAGGCCGTGAAGCAGGGTCGGAATATGGGGAAAAGAACCTTTTGCTGCTGACCGCATCGGTTAGTATGGATGCGCTGGCAACTGGTTTTACTTTAGGCACTACCAGGGTGCCGGTACTGCTGACAGTAATTATTATGGGAATAACAGCCGGGCTTATGACCCTGATAGGCTTTAGAAGCGGTAAAATAGTGGGCAGTCTGGTTGGTCGCTATGCTCAAATAGCAGGCGGCGTAATATTAATTATGCTGGCTGTTAAAATACTGTTATAACCAGGGGGGAGCAAGGTGAAAAGGGTACTTTTTGTATGTAGTGGAAATACCTGTAGAAGTCCAATGGCTCAGGGGCTTTTCACTCGAATGATAGCTGATTATCTGGGAGGCGATCTGGCCAACGAGTATGACGTATGGTCAGCCGGAATATTTGCTGCAGATGGCATACCAGCTGCCCAGGCGGCGGTGGATACCATGCTGCAGTATGGTATAGATTTATCCACTCACAGGTCCAGACGAATAGACCAGGATATGATCAATAATGCCGACTTAGTTTTGGTTATGACTAGAGAACACTGCCTGTATATGATGGAAATGTTTGCAGAAAGTAAAGGTAAGATCTTCTTGCTAAGTGATTTCGCCGGTTATGATGGCCAAGAAATTTTTGACCCATATGGGATGGGGATAGAATCATATAAAAAAAGTGCCCGGCAGATTAAAGGGATGCTGGAAAAACTTTTGGGAAAATTATCCTAATAAGGAGCGATTCAACCTATGAAAATAGCTATTGGCAGTGATCACGCCGGTTTCTCGATGAAACAGGAAATAATTAATGAGCTGAAAGCAGAAGGTCATCAAATTATTGATTGTGGAACCCACAGCAGCGAATCAGTTGATTATCCGGATATTGCCGAAGCAGTTGCGAAAAAGGTTCTGGAGGATAATATTTTTGGAGTGTTGATCTGTGGAACGGGGATAGGAATCTCAATAGCTGCTAATAAAATTCCGGGAATAAGAGCAGCTTTATGTCATGATCCTTATTCAGCGGCCCTGGCTCGGGAGCATAATGACGCCAATGTGATTGCAGTCGGATCAAGAATAACCGGAATTGGAATTACGCTGGAAATGATAAAAACTTTTATTAATAGCAAATTTCAAGGAGGGAGACACCAGAGAAGAGTAGAAAAGATAGATAGTCTCGAAAAAAAATGTCATGAAGGGAGTCGGGCAAGTGGATTATATTGAAAAGTATGTTCGAGCTGTTGATCCAGAGATAGCTGAGGTTATCAAGCAGGAAGAAATGAGACAGAACAATAAACTGGAACTCATAGCCTCAGAAAACTTTGTGTCTCGTGCAGTTATGGCTGCGCAGGGGTGCGTGATGACCAATAAATATGCCGAAGGATATCCGGGAAAGCGGTATTATGGGGGTTGTGAGTACGTCGATGTAGCAGAGGAACTGGCTCGGGAAAGGGTCAAAAAACTGTTTAATGCCGAACATGCCAATGTACAACCCCATTCAGGAGCTCAGGCTAATATGGCGGTATATTTTGCGGCTCTGAGTCCTGGTGATACGGTTATGGGTATGAATCTGAGCCATGGAGGCCACCTTACTCATGGCAGTCCGGTAAATTTTTCCGGAAAAAACTATAATTTTGTTGATTATGGGGTAAATGCTGAAACAGAGACCATAGACTATGATCAGTTAAGAGATACTGCCATCAAAGTCCAACCGCGTATGATAGTAGCTGGAGCCAGTGCCTATCCTCGTATTATCGATTTTAAAAAATTTAGAGAAATTGCCGATGAAGTGGGGGCCTATTTGTTTGTAGATATGGCTCATATAGCAGGACTGGTAGCAGCAGGGCTTCATCCCAATCCGGTTGAATATGCAGATTTTGTGAGTTCAACCACCCATAAGACCCTGCGTGGACCGAGAGGTGGAATAATTCTCTGCGGCCAGGAATGGGCTAGAAAAATTGACAGCGCTGTTTTTCCAGGTATTCAAGGTGGTCCACTTATGCATGTCATTGCAGCTAAAGCGGTATGTTTCAAAGAAGCCCTATCAGACCAATTTCAGAAATATCAGCAGAATATTGTCACCAATGCCACAGCACTGGCAGCAGCACTTATGGAAAATGGACTAAGATTAGTTTCGGGAGGAACGGACAATCATCTAATGCTGGTAGATGTTCGTCCCAAGAATCTTACTGGCAAAGATGCTGAAGCAATTCTGGAATCGGTAAATATTACCGTCAATAAAAATACTATACCATTTGATCCCGAAACACCTTTTGTTACCAGTGGGGTCAGACTGGGAACACCGGCTCTCACCAGTCGGGGCATGAACGCAGACGATATGAAGCAGGTGGGAACTGCTATTGCTATAGCCCTGGGTAGCCCCGACAGCGAAACCAGCCTTGCTGAAGCAAAAAATATCGTTCATGAATTATGCCAGAAATATCCACTATACTAGAGAAGAAATAAAATCAGGGGATTCCATTCCAGCTTTCTTTAAATGTCAGCAGGAAACCAGGGCTGTCCCCGGCATACAATTTTTACTAATTATAAGATAGGAGTCTTTTTGTATGGATACCAAAACTCTTTCATTACCAAAACTAAACCAGCTCTCACCTACCCTGGAATCAACCGCGCTAAAACTGATGGAAGAAACTGGGGAACTAGCGCAGGTAATAGGCAAATTCAGAGGTCTTAGTGGGGAAAAAGTGAACATGGATAATGATACCATCATCTGGGAAATAGCCAGGGAATTGTTGGATGTAGCGCAGACAGCAGTCACTATGATGTTTGTAATGGAAGAAGATTTTGGCATAAATATAGACAGTGCTCTGCAGGCTCACGTGGCCAAATTAGAACGAAAAGGGTATTTATCACGGTAACGGAAGAATTCATCGACAATAAATCTCAATAAAATGTAAAATTCACGAAAGGATTTTACGTCTTCGCCCTCGAATTTTATTGTACTTGAGTAAGAGTGTATAGCTTAAGGCTAAAAGGAATTTGGATTTTTATGCCGAATAGGCAAGAGGGCTAGTGGAAGACTAGTTAAAGGTGTGTATTAATGGCTGAGGAAAAAAAGAAACACTGGGCCAAAGCCTTTAGCGAGGCGATAAACCTGGTCACAACTATTGCGGCAGCGGTAGGATTATGTGGATACGGCGGATGGTGGCTGGATCAAAAATACGGTACCGCGCCGAAATTTACTGTAATCGGTGTGCTTCTGGGGATGGCCACAGCTATCAAAGTTATGTGGGATCGTATGATGGCAGACCAGCATAAAAAAGATACCAAATAAACCTTGTTAGCAGTCAAAGCCTGCCAAAAAGGCTTTGATTTACATTTTAGGTGACAGCTCGGATAACAGGAGAAGAAACAGAAGACCTGACTATCTCAACAACGCTACTGTAGGAAGGGGGGAGAAAAGAATGATATTTGGTATGTGGGATGGCGCCTTATTTCACATTGGGCCAATTCCAGTAGACCACCTGGTAGTTACTGAATGGGTAATCATAGCATTGATAGGAATAATTGCATTTATGGCAACCCGAGAGATGCAAAGTGTTCCCAAAGGATTGCAGAATGCATTCGAAGCAATAATAATTTTTACCTATGATTTTTTTACCCAGTTAATGGACGAAGAGCATGTCGCTAAAAAGTGGGCACCTTTGCTTACTGCATTTTTCCTGTTCATCCTAATAAGCAACTACAGCGGTCTCATCCCAGGAGCCGCTCATATTGCGGGGTTCCAACCTCCTACCAGCAACTGGAACGTAACTATGACTTTAGCAGTGATTACGTTCTTTTCAGTTCATGTTGCAGGATTTTCAGAACACGGTGGACATTACCTGCATCACTTCGTGAGCCCGAGCCCGCTCATGTTGCCATTGAACCTGGTAGAAGAAGTGGCACATCCACTTTCCCTTACCGTCCGTCTATTTGGGAATATCTTTGGTGAAGAAATGGTTATAGCATTTTTGCTATTCATGGCACCATTTGTAGTTCCGGCGGCGATCATGGGCTTAAGCCTGTTACTGGGTGCTATCCAAGCGGTAGTATTTACAATTTTGTCAGCTAGTTATATAGCTGCTGCAGCTGGAAAAGGTCATTAATAATTAAACATTAAATTTTGCTCATTTTTTTGTTAGAGCTTGAAAGGAGGGAAAAAAGATGGGAGTAGCATTAGGTGCTGGTCTTGCTGTATCAATCGCCGGTATAGGTGGCGGTATTGGTATGGGTGTAGCTGGAGGCAAAGCTTTCGAAGCCATCGCTAGGCAGCCTGAAGTTGGAGGGGATGTTAGAACACTTCTGTTCATAACTCTGGCCTTTATTGAAACTCTGACTATTTATGGTCTGCTGATTGCATTTATGTTAGTTGGTAAGCTTTAAAAACAACGAACAATACATGTAGACTAGAGATTATGGGCGATAGGGCATAATTATTATCGGCTCTATCGCCCAAATTACTATTTGCTCTAAGAGATTGGAGGTAGCACATCCGTGAAAAGGAATAAAAGTTTTTATGCATCAATCCTCCTTTTGGCAATGGTTCTGATTATGGGATTTGCAACCTTCTGCCTGGCTTCAGAGGGAGGCGGAATGCCCATAGAAGCACCTGCTGGTCACACTCCGGCATTTGGTAACTTATATGTCATCGGGTGGACCGCGGTTAACTTCTTTATACTTTTGTCTTTGCTGTACAAATTTGCTTATGGACCAATTTATAAGATGCTAGATGAACGTACAGCAAGTATTGAAGGATCACTGAAACATGCGGAAGAGGTTAGAGTAGAGGTTGATGAGTTAAAGAAAGAATCTCAAGCTAATCTGGCAGAATCACGCAAGGAAGCTCAGGAAATTGTAGCTAGAGCAACCAAAGCGGCTGAAGATGCGAAAAACGAGATTTTAGCCAAAGCTCAGGGGGACGCAGTTAATATGAAAGCCAAAGCTACTGCTGAGATAGAATCGGCTACGGCTATGGCCAAGGCAGAATTAAAGGATAACGCTGTTGCACTGGCTATCATGGCTGCAGAAAAGGTCTTGAAAAGAGCTATTACAGAAGCAGATCATAAGAACATGGTCAGTGAATTTGTCAATGAGGCAGGCGATCTGTTATGTTAAACAGGAGCGTCGCCAGGCGCTATGCAGAAGCGTTCTTCAGCATCGCCCGGGAAGCTAATAAGGTAGATGAGTTTGAGTTAGAACTTGATAAAGCAGTCGAAACAATAGAAGGAACAGAAAATTTTCAAGACTATCTGGCTCATTTGCTGATTCCCGCCAAGGAAAAGAAAGAGGTTATCTTTAAGATATTTGAAGGCAGCATTAGCCAGATGACTCTTAATTTTCTATTGATGATCATTGACAAGAGACGCGAAGCATATATAGGCGTTATAGTAGAACAATATAAAGACCTGGCTGATGAATCAAGAAACATTATGAAGGCTCAATTGATATCAGCTCAGGAAGTATCTGCAGATGAGATGAAGATACTGGCTGAAAAGCTTTCAGCTTCTACTGGTAAGACAGTACAGCTGAAGCAAACAGTGGATCCAGACTTAATCGGTGGGATTAAGATACGAATGCAGGACCAGATTATAGATGCCACCGTTGCCAAAAGACTGGAGATGCTCAAGGAAAAACTCAAACAAGTTAAGATAAGTTAATGTGATAGGGGTGAGCACATAAATGAGTATTAGGCCGGAAGAGATTAGCGCGATATTAAAAGAACAGATTGAGCGCTACCAATCCGAGGTCGAGGTCAGCAATGTGGGCTCTGTTATATATGTTGGGGATGGTATTGCCCGCGTATATGGACTGCAGGGCGCAATGGCTGGAGAACTGCTGGAGTTCACCGGTGGAACTGTTGGAATGGTACTCAACCTGGAAGAAGATAACGTAGGTGCCGTTTTGCTCGGTGCTTATTCTCACATCAAAGAAGGCGATGTGGTTAAAGCTACCGGGAGAATCATGGAAGTACCTACAGGAGATGCCATGCTCGGCCGTGTTGTAAATGCCCTCGGGCAGCCAATTGACGGAAAAGGACCCATTAATACATCTGCATTTCGTCCGATAGAAAAAGTTGCACACGGGGTTGTAACTCGTTCACCAGTTGACACACCAATGCAGACTGGACTTAAGGCTATCGATTCCATGGTTCCCATCGGAAGGGGCCAACGCGAACTGATTATCGGTGACCGTCAGGTTGGCAAAACCGCGATAGGTATCGATGCTATTATAAACCAGAGGGAAAAAAGAGATATCATATGCATATATGTTGCTATTGGACAGAAGCAGGCCAGTGTAGCTGGTATAGCAGCCAAGTTAGAGAGCATGGGTGCTATGGATTATACGATCATAGTAGCTGCTGGTGCTTCTGAACCGGCTCCGCTGCTCTATATGGCACCGTATGCAGGGGTAGCAATGGCTGAAGAATTTATGGAAACTCAAGGCAAAGATGTCTTGATAATTTATGATGACTTATCTAAGCACGCAGTTGCTTATCGTGAAATGTCACTCTTGCTTCGCCGTCCCCCCGGACGTGAAGCTTATCCCGGGGATGTTTTCTACCTGCACTCCCGTTTGCTGGAGAGAGGTTGTAAACTGAACGAAAATTATGGCGGTGGTTCTATTACTGCTCTGCCAATAATTGAGACCCAGGCAGGTGACGTATCTGCATATATTCCGACCAATGTTATATCTATTACTGATGGACAGATATACTTGGAAACAGACCTGTTCTATGCCGGGCAGAGACCTGCTATAAACGCTGGCCTATCGGTTAGCCGCGTTGGAGGTTCAGCGCAGACCAAGGCTATGAAATCAGTAGCCGGGCAGCTTCGTCTGGACTTGGCACAGTTCCGTGAACTGGCTGCATTTGCTCAGTTTGGATCCGACCTGGATAAAGCCACTCTGGCCAGGTTAACCAGAGGTGAAAGAGTTACCGAAATACTGAAGCAAGGCCAGTATAAGCCCATGGCTATGGAAGACCAGGTTATATCCCTTTATGCTGGAGTAAATGGCTTCCTGGATGATTTGCCCAGAGATAAGGTACTTGAATTTGAAGCTGATTTTCATAAATTCCTGCACAGCACCTATGCGGACATCACGGCTGGTATCAAAGACACCGGTAAGTTAGATGCTGCAGCAGAGGAAAAATTAGTTAAAGCCATTGGTGAATTCAAATCCACGTTTTCGGTTTAGGTGGTGAATTAGATGGCAGGAGCAGGAACAAGAGAGTTCAAACGCAGAATACGAAGTGTTAAAAATACCCAGCAGATTACCAAAGCCATGAAAATGGTATCGGCAGCTAAACTGCGCCGTGCCCAGGAGGCTGCTGAGGCTTCCCGACCATATACCGAAACTCTACAGGGTACGCTGGCCCGCTTGGCTGGAGTAGCATATGATGTAAAACATCCTTTATTGGAGAAGAGAGAGGATGTACGCAAAATAGGTTATGTAGTAATCACTGCTGATAGAGGCCTTTGTGGTGGATATAATTCCAACTTGATAAAAGCTGCCGCAACGGCCATAGAAGAAGATACCAGAAAACTGGAAAATGGCATGGTAGCTGTAGGTAGGAAAGCCCGGGACTTCTATCGTAAACGGGGAGGGCTGGATGCAGAATTTGTTAATCTGGGTGATAAAATAAGTTATGCAGATGCCAGGGAAATTGGGCAATATATAATGAATGCTTATGAAAATGAAGAATTAGATGAAGTATATGTTGTATATGCCAAATTTATAAACGTTTTACGACAGGTTCCGACGGTAGTAAAACTTTTACCTATAGAGACTCCGACCGCTGAACAGACTGAAGGACAGCGTGTCATAGATTACATTTATGAACCAAGTGCAGAGGAGATTCTGCTAACTTTGTTGCCAAGATATGTAGGTAGCCTCATTTACAATGCGATGCTTGAAGGTAAAGCCAGTGAGCATGGTGCCAGGATGACGGCTATGGGCAACGCCACCGAGAATGCAGGAGAGATCATCGATAACCTTACCCTGGCCATGAACAAAGCCAGACAGGCAGCCATAACTGATGAAATCCTGGATATAGTTGGTGGAGCTGAAGCTCTGAATAAAGGAGGAAAGTAGAGGATGGCGAATGTAACATATGGAGAGGTAACCCAGGTTATCGGCGCAGTTGTTGATATTCGTTTTAAGCCTGGTGAATTACCTGACCTGATGAACGCTATTACTATAAAGTCAGCCGACCAGGACGCCGATACGAAAGTTGTGGGTGATATCGATGTAACGCTGGAAGCAATGCAGCATCTAGGGAATGATACGGTAAGATGTGTTGCACTGCAGCCTACTGATGGTATCTTCCGCGGAATGAAAGCCACCAATACCGGGGCTTCCATTAAGATTCCGGTTGGAGAAGGTTGTCTAGGGAGAATATTGAATGTTCTTGGTAATCCGGTTGACGATGCTGGGCCAGTTACGGCAAGCGACTACTGGGAAATCCATCGCGATCCGCCTCAACTGGTTGATCAACTTCCAGCCACCGAATTGCTGGAAACAGGAATCAAAGTTACTGACCTGATTTGCCCTTACGCCAAAGGTGGGAAAATAGGACTGTTCGGCGGAGCCGGGGTTGGTAAGACCGTTATTATCCAGGAACTTATTAGAAACATCGCTTACGAACATGGTGGATTTTCAGTGTTCACCGGTGTTGGTGAACGTACCCGTGAAGGAAACGATCTATGGGGTGAAATGAGTGAGTCAGGTGTTATCGATAAAGTTGCTTTGATATTCGGTCAGATGAATGAGCCTCCCGGAGCCAGACTGCGGGTAGGATTAACGGGACTGACAGTAGCAGAATATTTCCGCGATGTTGTGGGAACCGACGTGTTGATATTCATCGATAATATATTTAGATTTGCCCAAGCTGGTAACGAAGTGTCTGCATTGCTCGGACGTATGCCATCTGCGGTTGGATATCAGCCCACGTTGGCAACTGACATGGGTCTCTTGCAGGAACGTATTACGTCAACTCGCAGAGGGTCAATAACTTCCGCTCAGGCAGTTTATGTCCCGGCTGATGACTTGACTGACCCGGCACCGGCAACGACCTTTGCGCATCTGGATGCGACCCTGGTTCTTTCCCGGGCCATTTCAGAAAAGGGTATTTATCCAGCTGTTGACCCGCTGGATTCTACTTCTAGAATATTGGACCCCAACATTCTGGGAGAAAAACATTACTTCACCGCCCGTGGAGTGCAGCAGATATTGCAGAGGTATAAAGAACTGCAGGATATCATTGCTATACTCGGTATGGACGAATTGAGTGATGAGGATAAGATCATTGTTGCCCGGGCCAGAAAACTGGAAAGATTCCTGTCACAGCCTTTCCACGTTGCGGAGCAGTTCACAGGACAGCCCGGCATTTATGTGCCCGTAAGCCAGACCGTTGATTCCTTTGCCGATGTACTGGAAGGAAAATACGATCATATGCCAGAAGAAGCATTCCTCATGGTTGGGAATGTAGATGGTGTGGTTGAAAAAGCGAAGAGACTGGGGGCGTAGCCTATGGCAGACAACACCTTCATGCTAGAGATAGTGACCCCAGAAAGAATTCTCTTTAAGGATGAAGTTGACTTTATGGTTGCTCCTGCTGTGGATGGTGAAATAGGCGTAATGAAAAACCATGCTCCGCTAGTTGCAGCGCTCAAGATTGGTGTACTGCGCTACAAAGATGGTAAGAGTGCTGAAAAGAAAATGGCTGTTAGCGGCGGTTTTATGGAGATCATTGATAACACTGGACGTATATTAGCTGAAACAGCAGAACCTGGCGAACACGTTGATGTTCTTCGTGCTAAAGCTTCCAAAGAACGGGCTGAGAGAAGACTGGCACAAAGAGATGAAACTATCAATCATCTTCGTGCTGAACTATCTTTGAAAAGAGCGATAGCTAGAATAAGAGCAGCTGGAGCTGACTACTAAAAACCAATTAGACAGAGTATTAAAAAGCCGGAAGAAAGCTGCGCTAGCTTCTTCCGGCTTAATTGGTACTCTGCCCAATCCCCTATAAGCCATAATAGAAAAGGAATAAGGTATTATTATGAATGATATGGCGAAATATCTGATTATCATAACCTTGTGCTATTATTTAGTCAAAGGACTAATATATTTAATATTATGGCAAGCTACCAAAAAGGTGGAAGAAAAGGCACGAGAGGCAAAGAAAAAGGAACAGAAAAAATTCAGGCGGGGAAAAGATGGATGGTATATAGAAGAAGACGATAAGGATGAGGATTGATGTAGACTGCAGCAGGGATGAGGTATGGGATATATGAAGGGGGATTGTGGGATGGGTAGCGGACTGATGATGGTTATAGCGGCAGTATTTATTATTACCATTGCTTTTAGCATGCTAATAATAAGACAGTTTGGCTCATTTGAAAAGAAAGCGATGAGGGCGAAACTGCGGCAGGAAGAATATCTTAAGGAATTTTTAGCTATTAAGGCTGAAGAGGAAAGAAAACGAGCGGAAGAGGAAAGAGAATCAGCCGATGAAGAAAGCGAGCAGGAGAATGAAATACCACCCGGTGAGTAATTGAGCATTTACAAGTAAAACTTTGAAACTAACAAATCCTGACTGAGTCAGGATTTTTCTGTTAGAGGGGAAATATTTGCTGGTGGATCAAAAAATAAAAAGAAAAAGCCTCCGGAATAAATGAACATATAATAGGCAAGAATTTTGATAACCAAGACCCGGGGGAGAGATATTAATGAAAAAAGTACTAATATATTTTATCATTTTTGTGTCCTTATGTGCGGCCAGCGGATATGGTATTGATTATCTGGTCTATAATAAAATCGATCACCAATCTCCATATTACCTATCATTTGCATCAATCGGTGCAATTTCACTCGAATCACGTCTTGATTGCTGGGTAAAAATAAACCAAAAGCTTTCTCAGGATGATCTGGACCGCAAGTCTAAAGAAATTTTCAATGATCTGGGAATATCCTGGGTAGACGAAAGGGTAGTCAGAAATAATATAGATTCTGACTATATGACTAGTTATACCTCCCAATCAGACCACATTAACTATACTTTTACGGCGGAGACCAACACTGATAAAAACGAAACCTATTTAGTTTTGAACGTTACCAGCCGCGATGAAAGTCATGATCTTAGCAGGGTAGAAGAAAAACTCAAAGCGGGTGATCTAAAATGGCAGTATTACTACCTTTATACTGGAAAGCTGGACCATTATGTCGACCAGGAAACAAGAATAGAATTAATTAATGTAATTTTGCAGAACCTGGGGGCTAATTCCAGCGAGGTATATGAGGACCAATACATGACCAGCACTACCGCTTATACCCCATTATTTGATAACAGCGTTACCGTGCAGAACAAAAAATATAATTTACAAATCGCCGCTAAGAGTGTATTGCAGCAGCAGGAAGCATTTATTTATATCGGACAGCCTTTGATTATCGGAGATTATTAAAGTAGGGAGGTGATGAACGGTTTTGGAAATAGCAGTCGCAGGTAAAGCCACACTACAGGGAAATATTGAAATCAGTACTTCCAAAAATGCCACACTGCCTATTCTGATTGCAGCTCTATTAAGCGAAGATAAGATCAGTATTAATATGGTACCGGAAATCAATGATGTAGAAATAGTTAAAAAGTTACTCCAGAATTTGGGTGCATATCTGGTCAAAGACGATAATTCTTTATGTATTCGAAGTTTTGTAAGCAACATCTATCCTGACTATGATTTAGTGAGACAGATCCGGGCTTCCTTGTTACTAATGGGACCGATTTTAGCTACCAGAAAGATCGTTAAGATATCCCTGCCGGGTGGATGTGCAATCGGGACCAGACCAATTGATCTACATCTAAAAGGCTTTGAAGCCCTGGGAGCCAAAATTAAATTAACCGGAGGCAATGTTATTGCCGAGGCCAGGGAACTAAAAGGCAATCATATATATCTGGATTTCCCAAGTGTAGGAGCTACTGAAAACTTAATGATGGCCGCGGCTCTGGCAGAAGGTACCACTTATATCGAAAATGCTGCTCTGGAACCAGAAGTAGTAGATCTGGCCAACTTTATCAATAGTATGGGCGGAAGAGTCAATAGAGCTGGAAGCAACTTAATAAAGATTGAAGGGCAGAAAAAATTACACGGATGTACCTATACTCCTATACCGGATCGGATAGAAGCCGGAACCTATATGGTTGCAGCAGCAGCCACCGGAGGCAATCTACTAATAAAAAATGTTATACCGGAACATCTCAAGGCAACTACTGCCAAACTGGTGGAAAGTGGTGCTCAGGTTGATGAAATGGACCATGAAATAAGAGTGCAAAGGGTAGGGCCGGTAAGACCGATATATATTAAAACCCTTCCTTATCCCGGATTTCCTACTGATATGCAAGCACAATTTATGGCCTATTTAAGCCATACCTTGGGCAGTAGCGTAATTACCGAATCAGTCTTTGAAAACCGTTTCATGCATGCCCAGGAATTAATGCGTATGGGTGCCAGTATAAAAATTGAAGGCAGAACTGCGATTATAAAAGGGGTAACTCAATTGGGTGCGGCTAATGTAAAAGCTACCGACCTAAGGGCAGGAGCCGCGCTGCTGATTGCCGGTCTGATGTCTGAAGGTACCACCTATATAAGTAACAGTCATCATATTGATAGAGGTTACGAAAACATTGTGGATAAGTTAAATCAAGTAGGAGCAAAGATTTATAGAGATTAATGATATTAGAACCGGGCATAAATATTAACCGGTTCTAATATTATTAATACATGAAAAACAAAAGACTTATAAGAAAAGTGATGGTATTAGGAATACTTGGGATAGTCGCAGTAGTTTTAGCCTGCTATTCCCATAATAATCATTCCTCCGAAATTACCCCACCTACAATCAAGCTGTATCTGCATGAGTCCAATCAAATAATAAAATTAGAGATAGAAGAATATGTTTGCGGGGTAGTAGCTGCAGAAATGCCAGCCTCTTTTGCTCTGGAAGCCCTAAAGGCCCAGGCTTTGTGCGCACGCACCTATGCCTGTAAAAAAATAATGGAAGATCGCCAATATCCCCTCAATGCCGATTTATCAGATGATATCACCTGCTGCCAGGCTTATGTTTCTTGGCCGCAGTTTGAAGATTTACATCCAGCCCAATATGAGGAGTTAAAGGCCAAAATTGAATTGGCTGTTTCATCCACCAGAGGGGAACTTATCGTTTATAAGGATAAACCCATAGATGCACTGTATCACTCGACCTGTGGGGGGCAAACAGAAAGTGCTGCCGATGTATGGGGAACTGATATTCCCTATCTGCAAAGTGTTGAATGTAAGTATTGTTCTGCTTCCAATTATTACGAAACCAGGCAGGTCATTTCTTACCAGGATCTAAATGATATCAGCGGGTTAGTTACTGGCAGCAATCCCCATATAGAAATAAGTGAAAAAAGTCTGAGTGGAAGAGCTAGAGAAATCAAGGTAAACGATCAGGAAATATCAGCCAGCCAATTCCGCCAGCTCTTTAATCTTCCCTCAACTTATTGGGAATTCAAAAACGAGAAGGACGATTTAATTATTAACAGCAGAGGATATGGTCATGGAGTGGGCATGTGCCAATACGGAGCAAATGGAATGGCATTGGATGGTAAAAGCTATAAAGAAATTATATCCCATTATTATAAAGACACTGAGATATATAAGTTGAATTATCAAGATAACTAACCCTGAGCCCCCTGAACACAAATTATAATGAAAATAACCTTGCAGGTTGTTCTTCCCGGAGAAGCAGTTGAATATATTTAAATAATTTAACTGGCGGGAGGACTAGGATGCAAAATTATATTAGAAAAAGAGCGGTCAGGATTGCCAACCATATAGTTAAAACATCTAATACGGTAAGACAGACTGCAGAGATTTTTGGAATATCCAAAAGCACTGTGCACAAGGATGTAGCAGAACGCCTTCCTCGGATAGACTTAAAGTTGGCCGAGGAGGTAAAGGAGATCCTGGAAAAAAATAAGGCAGAACGTCATATCCGGGGTGGAGAAGCTACTCGACAGAAATATGCAGCAAATAGCCATGAATTAACACAATAAGAAAATAAACAACAATAATAGCAACGAAAGGTCATAATAATGGTATAATTATGAAAAATGTCGAGGAGGGCCTAGCTAACCATGCTATTCGCCAGCGAGGATATTGGAATTGATCTTGGAACAGCCAGTGTATTAGTTTTCAAGAAAGGCAAAGGTATCGTATTACATGAACCATCCGTTGTAGCTATAGACAAAAATACAGATAAAATAATTGCAGTGGGAGAAGCGGCCCGTCAGATGTTAGGAAGGACCCCGGGGCATATAGTGGCGATCAGGCCTTTAAAAGACGGTGTTATTGCTGATTATGATACAACTGAGAAAATGTTAACATATTTCATAAGAAAAGTTATTGGAACCAGATTTCTGTTCAAACCCCGGGTTATTGTGTGTATCCCGACCGGTGCTACGGATGTGGAAGAGCGGGCTGTCAATCAAGCCACTGTATCTTCTGGGGCCAGGCAGGCATATATAGTAGAAGAACCGCTAGCTGCTGCTCTGGGGGCAGGAATGAATATATCGGATGCCAGTGGTAATATGGTGGTTGATATTGGGGGGGGGACTTCTGATATTGCGGTCCTTTCACTGGGAGGTATCGTCTGTGATGCTTCGCTTAGAGTCGGTGGGGACAAGTTCGATGAAGCCATAATCAGGTATATCCGCAGAGAATATAACTTGATGATTGGGGAACGTACCGCCGAAGAAATAAAAATTAGAGTAGGAACTGCCTATGTAACTGACGAAAACATGCATCGATCCATGGAAGTACGGGGTAGGGACCTCCTGACCGGACTACCCAAAAATATTCAGGTAAGTTCGAGTGAAAGTTTTAAAGCGCTGCAGGAACCGGTTGAAGCTATAATCGAAGGGGTGAAAAAGGTACTCGAGATTACACCACCTGAATTAGCAGCAGATATAGTTAATAATGGTATAGTAATGACCGGTGGTGGTTCACTGTTAAATGGTCTGGATATATTGCTGTCTAAAGAGACTAACCTCCCGGTATATGTCGCCGAGGATGCTATTTCATGTGTAGCTATGGGTACCGGTAAAGCACTGGAACAAATATCGGTAATAAGACAAACCAAGAAAAAGGGCAGTAGAAAGCTGATATAGGTTCAAGTAATTGCTGAAGGAAAACGATATATAATCTATAGCAATTATTAGGAGGGAACCTTTTGATAAAAGGATGGTATACTGCTGCGTCTGGCATGATGGTGCAGATGTCCAGGCAGGATGTGATCGCTAATAATATCGCCAATGCGTCTACCAGCGGTTATAAAAAGCAAGTATCGCTTTCCCGGGCATTTCCAGATATGCTGCTCAGCCGTCTGGAAACCACAGCTGACCCTAGTAGTAAGCCAATTCAAGCCATAGGCCGGCTGGGAACCGGAGTGTGCCTGGAGAATATAGTAACTGACCTGTCGGTGGGGAATCTCGATAAAACCGATATACCTACTGATTTATCTCTGGCCCAAACGGGGAGTTATTTTGTAGTTGAGACAGAGCAGGGTGAGCGCTATACGCGCAACGGAGCCTTTAAGGTAAATTCAGAAGGCTCTTTGACCGATAATCAAGGTAATCCTGTTCTTGATAAAGATAATAAACATATTAATATCAGCGGGGAATTTAGTATTGACCGCAAAGGCGTTATAAATTTTGCAGATGGAACAGCAGCGGTTACCTTGAAGGTGCTGAATTTTACTGATTCAGACAAATTAGAAAGAATTGGAGATAGTCTTTACAGCAATGAAAAAGGATTAGCAGTATCTGCCGTACCATCTAGTCCGGATATTCTTCAGGGCTACCTGGAACATTCTAATGTTAATGCTATCCAGGAAATGGTGGATCTCTTAAGTGTAGTTAGATCCTATGAATCATTGCAAAAAGTAGTACAGGCTGAAGACGAAACTACTGGAGTGGCCATAGACAAAGTAGGCAGTACTTCTTAAGGTAATAACACCCGCCTCAGGGCGGGCTCAGGCCGATGACAAAAGCCCTCTACAGGATTACAATGTGTTTTCGCTCAAGGCTCACGAATAAGAAACGAATATCCGCGTTATTTCAAAACGCCCGCTCAATCAACGTACCTAGGTGCGTCTCAATCACGGACTTCCTTGTTTTTCCGAGCGCAGTGAGCTCAAAATTGCAACCTTTAATGGTGCCGCAATGAAATGAAGGCACATTAGTTGCCCCGGCGCGGGGTGATCCTGTGGGCTTCTGTCAACGGCCTGTCACCTTGCCGACTTTGTCGACAATCTGTACCCGCCCCAGGGCGGGTTTTTTTGTGTCTGGCAACACAAATACCAGGGAAAAATGAGTTATAATACTGATATAACGTGGAGAAATGAGGATCGATATGCCTGACCGGAAAAAGGCTGATATACTAGGGTGCAGCATTGATCTGCTGAATATTACTGAAACTATGGAACGGTTAAAATTTCTAATTGAATCCGGGACAGCTGAACAGGTGATTACTTTAAATGCGGAGATAGCCTATACTGCCAGGAAAGACCAGCAGCTGCAAGCAATCATTAACTCTGCCAGTCTGGTAACTCCTGATGGGATCGGGATTGTATGGGCGGGCCGATTTATGGGATATGAAATAAGTGACCGGATAACTGGTATAGATCTGGTTTACAGAATAAGCGAGAAAGCAGTAAGTCAAGGATGGACAATTTTTCTGCTGGGTGCCTCTCCGGGCATGGCGGATAAAGCAGCTCGCAATTTATCCAGCTTATATCCCGGATTGCATATAGCAGGCAGTGACCACGGATATCATAAAGAGGAGGATATGGCGGCAGTATTAAACGGCATTAACCAGGCCAGACCTGACATCTTGTTAGTAGCTCTGGGCGCTCCCCGGCAGGAATATTGGATATATGAACATAAGGCTACATTGGATGTGCCGGTCTGTATTGGAGTTGGAGGCAGTTTTGATGTTATAGCCGGGGAAAAAAAGAGAGCACCAGACTGCTTTATTAAACTTAACCTAGAGTGGTTGTTCCGCTTGTTCTCAGAGCCTGCTCGGATAAAAAGGCAAGCGGTACTGCCGCTGTTCGTATTACAAGTATTTAAAAGCAAATATCTGTCTATTAAATAGTTCCCCTGAAAAAGTCGGTGTAGGTTGAGGGTATGCATAGACATACTTGCGCCCAATCTCCGCATGGACAACACCAACTGCTTGACGCTTGTCTCCAGAGGTACAGGGTAAATTCACATCCGTGTTCAGTTCCCCTCTCGCGACGTCCATATCGCTCGCCCTCTTCCGCCAATCGTCTATGCAGGATGTTGTTCACCATGCTCCGATAAACGGTCACCAGTATATTTATGCATACCCCGGAGCGATTTTACTGCTTTTTCAGAAGGGACTAAATAAAGAAAAAAACAGCCTGTGAAGGGAATTCACTCTCAATCTAGAAAGATATCCCTATAAGTTTTAATCAAATTAGGCAATACAGTATGCGTTTCGTTAACCCAGGTTGTTTTTGTCTAAGGATAAACAGACAATCCCGGGGTAATAAATATTAAAAGTGGGGGGAAGCGGGTGGAGCAAAAAAAACTTTTTGCCCTCGATATTGGCACACGCAAAATAGTAGGGGTAGTCATGCAAGAAACTGACTCAGGGTATGAGATTCTTGGCAGCGCAATGCTGGAACATACTACCAGGGCTATGGTGGATGGACAGATACATGATGTGGAGGCGGTTGCCGCTACCATAAAAAACATCAAGGAAGATCTGGAAAAGCGACTACAGTTGGAATTGAAAGAAGCAGCAGTCGCTGCCGCAGGGCGCTCCCTGCAGACGGCCGGGGGAAAAGCTGAAAGGCGCCGCACTGTGTTAAATGAAGTAACCCGGACCGAGGTCTGTGCGCTGGAGATAGAGGCGGTACAGTCTGCCCAGTCGCAGTTGGCCAGAACGGAAGAAGCCGCCAAAGATAAGAATAATTATTTTTGTGTGGGCTACAGTGTAGTCAAGTATTTTCTGGAAGGCCAGGAAATTATTAATCTGGTAGGGCAGCGGGGAGAAGAAATCGCAGTAGAAATTATTGCCACCTTTCTTCCCCGGGTAGTTGTTGATAGCCTGTTTTCAGCCCTTAATAGAGCTGGCCTGGAAGTTAATAGTCTTACCCTGGAACCCATCGCGGCCTTATCGGTTGCCATACCTCCCGAAATGCGTATGTTAAACCTAGTTCTGGTTGATATAGGAGCTGGTACTTCTGACCTGGCTGTAGTGAAAAATGGCAATATTTTCGCATATGCCATGGTTCCCTGTGCGGGAGATGAAATCACGGAATACATTGCCTCGGAATATCTGCTGGATTTTTATACTGCCGAATCTATGAAACGCCAGCTGGCCAGCCAGGAGGAGGTAGAAGCTGCAGACATACTGGGAAATGAAATTACCCTGGCGGCAAGTGAAGTAATTGAGAAACTAAACCCTATAGTTAAAGATATTACCGCCAGTATTGTAAAACACATACTTGAACTGAATATGAAAAAGCCTGATGCAGTGATTTGTGTAGGAGGGGGAAGCCTTACACCCGGCCTAACCGAGGAATTAGCCGAAAAGTTAGCTATACCTTCGAGAAGGGTGGGCTTAAGAACTCCAGCCCAGTTTGACAAAATTGAAGTAATGGACGCCTATCTATTAGGCCCACAGGGAGTAACCCCGTTGGGTATAGCTTTTCATGCTTTATCCAACCCTCCGGCACCTTTTGTCAAGGTGAGCGTAAACGAAAGGGAGCTGGCCTTGTGGAATGTGGGAGATTTTACGGTATCCAGTGCCTTGTTAAGTTCAGGGATGAATTTAGGCAATATTTATGGAAAACCAGGTCTGGGCAAAACAGTTGAAATAAACGGTGTGGTAAAAACCATCAAAGGTGAAGTGGGCAAGCCGCCTATTATTAAGGTCAATGGGCAGGATGCCTCACTGGACAGTTTGATTGGTGATGGAGATAGTATTGAATTTCACCGAGGACAGAGCGGTAAGGACGCCCGGCTGTTGGTTTCCGATTTGGTCAAGGACATTCATGGTCAGGTCAGCGTAAATGGGCAGCAGGTCGGGGTTCAAACTCAGGTACTGGTGAATGGTAAACTGGTTGCTCGGGATGATGAGATACCTGACCGAGCAGTAGTACAATTTAAACCAGCTAACAGTTTAGAAAGTATTTTACAACAGTGTGGATTGCCGGAACATTTACTGGTAGAGAGCATTTATTACTGTTATATAAATGGTGAAAAGAGAGTATTAAAATGGAAGCCGATAGCTGCCAAAGTCAATGACCAAGAAGCAGATATGAATCAAATAGTTCCATTTGGGTCAGAAACAATCTATGCTTTGCGGCCGACCACTCCATTGATCAAAGATTTCGTGAATGAATCGGGCGTACGTGATATCAAAGTGCATGTGAATGGGGAAATAGTAACTATTCAAAAAGAAAGCGCATCAATTATAATGGATGGACAGCCGGTTAAAATGGAAGATAAAATAAAGCAGGGCGCCAGGATAACCATCGATAAAAGTGAAAGCAACGCCATATTAAGCGACATTTTTAGGGTGGTAGACATCAAACCTTCTGCTCAACGGCGCTTGATCATGAAAGTAGATGGTCAAGACGCGGGTTATACTACCCCCATCATTGAAAACAGCAATATTGAAATTACCTGGTCGGAGCATTAAAGAGGGAACAAAAAGAACGTCCCCCTGTTTCTTGCCGGGAAATGTAGTTAATAACTTTGACTTCTAACTTTGCAGGTATAAGTAGATTAGAAATTATTAATCCTGTTAAGTAGGGGTTTATTTTTTTGGAAATAAATATTATAATTAACGAAGAAAGTCAAATAAAGTCAAATAGGAGATGGCTATGAAAAGAAGCCTGGCGGATAGGATAGAGCAGTATATAAAAGTATTGATTGATAGAAGTGAAGAAAAACAAATAGAGATACAGAGAGCAGAATTAGCTGAAACTTTTTGTTGTGTACCTTCCCAGGTAACCTATGTTATTTCTACCAGGTTCCAGGAGAAATATGGTTATCTTACTGAAAGCAGGAGAGGCGGCAAAGGTTTTGTGCGCATAACTCGTTTTACCATCAGCAGCGATATATACACCATAATGGATGGAGATAAACTATTTGATTTCGTTAATGAGTTGATGGGAAAAAAGATGCTGGATAGTGAATCCGGTAACATGCTCAAACACATTGTGTTATCTGCATCCAGTGATCTGGACGATGAACAGAGAAAACACCTGTATAATTCGGTAGCTCGAGCTCTCTCGGAATACCTGAATTTGAATTAGTGATAAATGAGGAGGATATTTCAATGTTTTGTGATGACTGTAAGCAGAAGCCAGCTACGGTACATTTAACCCAGATGGTAAATGGCAAAAAAATAGATATGCATTTATGTACCGAATGTGCAGCCCAGAAAGGTTTTCTATTATTTGACCATGATAAGAAGTTTTCTATACCAAATTTTCTGGGTAGTTTTTTGGGTAGTGATTTTAACCTGCAGGATGTACACTCAATGGCTAGTGCCAACAGTTGTACCAATTGTGGGATGAGCTTTGCAGACATTCGCCAGACAGGTAAACTGGGGTGTTCGGAATGCTATAAAGCTTTTGATACCGAATTGGAACCAACCCTTAGGCGTATCCATGGCAACAGCAATCATGTAGGCAAAATACCGGTTCGGGGAGGCGAAAAGGTTTTCTTGAAAAAGGAAATGGGAGAATTGAAATCGAAACTTCAGCAGGCGATAAAGGAAGAAAACTATGAACAAGCAGCTGAAATCAGAGATAAAATCAAGGGATTGGAAAAAGTTATTAATGAGGAGGGCAGCAGGTGAGTGATAGTGATTTATTAAATGGTAACTTCGTTGCCTGGATGGATTCCAGAGCAGGTTCAGAATCAGATATTGTGATCAGCAGCCGCATTCGTCTGGCTAGAAATCTTCAGTATATTACTTTTCCATATTTCATGAATGCCGAAAGCGGCAATAAATCAATGCAGGAGATAAGCGATGCCTGGAAAAACAGCGAAAGTGAACTGCTGTCGCAGATGGATTTGATTACTTTTGACCAGATATCTTCCCTGGACCGACAGATATTAGTTGAGAAACACTTGATAAGTCCTGAACACGGGCTATCAGAAGAGTCTTATAGAGGTTTGCTGGTAAGTAAGGATGGATCAATCGCTATAATGATCAATGAAGAAGACCACCTGCGGATACAATGTTTATTACCTGGTCTACAGATGGAAAAATGCTATAAACTAGCTCAGGAAATAGATGATGAATTAGAGCAGTGCCTAAATTATGCATTTGATGAACAGCGAGGTTATCTAACCTCCTGTCCTACTAATGTAGGAACTGGGATGCGTGCATCGGTCATGCTTCATTTGCCAGGTATAGCTATCAGTGGACAGAGAACCAGGATTTTTCAAAATATAAATCAGTTGGGTATGACGGTGCGTGGTCTATATGGTGAAGGAACTGAAATAGTAGGAAACTATGTGCAACTATCAAATCAAATTACTCTCGGCCAGACAGAAAATGAAATTATAACCAACCTGGGGATCATCAGCAGACAGATTGTGGAGCAAGAGAAAATGCTGCGAAAAAGCCTGCAGGAGGAAATGAAATATCAGCTGGAAGACCGGGTAGGGCGCGCCTATGGAATATTGACCAATGCCAGGGTAATGAACTCAAATGAAGCATTAGCACTTCTTTCTGATGTTCGTCTGGGAGTTGATCTGGGCATCATTGAGGGAATTAGTCCCTTTGTTATAAATCAACTGGTAGTGGCAATAAAACCGGCTCATTTGCAAAAAAGAACCGGCGGGGAAATGGAGGCTTTTATCCGGGATGTTAAACGTGCCGAAGTTATAAAGGAGATCTTGCTCAAAAGCAGCAAGTAAAGAACTCTCGGATCATGGCATCAAAAGAAAGGAGGATCATTATGTTTAGAAGGTTTACCCAAAGAGCCAGAAATGCGGTTATCCATGCCCAGGAGGAAGCTCGTCAGCTTAATCATTCTGCTATTGGAACCGAGCATATATTATTAGGGGTTTTGCGAGAAGGAGAAGGTGTAGGAGCTAAAGCACTAATGAGCATGGGCACTGATTTAGAAAAAGTGAGGATAGAAGTAACCAAGCTGATAGGAGAAAAAAATGATAGTAATCAACCGGCGGCAGGTGATTTGCCAATTACTCCGGGAGCCAAAAAGGTTTTCAATTTATCGTTTGAAGAGGCCCGGCTGCAGGGAGTAAATTATGTAGGGACTGAACATCTGCTCCTGGCTATATTACATGAAGAAGATGGTGTAGCTGGGCAGGTATTGTTGTCTATGGGGGTAAAATTAGATGATCTAAGGGAACAAGTACTTATTCTATTGGGAGGAGACACCCCCATGGCCTATGATAACAGCAACATGGGGGATAACCAGCAGGATAACCAGGGTCCATCTGCCCAGACCAAAAGAAAGCAGCGCAGTAAGACTCCGACTCTGGATTCCTTCAGTCGTGATTTAACCAAGGATGCCGGAGAAGGCAGATTGGATCCGGTAATCGGACGGATTGCTGAGATAGAAAGAGTTATTCAGATATTGTCCCGTAGAACCAAAAACAACCCAGTGTTAATTGGTGACCCGGGCGTGGGCAAAACAGCAATAGTAGAAGGACTAGCCCAGAGAATCAATGAGAATCAGGTTCCCGAGATATTAGCCAACAAACGAGTAGTGACGCTTGATTTATCTTCCATGATTGCAGGTACCAAGTACCGGGGTGAGTTTGAAGACCGACTTACCAAAATAGTTAATGAAATCAAGACCGCCGGAGATGTAATAATATTTATTGATGAATTGCATACTATTGTTGGAGCAGGTGCTGCAGAAGGAGCAATCGATGCAGCTAACATTCTGAAACCATCCCTGGCCAGAGGAGAGTTTCAATGTGTAGGGGCCACCACCCTGGATGAATACCGGAAACACATTGAGAAAGATGCGGCACTGGAAAGGCGCTTCCAGCCCATTACGGTTGATGAACCAACTATCGAGGAGAGCATAGAAATTTTGAAGGGTCTGCGGGATCGGTATGAGGCTCATCACGGGGTCAAGATAAGCGATGAAGCAATAGAAGCGGCAGCCAAGCTTTCTGCTCGCTATATCAGTGATCGGTTTTTGCCCGATAAAGCCATTGACCTCATTGATGAAGCTTCTTCCCGGGTCCGGTTGGCCAACTATATCCTGCCGGAGGAGTTGAAACAAAAAGAGCTGCGCTTACAGGAATTGATAAAAGAAAAAGAGGAAGCCATAAACGGTCAGGAATACGAGAAAGCAGCTAAATTGAGGGATGAAGAGCAGAAACTCAAAAATGAAGTGGACAGCGAACGCAAGGAATGGCTGAATCAGAGGAGTGTACAATTTGGTTCAGTAGGAGAAGAGGAGATAGCCGATATAGTAGCCAGCTGGACTGGTATACCGGTAAGCAAGCTGGCTGCTGAGGAAAGCGAAAGACTGGTTAATCTGGAAGAGGTACTGCATAAAAGACTGGTTGGTCAAAATGAGGCCGTAAAAGCTGTAGCCCGGGCAGTAAGAAGAGCTCGAGCTGGTTTGAAAAACCCCAAAAGACCGATAGGTTCATTTGTTTTCCTGGGACCGACGGGAGTAGGAAAGACAGAACTGGCTCGGGCACTGGCTGAGGCCATGTTTGGCAGTGAAGATGCCATTATCCGGTTGGATATGTCGGAATATATGGAAAAACATGCCGTTTCCAGGATGATAGGTTCTCCTCCGGGCTACGTGGGCTATGATGAAGGCGGGCAGCTTACCGAGAGGGTTAGAAGAAAGCCTTATTCAGTAATACTGCTGGATGAAATAGAGAAGGCCCATCCGGATGTCTTTAATATATTACTCCAGGTACTGGAAGATGGGCGCTTGACCGATGGTCAAGGGAGAACGGTAGATTTTAGAAATACGGTAGTGATTATGACCTCCAATGTAGGTGCTGAATCTATCAAGCAGAGTAAACAAGTAGGTTTTAACCGGGCCATAGACGAAGCAGAAAATTATAACCAGATGAAGAACCGGGTGATGGAGCAATTAAAACATACCTTCCGGCCAGAATTTATTAACCGGGTGGATGAGATGATAGTCTTTCAAAACTTGTCTGATGAGGATCTGGTTAAAATAATTGATTTGTTGTTAAAAGACCTGGAACAGAGAGTTAAAGATAATGGATACGAAATGGAGATCCGGGATGGAGCGAGGAAGCTGATCATGAAAGAGGGGTATGATCCCAGTTATGGTGCGCGCCCACTCAAGAGAGCTCTGCAGAAACTGGTCGAAGACACTATTTCGGAAGAGATTTTAAGAAAAAATGTGCTTCCTGGTGATAAAATACTGGTAGATGCAGTGGATGATAAAATGATTGTTACTAAAGGATAGAGAAGTGATTTTAGTAGAAGGGACCGCAAAATTTGTGGTCCCTTCAGACCGATGACAAAAGTCCCCGGAAAGGGCTTCTATCATCGGTCTAATAATTTATACTATATATAACGATAAGTATATATGATACAAAAATACAAAAATTTAGAGGAATTTATTCTATTGGGTCATAATTTCTACAATTTTGTTATGGGTCTTTAGGGTATAATGTTCTAATAAGGAGAGCATTATGGGGAAAATTATTTGTAAATTCATCTGCAGTGAATGTGCTTATGAAAGTATAAAATGGTTGGGTAAGTGTCCGGGCTGTGGATCATGGAATACTCTGGTAGAGGAAAGGGTTGAAAAAAAATCTCCCAGCATTAACAAAAAACACCTGGAGGCCGTTTCTCTAACATCGATTTCCAGTCATGACATAAAGAGGTTCAGCAGTGGAATTGGAGAACTTGACCGAGTACTCGGGGGCGGTATAGTGCCTGGCTCGATAGTACTCCTGGGTGGAGATCCGGGTATAGGTAAGTCTACCTTGTTATTACAGGTAGCCAACCACATTGCAGCATCTGGGGAAAAGGTGATCTATTTATCGGGGGAAGAATCCTTAAAACAAATTAGATTACGTTCACTGCGGTTAAAAATAAACAACGAAAACATTTACTTATTAAATGAGCAGGAAATAGATCTCTTAGAGCAATATATCAGAGATATCAATCCGGGACTTATCATTGTTGATTCTATACAAACGGTTTACTCTCGGGATATATCCTCCATTCCTGGCAGTGTTGCACAATTGAGAGAATGCACCGCCAGAATAACTGAAATAGCTAAGAAAATGGAAAAGGCTTTCTTTTTGATTGGCCATGTAACCAAAGAAGGTGCGATAGCTGGACCTAAGGTCCTGGAACATATGGTGGATGTAGTTATTTATTTTGAAGGGGAAAATAACTACTGCTTTCGCCTGTTAAGGGGAATAAAAAACCGTTTTGGTTCGACCAATGAAATAGGACTGATGGAGATGAGAAGTGAGGGATTGCTTGAGGTTCTGGATCCTTCTGATATATTACTGGGCTCCGGTGAAAATTCTATAGGTACGGCTATAACCGTCAGTTTTGAAGGAAGCAGGCCGCTGCTTATTGAAGTTCAATCGCTGGTATCTTCTTCCGGACCGGGATATCCACGTCGGATGGCCTCGGGTATTGATCAAAACCGTTTATCCTTAATAATTGCGGTATTAGAGAAGCTGCGTGGATATAAGTTATCAGCTTATGATGTATATCTTAGAATAACCGGCGGGCTTTTTATTAAAGACCCGGCAGCTGATTTGGGAATTGCTGCGGCCATTATTTCTAGTTTTAAAGAATGTAAGCTTCCCGCTGACACTATATTTGTAGGGGAATTAGGATTATCTGGCCAGGTAAGATCAGTTTCCTTTATCGAGGCTCGGCTAAAAGAAGCTTTAAAACTAGGGTACAAACGAGCAGCTGTTCCTGCTGGAGTGAACTGCCAGCAAAATTCAGAGTTGAGTGTTTATCCATTGCTTACATTAGATGATTTGATAGATTTTATCAATAAGGAGTGATCGGGGTGGAAGAAATCTATAAAGGCGAGTTCCGTAAATATCTTAAAATGCTGGCACCAGGGAGTATTTTTAGAATAGGGGTAGAAAATATTCTCCAGGCCAATACCGGTGGGCTGGTGGTAGTGGGGGATTCGCCGCAATTAATGGACCTGGTTAGCGGTGGATTTAATATTGATTGTGAATATTCTCCGGCCAGATTATATGAACTTGCCAAAATGGATGGCGCCATAATTATGAACGCTGATGCCTCCCGCATACTAATTGCGAATGCACAGTTGGACCCGGATTCTCAATTACCATCTAACGAAACAGGAATCAGACATCGTACTGCTCAAAGAGTTGCATTGCAGACCGGCGAACTGGTGGTAGCCATATCCCAACGCAGGAAAGTTGTTACATTATATCAGAGCAACATTACTTTTCGCTTAAGAGACATAGAACCTATTTTGATTAAAGCCAACCAGGCCCTTCAGACTCTGGAAAAATATCGTAACGTACTATTCAAGGAATTGCAGCGGCTGGGTGGTTTGGAATTTGAGGATATGGTCACGGTATCTGAAGTGTGTGAAGTTATAAAACGGGCGGTCAGAGTCTTAAACATAGCCAAGGAAATAGAAAATTATATCGCAGAACTGGGAACAGAAGGCCGGCTGGTAAAAATGCAGCTGGATGAAATGACTGCCAATGTAGAAGAGGACGCGCTCTATATAATACAGGATTATTCTAATAACCCCGATAAATCACCCCGAGAAATAATGGATAATTTGTTAAGAGCTTTTGAGGAAGATATATCAGATTCCGTTTTTATCTCCAGGAATCTTTCCCTGGGTACGGCCAGCAGCCATATGGAACAATCTATTTCCCCCCGGGGCTACCGGATGCTGCAGAAGCTGCCCCGGCTGCCAGTATCAGTTATTGATAATCTTATGGGACGATTTGCACTTCTAAGTGATGTGCTTAAAGCCAGCATAGCAGAATTAGATGAAGTTGAAGGTATAGGTGAAGTAAGAGCCAAGTATATCAAAAACGGCTTAAAGCGCATGCAGGAACAGCTGTTACTTGAATACATGATGTAGCCAGTAGTGGGGCGGGCACTAAATTACTAACTTACAGGATATCAATAAATAGATTCCTAATAAAGAGCAGGGGAGAATCAATTCTCCCCTGCAGTTATATTCATTCTCAATTACAGTTCTAGCTTACTTATAGTAAGAGTAAGTTAGTGACTGACCCCGTTAGATAGGGTTACGTTAAATTAAAAACTCCCAGAGCACTTGCTTTTTTGTATTCCTCAAGAAAAACATCATAAAGATTCAAATCTAGAGTATTGCATAAAGCCGCTGAATAAAATAGAAGTTTTCCCATCTCATCGACTATCACATCTTCACAGCTGGAACAGAGCTCCCCTCGAAGGTGGTTATCCAAGCACTTTTTCAATTCTTCAAAGGAATCAATATGTTCCGGAATCTGAACTTTCTCCGCGTTAATGGAGACGCAACCGCAATCAGTGACTGATTTTACTACTGCTCTATTTACCCGGCAGACAGATTCAGATAACTTAGAAAGAATATCAAGTATGCTTCGGTGTCTTATAAGTAAATCACCTACTACATTCTGAAACTCATCACAAATCAAGTCCTTCACGAAAGACCTGCCCCCCTTTTATTCTGTGATTTTATTAATTATATCCTTGGTGAAGAATATTTGTCAATTTAGCCAAACCGCGTATTCGATGATGATTCATCTGAATTCGACTTATTAATTCTATAAAAAGGCTGCCGAAATTTGAATTTATGTATAATAGGGCGTTTTGAACATCAAAATATAAATAGGGAGGTGCATAATATGCATAATAAACTATTAATTTCCAGGAACTTATTTATTATTTCCCTGGTAATAGGTGTTTGGTCAGCATATGTGATACAGGTCATAATTAAATTAAATATGGTCTGGATGGCGGGTATAGTAATTATATGCTCTGCCGTATGCTATATTTCCATGAACTGGGTCCTGAGTATGGGGAAAAATTTCATTAAGGCATTAAATCAGAAGCTGGATGATACTGCTATCGAAGTTATTATCGGTGGGATGGCCGGCCTGTTTACGGGTATACTGGTGGGCGTACTAAGCAGTTTTCCACTTTCCATGATTCGAGGTCTGGGAAGCTACCTGACCCTGCTGGTATTTGTTATCAGCGTATGGCTGGGTTTGAAAATAGGTACCAGACGTGCTTTTGATGTTTTTAACACTATCCCTTTAGGAACCGGGACCAAAGATCACCGCCATGGTCCCACAGAATTAAAGGAAAACTATAAAGTATTGGATACCAGCGCTATTATTGACGGGCGTATATATGATGTGTGCCTGAGCAGGTTTCTGGAGGGACCCATTATCGTTCCCACCTTTGTTATAGAGGAACTTCAACACATTGCTGATTCCTCAGATGCTATCAGACGTAATAAAGGTCGAAGAGGTTTGGAGCTTTTATCCAAAATGAAGAAACATTCCAACATAAAAATTGATATAATTGAAGCTGATATTACTCAAGAAAAAGATGTAGATGGAAAGTTAGTATGTCTCTGCAAACAATTGAATGCCAGTATCATCACCAACGATTATAATCTTAATAAGGTTGCCGAACTGCAGGGTATTAAAGTTCTGAACATTAACGAACTGACCAATGCGGTAAAAATAATCGTCTATCCTGGTGAGACCATGCAGGTAGCTATTATTAAAGAGGGTAAAGAATACGGCCAGGGGGTTGGATATCTGGAGGATGGTACCATGGTAGTAGTTGAAGAAGCCAACCATGAGATTGGCCAGGATTTAGAAGTGGTGGTTACCAGTGTCTTCCAGACTGCAGCTGGACGCATGATATTTACCCGCAAGACCAGAGAAATTCGGGCCGATGTTGGTATTACGCAATCTTTGCAGGACGCAGCAGAGGTGAATTTATTTGGATAATAGCCTCCGGGTGGTTATTGCTGCTGCCGGCCTGGGCAGCAGAATGAACAGTAAACTGAATAAACAGTATATGCTGATCCAGGGACGACCGGTACTTGCGTACTGTCTGGATACCTTTGAAAATTTCGATACAGTTGATAGTATGGTAGTGGTTGCTAATGCATCCGAGATTGAATACTGTGAAAATGAAATTATTAAAAAATACGGCTATAAGAAAGTTGTGGGAGTGATTCCCGGAGGCAAGGAAAGACAGGACTCAGTATGGGCAGGTTTGAATGCTTTCGCCAACAGTACTGGTTTGGTTGCTATACACGATGGTGCCAGGCCGCTGCTGACCAGGCAGCTGCTGGCAGATCTGCTGTGTGCTGCCCAAAAATGGGGGGCGGCAGTTCCAGGAGTATGGGCCCGGGATACTTTGAAAATGGTTGATGAGGAAGGGTTTGTAGTTGATACTCTGGATCGGTCCAGGATCGCTGCAGTGCAGACACCACAGGTATTTAAATATGAAATGATCCTAAGAGCTTTTCAGATGGCATATGCGGAAGGGATATATGCTACCGATGATGCCAGTCTTTTTGAAAGGTATATAGGAAGAGTGAAAATAGTAAAGAGCGACACCCGCAACCTTAAAATAACCACTCCTGAGGATATAGCGGTAGCGGAAAGCTTACTGGAGAATCAATAATAATGCTGCCGCATGGTTAACAGATATAAAAGGGGGAGATGCTGTGCGTATTGGTATCGGCTATGATGTACATCGCCTGCAGCCAGGGAGTAGATTAGTATTGGGTGGAGTAGAAATACCACATCCCAGTGGATTGCTGGGTCATTCAGATGCAGACGTTTTGCTTCATGCCATATGTGACGCCCTGTTAGGTGCAGCCGGCTTGGGGGATATCGGAAAACATTTTCCTGATACCGATATGCGCTATAAGGGGATAAGCAGCCTCCTGCTTCTGGCTGAAGTTAATTCGCTTCTTAATCACGCCGGGTATAGGGTTCATTCTGTTGACAGTACGGTAGTGGCCCAGGAACCCAGGTTAGCAGGTTATATGGAAGCTATGAGAAATAATATTGCTCACCAGCTTGGTATAGATACACATAGAGTTAATGTAAAAGCTACTACTACCGAGGGATTAGGTTTTGAGGGACGAGGTGAAGGTATTTCAGCGCAGGCGGTTGTTTTAATTGAAGAAATATAATATTTCCCCCCTGGGTGAGGAAAGCTAATAAAAAATCCAGGGGGCTGATCATAATTGATGGGTATTAATAGGGGCAAGATTTTCTTGCTGGCAGTCATAGTTGTTTTGTTGGGGACCGTTTATCTGAGGAGCGAAATTATACCCGCTGGAACAGGCCAGGAACAGCCTCAGGCAGTAATCAGCCTGGGAGAAGATTTAACTCCCCAGCAGAAAGATACGGTAATGAAATATTTTCAAGCATGGGAAAAAGGAAAGAACCTGCGATATATAACTGTGAGTAACCAAGAAGAGAGAACTTATCTGGAAGGTGTGGTGGACGAAGAGCTTATTGGCAGCCGAGCCATATCCTCAGCTTATTGTGAACTTCTGGATAAAGGAAAGGGTATCGAGGTTCAGACAGAAAATATTACGTCTATTACACCATTTATGTACGCCAATGCTCTGATAACTGCTGGTATAGAGGATGCTCGGGTAGTTGTGGCAGCTCCTTTTAAAGTTTCCGGGACCGCAGCTTTAACCGGAATTATAAAGGCTTTTGAAACGGCCAGCGGTGAAAATCTTAAAGAGGCAAATAAAGCGACCGCCTATGAAGAAATGGCTGAGACTTCGGAGTTAGGTGATCGCATAGGTCAGGACAATGCTGAGAAGTTCATCTTTGAAGTAAAGAAAAAAGTAGTCGCGGAAGACATCAGTGACCCGGATGAAATAAGGAAAATAATAATGGAGATAAGTGCTGATTTAAACATAAACTTATCAGAGCAGGATATAAGTAAGATTGTAGCCTTGATGCAAAAAATCCAGCAGTTAAATATCAGTGCCGGGCAGTTGGGAAGCCAGATGCAAAATCTGGAAAGAAAAGTGGATGAGCTGCAAAACAGTGGGAAGGAGGCCGTGGGCCTGTTAAAACAGCTCCTGGCCGCCCTGGAAAACCTTATTGCTATGATCAAGAGCCTGGTCGGAGCTTAGCTTGCTGATAAGTTAGAGTGGATGATATAATTAGCTGTTGTGCAAGGGAGGGAGATTTAATGAGTAATATAAAGGTCAGGTTCGCGCCCAGTCCTACCGGTCCGCTTCATATAGGAGGAGCCCGGTCGGCATTATTCAACTATCTATTTGCAGTAAATAAGCAGGGAGAACTTGTACTGCGCATAGAAGATACCGATGTGGACCGTTCCAAACGAGAATATGAACAGGAGATTATAGAATCTCTGCACTGGCTGGGAATAAAGTGGACTGAGGGCATGGGTGCCGGGGGGGAAAATGGACCTTATCGTCAGACGGAAAGGGTATCTATTTATCAGGAATACGCCCAGAGTTTATTAGAATCAGGACAGGCCTATTATTGTTTTTGTACCGAAGAGGAATTAGAACAAGAGCGGCAGGAGTTAATATCAAAGGGGGATACTCCACGTTATCTCGGCAAATGCAGGTATTTGAGTGATGCAGAAAGAGCAGCGAAAATCGAGCAGGGTATCAAACCGACTATTCGCTTCCAGGTTCCTGCTAACAAGATATATGTGGTTGACGATATAGTCAGAGGCCGGGTAAGTTTCGAAAGTGACGGTATCGGTGATTTTATAATATTTAAATCAGACGGCCTGCCTACATATAATTTTGCAGTGGTTATTGATGATGTTCTTATGGGAATCACCCATGTAATAAGGGCTGAAGAGCACTTGTCTAACACCCCGCGGCAGCTTATGATTTACGAGGCCCTAAATTTCAAAAGACCAACGTTTGCCCACATTTCCTTAATATTGGGAAGTGACCGTCAGAAGATGAGCAAGCGGCACGGAGCCACATCACTCATCCAGTACCGAGAAATGGGATATTTGCCAGCGGCCATGTTTAATTTCCTATCCCTGATGGGATGGGCCCCAGAAGGGGAGGAACAACTACTGTCCCCATCAGAGATTGCAGGAGCCTTCACCCTGGACCGAGTATCCAAAAGTCCGGCGGTTTTCGATATGGATAAGTTGAATTGGATAAACCAGCAGTATATAAAAAAGCTGGATATAAGTGAGCTGACCCGTCTGGTCAAACCGTTCCTTGATAATTCACCGTATGCAGGAGCCATAGGACAAATGAGCCAGGAAAAATATGAACTGATGATTGCTACTGTGCGCGATCACCTGGTATGCCTGAGTGATATTATACAGGAGGTAGGCGTAATATTCGACCATATTGAATATGAAGCAGAAGCTCTCCAGGTCCTGCAGGGCGAAGGAGTACAATCAGTACTGCAGACCTTTGCAGAGGAATTTCCAGCTAGTGATGCTCCTGAGGACCTGAAGCAGCATCTGAAAGCAGTGATGAAAAGGACCGGGGCTAAACCGAAAAATGTTTTTATGCCTGTGCGCTGCGCGGTAAGCGGAAAAGTACACGGACCTGATCTGCCCAGCCTCATAAGTATCTGGGGTAAAGATGAGACATTAAATAGAATCGATGCAGCCATACAAATGATACATAAGGGTTTTTAATATATTAAGTATGACCGTTTAAGGTGCTGTTCTGCGAGTCCAGCACCTTAATTTTTTCTGGGTTAACTTATTCTGTCCATACTATAAACCTTCAATATTACAATCATACAGAGGTTTTTGCCTATCGCCAGAGGGAGAGAGAAGACTGATACTGAATCCATGGAAAGAGGTAACTGACCGGTCCAGCTATCAACCTTACTGTACAGCTGTATGCAGAACCGGACAATTTATAGTCTCACTAATAAAGCCGCAGCATAGAGAATTTAGATTTAGGGAGGATATTTGATGGTTGTAAGTGAAATCTGGCAAAAAGGACGGGATTAAGGAAAGCTGGCACAATTTTTGCTTAATAATATATGCGTAATACTAAAAATGTTAGGTGATGATTGATATGCTTAAAAAGTTAGCAATGGTTAAGGGACCAGCCGGGTATTGCGATGGTAAAATGGGCATTATAGTTGCCATCCGGGACGAACAACGAACCAGCAGTAAAGAAAGAACCTGCTTATACAAGTTGCTGGTAGATGGACAAATAAGCAGCTGGCTGCCCAGTGAATGGCTGGACATATTAGAACCCATTCCCAGCCAGGATGAAGCAATGTAAATTAGAAAGCTTTAGATATATGAAGTTTAATTATTAAAAGACGATATAAATTCAGAAACTCCTCCTGCAAATATTACCTTGATACCCGCATATCTACTTTAGCTGCAGCTGTCGGGTACCAGGGTATAGAAGGTATGAAGCAGCTGGAAAGCTGGTTAAGGATATAAGGTTGTTTTCCTGTTTTTAAAGCTGCAGGATAATCATATAAATGAAGTTGACTGCAGCATTAAATAATCCACTCTGTCTCAAGCAGTACAGTTGTCAAGAGAATAATCAATCAGATTTACCCCCTCAAATCTGATTTCCCATACGCTACCCCTTAGTCATTTTAAGCTGGACTGCTTGAGACAATATTAAGAAGATCAAATCATATAACATTAGACATATGCCAGGCAGATATCATTTCCACCCAAAAAACAGATATCTGTCTGGCATATGTCTTTTTGGTTGGGCGGAAATAAATCAGCCTCCTGACCAGTGTCAGCAGCCGAGTAGAATTTTTTATAGTAAAAATAATGGTGAAAAAATAGGTTCAACTAATTGCTGGCTTGAGAACCGTGGAAACAGCGCTCGAAGTAGTGGCTGAATTTTATGGGTAGACTTGGGTGGTGCGGTTGAGGAGAAGAGGTTCAATTGAGGAGAAGATATTAATATACAAACATACTGTTCAGGTAGATATGGGTTGGTAGAGAAGAAGTTGATAGAGACACGGGAGTGCTATCCGAAAGCTGGCAGCGTGTCAAGAGAAGTATTCTCTCGACACGCTCCTTTAAGCTTTTGCTCGGAGCTTAATCCTGCTTAGAAGCGGACTTGGGTTCCTTATTTAGAAACTTAAGGGCTCTAATAAAGAAGCTGATGAAATATAAAACAAAAAAGCATGTTATAAAGTCAAATATACTTAAAAAAATTGCTCCTGTTAAAGTGTCCGGAATAATGGCCATTTATATCACCCCCAATAAAGTTAGCATAATACCCCCTGCTACGGCAGTCCCTAATACGCCAGCTAAATTTGGTCCCATGGCATGCATGATCAAGTAATTTCGTTTATTAGCCTGTATTCCAACCATATGAGATACTCGCGCTGCCATGGGAACAGCCGCTATGCCAGCCGATCCAATCAAAGGATTGATTTTGCCCTTGCTCATCCAGCACATGAGCCTGGCCCACAGAATACCGCTGGCAGTGCCGATACAAAAAGCGATCAAACCAAGTATGACAATCATCAAGGTCTGCATATTAACGAAGTTTTCAGCGCTCATAGTTGAACCGATAGCTACTGCTATAAATACGGTAATAACGTCCAGGAATACTCCCCCAATAGTATTGGCTACTCTCTCCATAACTCCTGACTCGCGAATTAGATTTCCCAGCATCAGACAGGATATCAATGGAGCAATGGGCGGAAGCAGTATTAATACTACCAGGATCATCATTATCGGAAAGACTATCTTTTCTATTTGGGATACAGGTCTCATCTTCTCCATAGCAATCTTTCTTTCATGTTCGGGAACCAGGGCCTTCATGATGGGTGGTTGAATCAAAGGCAGCAGAGCCATATATGAATATGCTGCAACTGCTACCGGTCCCAGTAGATGAGGAGCAAGTTTAGTAGCAACGTATATGGCCATAGGCCCATCAGCTCCTCCGATAATACCAATCGCACCTGCTTCCGCAATATCAAATCCGAGCAATTTTGCCCCTATCAAAGCTACGAAAATACCCAGGTGGGCAGCTGCGCCTAATACTATAGTACTGGGATTGGCGATTAGAGGACCGAAGTCAGTCATAGCGCCTACCCCTAAGAATATTAAGGGTGGATAAATTACCGCTGCTATTCCCAGGTAGTTAAAGTGCAGCAGCCCTCCCACATCCATCAAACCGGTTCCCGGTACGTTGACCAGGATACATCCGATACCAAGTGGTACTAATAAGAAGGGTTCAAACTTCTTCTTAATTCCAAACCAGATAAATAGAATTCCAAAACATATCATAATGATATGGGCCAGTGAAAAATTTGCAATTCCAGTTCCTTTTGCCATTGCTACAAACATGTCTATAATAACCATTAATTATCCTCCTTTATGTATAAGTGAACCGCGGCATTAAACTATCAAGAAAACCACCCTTTCCCCCGAGAAGTATTTTCATCTACTATTAAGCAAATACTGTGCCAAGAATAGATAGCAGACCAAGTTGAGCTTCAGATATGATTACTTATCTACATTATAAGGCAGAAATAAATAGAAGATGGCCTTTTTATATGAGGCGGTTAATTTCTAAATGGAATACAGTTGTTCGGATAACCGTACAACTGTATGGGTAATATACAAGACAAGTTCTCTAGAAGAGATGAGAAATAGGATTGCTTCCTGGAACTGGTTTAGTTTTGGCAGTGAATACTAGTGGTGTATAATATAGGATAATACTCCCTAAATTGCTTGTTGCTCTGGCACAATATTTGCATCAAAAAAATAGTATCAACTGTTGAGTTTGGATAAACTCCAGTGTTGAAAAATAAAGGAGGTAATAAGTATGGCAGTAGTAGAGAGTCCCTTGGCTGGGAAAATATTAGAAATCAACGTAACGGTAGGTCAGACAGTTAATGAAGATGATGAAATAATCATCCTGGAGGCAATGAAGATGGAAAATCCCATTTTCGCTCCCTCGACCGGTACTGTGAAAGAAATTAAAGTCAAGGCCGGAGATCGGGTCAATGAGGGCGACGTGCTGGTGATAATTGAGTAAGTAGCAGGGTTATTGTAAGATTATTATTCTAACCAGCCCATCAACAAAAGCAACTCAGGCCGCAGTTAATATGAGTTAACAAGTTAATCGATTCAGATAAAGGGAACCGGGTCAACTATCCGAATAATCAGATGGTAAGCCGTATTCCTGGTTAAAAAGGAGGGGCAGGCATGGGAGAATATGGGTTTTCATTACATCCATACTTTAAAGAAATGCCCGGAATAGGCAAGGATTTGCCCAGGGAAATGAAGCAGAATGTAGATGAGATAAAAAGGGTTGAAAAAGAGTTAGCCGATGCGGTTAAAAAAGTCACAGATGCAGGAAAAGCGGCGCAGGATATAAATAGTAAAGGTGAGATGACGGCCTGGCAGCGCATAGAATATCTGGTAGATTCCGGCACCTGGTGTCCTTTACATACCATTTATGATCCAGATACTAATGAAGAAGGCACTACCGGTGTCATAGACGGTTTAGGTAAAATAGCAGGTAAATGGGCGGTGATTATTGCATCTAACAACCAGATCATGGCTGGCGCCTGGATTCCCGGTCAGGCAGATAATATCCTGCGAGTGACGGATATGGCTAAAAGACTGCATATACCTCTAGTGTGGCTGCTTAACTGCAGCGGGGTAAAACTAACCGAGCAAGAAGAAGTATATGCTAACCGTCGAGGAAATGGTACTCCTTTTTACCGTCATGCGGAGCTGGAAAAACTAGGTATACCAGTTATCGTAGGTATCTATGGTACCAACCCTGCTGGTGGTGGATATCATGGCATAAGTCCTACCACCCTGATTGCACATAAAGATGCCAACATAGCCGTTGGTGGTGGGGGTATTGTAAGCGGTATGTCTCCCAAAGGTTTTATTGATCAGGAGACGGCAGAAAACCTCATCGAAGCTACTCAAAAGTTAAATGCTGCACCACCGGGCAGGGCGGAAATTCATTATTTGAATACAGGTTTCTTCAGAGAAATTTGCGAAACAGAAGAAAAGGTATTGGATAAAATTAAGCAATATATGAAAGATATGCCTGCATATCACCCGGATTTTTTCAGGGTAGCCGAGCCGGCGGAACCTAAATATCCTGCCAGTGATCTTTACAGTCTGGTGCCGTTTAACCAGAGAAGAGTCTACAATATGAAGGAAGTCCTGGCCAGGTTGTTTGACAACAGCGAACATATGGAATACCGGCCGGATTACGGCCCCGAAGTATACTGCGGGTTGGCCAAGATAGATGGTTATCTGTGTGGAATCATTGGCAACAACCAGGGGGTTTTGGGGTCCAACTATCCCGAATATACCGACCAGTATCAGGGTATTGGAGGAAAGCTGTATAGGCAGGGTCTCATTAAAATGAGTGAATTTGTAACATTCTGTGGACGGGACCGTATTCCCATAATATGGCTGCAGGATACTACCGGAATCGATGTGGGAGACACAGCTGAAAAGGCCGAATTGCTTGGTTTGGGGATGTCCTTGATATATTCTATTGAGCAGACTGATCTTCCCATGATACTGATTGTGCTGAGAAAAGGTACGGCGGCAGCCCATTATTTACTGGGGGGGCCCAATGGCAACAATAATAATGTGTTTACCCTGGGCACGCCGACCACAGAAATTTATGTGATGCATGGGGAGACAGCCGCAGCCGCAGCTTATTCACGCAGGTTGGTGAAAGAAAAGCAGGCTGGCAAGTCATTAGAGCCGGTGATCGAAAAAATGAATGAGATGGTCAAGGATTACTATGATAAATCGAGACCCGTATATTGTGCACAAAAAGGGTTTGTAGATGAAATCGTGAGATATACTGATCTTCGTAATTATTGTAAAGCATTTGTTGGCTCGGTATATCAGAATCCAACTTCCATCTGTGCATTTCATCATATGATAACTCCGAGAACGATCAAAGGCTAGATAGCTATCGAATAACTATTAAATTCCAAAACAAAACATTTTTCTCATGCCCGCAGTAAGCTTTTGCATAACTGCGGGCATGAGAGTAATAGGGCTCATCATCAAGGGATATGCGCCGGTGCACATTAGCTGAAGGGCGTGACGTATATGTATAAAAAGCAGATTAAAGTATATAGACCTATCCGATCGGGACAATTTACTCCCGTAAGGAATTGCAGCCGTCAGATAAAGATGGCAAGGCGGCATTTCACGCTAAAATGCCGGAGCCTTAAGGAAGGGCAGAGAATACGTCTGCGAGGAAAAGAGATCTATTTCTATAAAGCAGTTGATTCAAGCAATATTATCGCCAGATCTTTGGCCCAATCAGGCGCTGCTGATGGCATCATAATCGTATGTGAAACCCAGACCGCAGGCAGAGGCAGAAGGGGCAGGCAGTGGTCATGTCCGACAGGCAAAGGGATTCTTATGTCAATGGTATTACGGCCTCAAATAGCTGTTCCAGCCGTCCCCTTACTTACTCTTCTGACAGGAGTAGTTGTTGCTGAGACTATACATAAAGCTACTGGATGTACGGTGGGTATAAAATGGCCTAATGATATTATTATCAGCGGTAAAAAAGTCTGCGGTATTCTTGCGGAAAGCAGCATTTCCTCCCAAGGAGTTCCTGAACATGTGATAATGGGTATCGGAATAAACGTGAACTTGGAGAAGAGCGATCTGCCTTCTGATTGTATGGAAACAAGTACGTCACTAAAAATGGAACTTGGTAAACCCCTATCACGGTTAAGTATATTAAGGGAGTTTATTGCTGCGTGGGACGAACATTACCAGGCCTTTTTGCAAAATGGGAATGAGTATATCTTTAAAAAATGGAAAGAAAATAATATTACCCTGGGACGTACCGTTACGATCAGTAAGGGCAGTGAGTCCATTATCGGCATGGCTGTTGATATAAGCGACCGGGGCGGGCTGGTAATAAGGCTGTCCAATGGGACATTAGAGGAGTTTATGGCAGAGGATGTTAGTCTGGGCAGGTCTCATTACCAAACTATTTGATGTACACAAATAGTTTGACCCAGGTTAGAAGTCAAAAAAACTATGCAGGACCTTATATGATTCATGATGTTTGAATTTTATACTAATAATAAATGCTGTGGCGGTGGAATTTAGGGAGGGAATGGAAAAATGAGTTTACCCTTGGAGGGAATAAAGATATTGGATTTATCCAGGATGCTGCCTGGCCCATTTTGCACCCAGATATTAGCTGATTACGGAGCAGAGGTAATTAAAGTGGAAGACCGGGAAGGTGAAACGGGGAGAAGGCTGCTTCCCCTGATAGGGGATCAATCTGCCCGATTTTATGCACTTAATCGAAATAAAAAGAGTATTACCCTGGATTTGAAAAGACCAGAAGGTCAAGAAATATTTAAACGAATGGTCGCCGTAAGTGACGTGGTTGTGGATGTTTTTCGTCCGGGAGTTATGGAAAAGCTGGGATTGGGTTACAGTGTACTGAAAGACATTAATGAACGGATTATTTATTGTGCTCTTAATGCGTTTGGTTCCAATGGTCCCCTGAGCAGGGTGCCGGCACATGACTTGAATATTCAGGGTCTGGCCGGGGTAACTGCTTTAACAGGGACGAGTGACAGCATACCAGGCACATCCCCGGTACAGGGGGCAGCAACAGGAGGTTCTTTATATGCCGTTATAGCAATCCTAATGGCATTTTTCAATCGGCAAAAAACCGGACAGGGCCAGTTCTGCGATGTTTCCATGATGGATAGCGCTATAAGTTTTATGGCCTATACCCTGGCTGAATGGTCAGGTTGGGGCAGACTGCCTCAAAGAGGCAGAGAAGCTTTAACCGGAGGATATGCGTATAGTAATATATATGAGACAAGTGATGATAGATATATGGCTCTTGCAGCCCCGGAAACCAAGTTCTGGCATGAATTCTGTGAACGTATAGCTCGGCCCGAATACATAGCCATGCAAAGGAACCGGGAGATGCAGGAACAAATGATAGAAGATATTCAAGAAATTATTAAACAAAAGAGCCAGGCTGAATGGATAGAAATCTTTGCGGATGCCAATATATGCTTTACTCCGGTTCTAAATTTAGATGAAATGTGTACACATCCACAGGTTGCTGCTCGGGAGATGATCATTAAGCTTGATAATTATGAAGATTCAGGTAAAGATATGGTGCTGATCGGTTCCCCCATGAAACTATCCGATACTCCAGCAGTAGTCAAATTGAGATTTCCAGAAGTAGGCGAACATACCCGAGAAGTCCTGTTGTCAGCTGGTTATTCAGAGGAGGAAATTGGGGCATTTGCAGCATCAGGTGTTATTTAAAATAATCAATCTGAGACCAGGGATATTTATCCCTGGTCTACTTGCATGGGTCATTCTGATAATCTAATTAACAATTAAAAAGGCTTCTTCACATTCTAGAACAGAGGTATCTTCGGTTTTTATTACTCCGGTTAGAGTGAAGACATTGGGTAATACCTGGTTGGCATAGTATCTAGCGCTCTGTATTTTACCTTTATAGAAGGGCCGGTCAAAGTAGTCGTCCGGCAGTTCTTTCAGCTTCTGTTCAGCTATCAGAGCTTGTTCCAGAAGACAGGAGGCAACTAGAACCTGTGCGCAGACAAACAGGGTTTTTGAAGCAAATACAGGTATTAAACCGCGTTTTTCTTCAAAGTTCGCATACCATGAATCGTATACTTTCTTGACTTCCAGTATACACTGGTACCCTTTTTCGAGATTGGCAAACTCACGGGTGAAGGCTGGATTGTCACGGCTTTTATCGATAAGCCCCTTAATCAACCCCAACCAGCCGGCAAACACAACTCCATCCTTCATCCTCATTTTTCTAGTCACCAGGTCCTGAGCCTGGATGAAAGAAGTACCTTCCCAAATGGTAAGGATCTTGGAATCGCGTATATACTGTTCAATGGGATACTCCTGTGTAAATCCCACTCCGCCCAAAACCTGCATAGCTTCGGCCATTAAAGGTAAAGCGGTTTCACTGGAGTAACATTTTATTAAAGGTGTAAACACTTCAGCTATAGCACGATTCTTTTTCCGAATTTCCTTGTCACTGGCATGTTCACCCATATCCAACAGATAGAAGCCTTTAAATATCATGGCCCTAATACCTTCTGTATGGGCTTTCATATCCAGAAGCATTCTCTTAATATCTTCATGCTTAATAATAGGTACACGATCGGCATTCTTTATTCCGAACGGTCTTCCCTGAATACGCTCAACGGCGTATTGTGATGCATAATAATAGCAGGCTGAAGCCTGGGAATTAGCACTATGTCCAGTGCTGATTCTGGATTCGTTCATCATATTAAACATCATTGGGAGCCCCATGGATCTGCCTTTTTCATCAGGGGCAGGACCCAATCTAATTCCGTAACACTCATTGTTTTCTCCAAAACTTAGTAGAGCAGTAGATTGTCCCTTTAGCCCCATCTTATGTTCCAGAGAAACAGTTGCTACATCATTGGATTTTCCCAGGCTGCCGTTGTCATTAACCCAGATGGCAGGTACAATGTATAGTCCGATTCCGGCTGAACCAGGTGCACAACCTTCCGGCTTGGCCAGCACCAGGTGAATAGTATTCTCGCATATACCTGTATCCCCACCGGTTATAAACATCTTGGTTCCTTTAATTTTGTAGATATAAGGGTCTTCAGTAGGGAAAGCTTTAGTGATTATGTCTGGCACATCAGATCCAGCATTAGGTTCAGTCAAACACATAGTTCCCTGGTAACTGCCATCAAACATTTTGGGTAAAAACTTTTCTTTATCCTTTTCTGTTCCAAATACTGATATAACATTGGCTGCTCCAGTTGTGAGTTTGACTAAGGTGGTTAAGGCAGGGCAGGAAGCGGCAAGGATTTCCTTGAAAGCACCTGCGATCATCAGCGGCATAAGTCCTTCGGATCCAACAACGTCCGTGCTTGAGCCCCAACCATTCTCCTGCAGATAATGATAGGCTTCTTTAAAACCTGGTGCAGGAGTAACAACGCCATTTTCAAACTTATACCCTACTTTATCGCCCTCTGAATTTAATGGGTTAATCATCTCGCGGGCTATTTTATAGGCCTGGGTTAATAACGGATCAATGTCATCAAGGCTGTAATAATCTTTAAAGAGTTCACAATCCAGGACATCCTGGGTAGGTAACCATTCCTTCAGGATAAACTTTAAGTCACGAATATCATATTTATACTCCAAAATAAGATCCCCCTTTATATGGTTCAACCAACAACCAACTCTGCATCTCCTGAGAGCCCCCCCTTTTTATGTTATATTTACTGGTCTATTGCACTGTTATTGCAAAACTTTTGCCAGCGCAACTTTAATACGGGTAGGATCAGTTGCGAATGAAGTTTAATGCTGGATGACGGTTCTGACTGCAGTTAGGATATTTGAATACCACCACCAGCCAGGCATTAGACTGTGTATTAATAAAGCCCACTGCTGTATAACAATAGGACAGTAAGCCAATCATAGGGCAACTATCAAAATATATAGCAGTACTATAGTTGTTGTTGGCATCGATTTTGCAAAATTAAATGTTGGGCAATAATGAGGGGGAATAAATTATGGATATTGGTCAGTTAATACTGGATGGACCAATCCTGTTAAATGTTAAGGAAAATGGAGTTGCCACTATAACACTGACCCGGCCAAAGTCCTTAAACGCTCTAAATAGAGATATGGGGGTGGTATTTAACCTGGTAACTAGGTCATCACCGTGCTGCAGAAATATTATTTAGCGGCAGGATAACTAGATGCCAAGCAATGTTTGGATCTGGGTATTTTTAATAAAGTTGTGCCTCATGAAGAACTTTACCCTGAAGTATATGCCGTGGCAGACAGGCTGGCTCAAGGGCCTGTCATGGCCCTGAAGTATGTCAAACAGTTTCTGCGAGCCTGCGTTAACAATGATTTCCCTGCTGTTGCCAGTATGGAGGCCGGAGGACAGGTTCAATGCTGGAGCAGCGATGATTTGCATGAGGGAGTGCAGGCATTTTTAGAGAAGCGTAAACCCCAGTTTAAAGGTCAATAATAGATCCCAGAGCCTTCTAGCAGCCAAAAAATATAGTGGTATTCTTTTCAAGGTGTATGCCAGATAGTATAATCCAACTGTAGTATGCGGTTAAGAATGTTTGTTTGGTCAACAGTAAGATAGAAAGGGGAACAAAAATTATGGATTTTAAGTTAAGTAAGGAGCAGCTGTTGATACAACAAGCTGCACGGGAGTTCGCAGAAAAATATTTAGAGCCTATAGCTGATCTAGTCGAAAGAGAAAATCGGATACCGGAAGACATTATCAAGATACTTGCAGAGGCTGAATATTTTGCATTGCCTTATGAAGAAAAATATGGCGGGGCTGATGCCGGCTATGATGGATACGTTCTGGTTCTGGAACAGCTGAGTAAGGTATGCAGGCCGGTTAGCTCCTTAATCTCTGTAAATACACTGGGATTAGGGGCCATTGCCAAATTTGGCACCGAGGAACAGAAACAAAAATATCTGGTTCCCTGCTGTAAAGGAGAATGGTTAGCGTCCTTTGCTTTTACCGAGCCGGGTACCGGTTCAGATCCTAAACAGATTACTACTACTGCGGTTAAAAAGGGGGATAACTTTATCCTCAATGGGACCAAACGCTTTATATCCAACACAAGTTACAAGGGCCCTATGGTGGTCTTTGCCCGGGATGCTGAAAGCGGCAAACCTACTGGATTTATTGTTGATAAATTCTGTGAAGGTTATTCAGTATCGGAACCATGGGACAAGATAGGATTACATGGTCAGACCTTATTAGATGTCTATCTCAAGGATGTTCAGGTGCCGGCCGAGAATTTACTGGGTGAACTGGGACGTGGTTATCCTATCCTGCAGTATGGAATAGGCTTTGGAAAAATCGGGATGTCGGCCAGCGCTCTCGGTGGATTGGGATCAGCATTAGAGGAGAGTATAAAATATGCCAAACAGAAAAACCACCGTGATGGAGTAATTGCCAAGTTCCCTACTATCCAGGTTAAAATTGCCGATCTGGCCATAAACCTGGAAGCAGCCCGGTGGTTAACATACCGGTTGGGATGTATGGCCAATGATATAAAGGATCAAGCCGAGTTCATTAAAACGGCTGCATTAACCAAGACCTTTGTAACCGAAGCGGCCTGGCAGGCCTCTCGACTGGCTGTAGATGTACATGGCTCTTATGGCTTGATGTCGGACTATAAAGTCTCCAGGAGCTACCGGGATGCTATTACCGGTCCAATTGTTGAAGGTGTAACAGATATGCAGAAGATGATAATAGCAGGAATTTTGCTTCATGATTAAACGATAATCGCTATAGCTGGAGGCAGGCATGCAGACCCGAAGCCTGACTCCGGACATTGGATTGGAAAGGTCTAATGTTAGTTCCCCTTTGATTTTAAGGCGGCTGAACAAGGTGGAAGGCAGACTAATAATTTGAAATAGAGGAAATTCTTAAAGGGGGGACGGCTCTTAATTGTCATCTTTAACGAAATAATTAGCTGAAGATGACAATTTTAGAACCGTCCTCACTTGAAGAAAAGATGACAATCTGGAACCGTCCCCACTGTCATCAATGCTAATATCCTAGCTTAGCGTCCCTTAAAATCCGGCTTTCTCTTCTGAAAAAAGGCGTCGATTGATTCCTGTTTATCTTCAGTTCCACAACAGTAAATCGACTGGGCTTGTTCAAATAACTGGCTGGCCATACGGCTGCTTTCCACGGCCAGGTTGATTCCTCTTTTAGCCATCCAGACTGCAGCGGGAGGCATGGAGGCGATCCGCTTGGCTAATTTCATAGCCCGGTCCATGAGGTCTTCTGGTTCTACGACTATTTCCACCAGTCCTATAGACTTTGCTTCTTCTGCATCCACTTCTTCGCAGGCCAGTATTAACCTTTTGGCCTGTCCTGCCCCGACCAGTTTTGGCAGCCTGGTAGTTCCGCCCATATCCGGTGCCAGGCCGAATTTGACTTCGGGGATAGCGATACGTGCATTACTGGCAGCCACCCGGATGTCACAGGATAGGATCAATTCGGTTCCGGAACCGTAGCATAATCCCTGTATTGCAGCAATGACCGGTACCGGAAAATCTTCCCAGCGATTGTACATATTTTGCTCCCAGGGCAGGTTCTTGCGTATTGTCTCTGAATTGGCACCTGATTTAAGGTGATTCAGGTCAATGCCGGCCGAGAAATGTTCTCCGCTGCTGTTGATAATCACTGCTCCCAGATCTTCCATCTCTTCTATATCATCAGCAGCTTTTACGATTTCCCTCCATACTTTCCGGGTAAAAGTATTCATTTTTTCCGGCCGGTTTAAAGTCAGGATAGCTACCCGGCCTTCTTTCCGGAGTAATAAATGCTGGTATTCTCCCATAATTGTTCATTCTCTCCTATCTATAAAAATATTTATTATAACAAATCAATCTCCTTAATAGTAAAAAAAGCCGGCCTTTTCAGGCCGGCTTCGGGCCGGTGGATTATTATCCTATTTTATTGGTCCTGGTCCAAATTCCCTGCTCTTGAGCAGCCTTGACTAATTCATCCTTGAAATCTGGATGGGCGATGCCGATCAGCATTTCTGCCCTTATCCAATCAGGCTGGCCCATCAGGTTAGCAATGCCGTATTCGGTTACCACCCTGGAAACCCAGGTTTTAGGAACTGTAACCGCTGACCCGGGGGTTAGCCAGGGGACGATGCGCGATTGGGTCTGTCCGTCTACTTCTTTGGTGGAGGACATACAGATAAAAGCTTTACCTCCCCTGGATAGGAAGGCGCCGCAGGTAAAGTCAAGCTGCCCGCCGGTACCGGATATATGTTTCATACCAGAAGACTCGGAATTTACCTGTCCGTATAAGTCTATTTCCACCGCGTTATTAACTGCTACTGCATTGTCATTCATGGCAATCCTGGCTGGCTGGTTGGTCAGGTTTACAGGTAATATGGCACAGGCTGGATTGCGATCCAGAAAATCATAAAGCCTCTGGCTGCCCAGCGCGAAGGTATAAGTCATTTTGTCTCTATCTATATTCTTTTTCTTTCCGGTGATAATGCCTTTTTCAAACATGTCGATAAAACAGTCCGCCATCATTTCTGATTGCACACCCAGGTCTTTTAGATCACTGTCAGCCAGTATTCTGCCGATCATCCCCGGCATGGCCCCGATCCCTAACTGGAGGCAGGCTCCATCCTCGATCTCTTCAGCAATCAAAGCAGCAATTTTCTGGTCCACATCGTTGGGTGGTAGTGCACCTGGTATGGCGGGTATGGGGCCGCTGCGCTCTACGATATAGTCAACTTCGGAAATGTGTATGGTTTCCTGTTCTCCTCCCAGGCACCAGGGGACATTTTCATTCACTTGTACTATTATTTTGTCTGCCACATCCGCTAAAGCTCTTGCTTCGGAACAGGCTGGTCCAAAATTGAAATATCCATAGTTATCCATGGATGTAGTCATGATCATGAGCACATCGCTTGGATCTGAATAACCTTTCCGGGCCATAAGTGGGGTATTGCCATAATTGGAAGGAGTGAAATAGCAAAGGCCTTTCTCTCTCAGTTTTCTATCTACCGGGCTGAAAAAACCACTGTAATACATGAAGGATTGGGGGGCAGTAGCTACTTTAGGGACTATCAGGGGACATACCCCTTTTACTTTAACATCCTTTAACTCTCCAGCCCGGTTAGCCAGGGCTTCATCCAGGGCCGGGGGGGTCATGGCAAAATGGCTGTAGCTGATGTTGTCACCGGATTTAACGATTTTTACCGCTTCCTCTGGAGTAGTTAATTTGTTCTTATATTCACTCATATAAATGCTCATCTGTAACCTCCTTCATTTAACTCAACTCCGAATACAAGTCAAACATTAAAAAATCTCAGCATACCAAGTGCTGAATATGGATCACCTCCTGGGCGCTTCTGCGTATTAGTCTGCTAATTTGCAAGAAGGATGCCATAACCGATATATTGATACTAATAGGTCCGAGAACCGTCTAAACTGGCTGAATCTAGGTCAGATAAGAGCTTATTGCATCTAAATATAAGGAAAACCCAAAATGATGGGCTTATTGTTGATTGCGGTTTCTATATGGTATAGGTTGGGGTGTATTATTTGTGTCCAGCCTTGTATTAAAAAGATACATAAGCAGGAGCAGGTTATAAGGTGATTCTGGATTGGGTTTTGATGCCCGCCGGAACAGGACCTGAGGTTGGCATAAAAATTGCTTATAAAGTTAGCAGTAATATTAGGTCAGGTGATTGACCAAAACTATAAACAACCGGGACATAATATGATTACGACCATAAAAGTAAGGGGGGAAGGAAGAATTTCAGGCGGCGGCCTGGAGATGTAATTTTATCAGTTAAGGCAACAGGATCAAGGAAGTTGATATCCTGGTGCCTCAGTTTAATAATAGGAGGTAGCCACATGTCATATAGAGACAAAAAGTATAATACCATGATTGTCAAGGTAGAAGACGGAATTGCCATAGTACAGATGAATCGCCCCGAAGCTTTGAATGCTGTTAACTGGGAAATGATGCAGGAAAGAGCAGAAATATATGAAGCCATTGCCAAGGATCCTGAAGTAAAGGTAATGATATCCACTGGTAACGAACGTGCATACTGTGCAGGCGGAGACTTAAAGTCCTTTGTTTCCTTTGGAGTTAAGGAAGCCCGCGAGTTTGCTGATGGCGTAGTTAAGACTTGTGCCATCGTTGCTGACATGCCTAAACCCACTATAGCCATGGTAGCTGGAATTGCCATGGGTGGAGGTACGGAGAGCCTTCTCAATCACGATTTAAGGATCTGTGCAGATAATGCCAAATTTGCTCTACCCGAGATCAACGTAGGAATCTTTCCCGGTGGTGGGGGAACCCAAAAATTGCCGCAAATCATGCCGCTCAACAAAGCCAAGGAATTGGTTTTCTTTGGTGAACCATTTGACGCTCAGACCGCTTTGGAAGTGGGTTTAGTCAACAAGGTGGTTCCCCTGGCAGAACTGGAAGAAGCCACCATGAAATGGGCGAAGAAATTAGCCAAAAAGCCGTCTTTCTCCTTGAGAATGGCCAAGGAAGCCTTGAATGCAGCCTGGAGTACCAGTTTAGAAAAAGGTCTGCAGATTGAAACTCACGGCTGGGCCATGTGCTACGGCACCCAGGATCAGGAGGAAGGCATGACTGCATTTATTGAAAAGAGAAAACCTAATTATATCGGCAAGTAATCACAAGAAAATCGATTCCAGGTAAGTTTTCATGCCGTCCAGGAGATGGTATGCTCGTATTCCATCTCCTGGATAGTAATAAATATGCATATACTTCCCCATCCGGCTCCCTTGTTATAATGGAGCTGCTTTTTTTAGGTTACATATAGAAATTTAGAACAGGTAATTTTATATATAAAGAATGGAGGAATCAATGTGAATCTGCCCCTGGAAGGAATTAGAATATTAGATTTATCCAAGACGGTGCCGGGATCATTTTGCACCCAGATTTTAGGAGATTACGGAGCCGAAATCATTAAAGTTGAAGACCGTACCGGTGACCCGATAAGACAGCTTGAACCACGTATAGCCGGCAAAAGTGTTCGTTTTCATGCTATAAACCGTAACAAAAAAAGCATTACTTTGGATTTGAGGAAAGAAGCCGGGCAGGAGATATTTAAAAAGCTAGTGCTAGTTAGTGACGTTATAATAGATGGTTTTAGACCAGGAACAATGGAAAAATGGGGTCTCGATTACCAGGTATTGAAACACTTGAATCATCGCATCATCTATTGTGCCGTTAATGCCTTTGGAACTACGGGCCCACTGCGGACCATACCAGCCCATGATATTAATGTATTGAGCCTGGCCGGGATAACCGGGTTAACCGGGTCGGCCGATGGACCACCGGCCATGTCGCCGATTCAAATTGCTGCCCTAGCAGGAGGTGCATTATATGCGACAATTGCTATATTGATAGCACTGCACAATCGCAGCCAGATTGGGCAGGGACAATTCTGCGATGTTTCTATGCTAGACGGCTCCATAAGCCTTTCGGCATATACCCTGGCCGAATGGTCTGGCTGGGGCAGACTTCCGCAGAGAGGGAATGAACTGCTAACGGGTGGTTATGCTTATTCAAATGTTTATGAAACCAGTGACAATAAATACGTAAGCCTGGGAGCATCAGAGACTAAATTCTGGACCAAGTTCTGTGAAGAAATAGGAAGGCCTGAATATATCGATGTACATAAGAAGCCGGAAATGCAGGCAACCATGATCAAGGATATACGGTTTATAATAAAGCAAAAAAGTCAGGTGGAGTGGCTGGAAATCTTAGGTGATATCTGCTTCACTCCTGTTCTAAATCTTGATGAAGTCAGTGAGCATCCTCAGGTGAAGGAACGGGAAATGATCATTAAGCTCAAGAATTTTGCAGCGGCTGATCAGGATATAGCCCTGGCCGGTTTGCCTATTAAATTTTCACCTAACCCGGGGGAGATCAAGTTAACATTTCCGGATTTGGGTCAGAATAATATTGAAATACTGGGTCAGGCAGGTTTTACTGCTGCAGAAATTGAGCATTTTATAGCAGAAGAGATAATCTAGAAACAATTGCTTTGCTCCTCCTGCAAAAACTATCCTAAGAGAAAAATATATAGATATCAAATCAGCGTAACCGGTGAGAGACCATATCAGCTGAGGTTATGATTTCCAAAACAAAAGTAGAAGCCGCAGAAGGAGATCTTTCCTCCTAGCTTCTACCAAGCATAGTTTCGGGTGATACCAGTACAATAAGTTAGAGATATCAGTTGAAGTTATAATCCATATTTAACCAGGCGTTTATATAAAGTCTTCCTGGATATGCCTAGCGCTTTAGCGGTCTTGGATTTATTATAATCATATTTTTCCAGGCAGGATTTAATAAACTGTAATTCGGATGGTTCATCCGGGATAGTGGATATAGTATCGATTTCTGCCAGGGTCACGGACTTTGAGGTCGGCAGTAAGTGCTCGATCTGCTCTCTGGTGATTACTCGTTCGGAAGACCATTGTATAGAGCTTTCCAGTACATTCTGCAGCTCTCTTATATTACCAGGCCAATTATAATGCTGAAACGCATATATTACATCCGGGGCCAGCGTCTTCTTGGGTAAATTGAATCGTCGACAGAGCATCTGCATAAAATGCTCGCTCAGGTGGAATATGTCCTCTGGTCTTTCTCGTAAAGGCGGAATCACTATTTTTATAACACCCAGACGATAATAAAGATCACGACGAAAATTGTTTCGTTCCACTTCTAATTCCAGGTCTTTGTTGGTAGCAGCTATAATGCGCACATTTACTGCAATAGACTTGTTTCCCCCTAAACGGACTATATTTTTCTCTTCAATAACCCTTAATAACATAGCCTGTAAATCCAGAGGCATATCTCCTATTTCATCCAGGAAAATCGTGCCCTGATGAGCCAGCTCAAACTTTCCGATATTACCGCTCCTTTTCGCTCCAGTAAAAGCCCCTTCATCATATCCAAACAGCTCACTGGCAATGAGTTCTCTGGGCAGGGCAGCACAATTGATGGCAATGAAGGGACCGTTTCTCCTGGGACTTTCATTGTGGATGGCCTGGGCCAGTACATCTTTACCGGTTCCGCTTTCGCCCAGCAGAAGTATATTGGAACGAGTACCGGCCGAACGTTTAGCATGGTTAATAGTATTATTAAACTGGGGGTTGGAACCTACGATATCATGAAAAGTAATACGGGCACTGTTTCCGGAGTAATTCCTGATCAGCCGGTTTATTCGTTCCATCTCCTGTATTACTATGATCTTTACCGACCATTCTCCAACCGAGGCATCAAATAGGTTGATAGTCATATTGCAGTTTATCGGTTCCTTGTTATCCCCTACCGAAACAAGAACGGACTCGTCAATAATGGCATGATTATTGTTAAGAATATTCCAAAAATATTGATTTTCTGGCCTGCCCGGATCGATAACAGCAGTAAGTGGAAGTTTATAAGTATGCTGTTCTGGAAATTTTAGTATTCGATGACATTGTTTGCTCATATAAAAAATTAGGCCTTGTTCATTGACCGCTAGTACACCATCACTGCTTGATTGGTCGATCATGTAGGACCATCTCTGAACCCCGATTCTGGCTCCGATGGAATAGGCAGCCAAATCGGCCATACCCAACAATTTACTATCATAGGCTTCCAGGGGACCGAGTATGGCTATACCACCTACCACCTTTTTTCGGTCGATAATAGGAGCAAAGGATGCCGCATAATTGATGCCAAATTTACAGAAGCTCTCATAGCCAAACACCTGAACTGGTTTAGCCAGAACTATTCCCAAAGAAGCAGCATTGGTCCCGGCTACATTCTCGGCCAGACAGACTCCTTCCTGTATACCATATTTTTCCAAAGACATTTTAACATCATCAGAGGCAATAATATCCATAATATATGCTTGGTTGCTGAAAAGGAGTATGGAATGATCTTCAGGCAGAAATTTACGCATATGTTCAGTTAAAGGCTGGGCTACATCCAGCATATAACCGAGATTAGGGTGAACATCGAGTTCTGGATGGCTAACTTTCAAAGGGGATAGCAACTCCGGAGACACCCCGTAGTTATAACTTCTCTCCCAGGATGCTTTTATTTCAGTTGAGAGGTTATCGCGCAGATTAGGGTCCAGGTGCAGTTTTTGCCAATATTGTCTGTTTTGATGGATATCCATAAATGATCCTCCTCTGATACGTCTTATCAAGAATGAGTGGATTGTATCCAGGGAAACAAGCTGCGTATACAATAATGTAACTTGGATACACAATTGTTACCTCCCCCTGTCATTTTAACATATCCAAACAGATTAAAAACATACAGAAATAAAGAAAATTTATCATATAATCAGTTAAATTTACCGAAAGTGTCATTTGATGTTGAAGATTTAAGAGCAGGTGGAGGGTTAGTGGGGCAAGGGCAATAGTGAGCAGGGGGCATTTGAGCCCCCCGCCAAATTAAGGATTTTTGAAAACAACTTATGGTATTTTACCATATCGAGCGTATGCCTTCGTGCCCAACGTAATCGGGAAAGGGATACCCGGAGCACATACTGGTTAGCCCAAATAAGTATTTTAGGACTGTATCCCTTTAATAAATGCTTTAACCAGATGAATTTTACCCAGTTCTCTGTTGCAGCGATCAAAGCGGGGTGATTCCGGTCCATAAAGTCGGTCGCTAATTTCTTCTGGCTCCAGTCCTTGTTTACAAAGATATCGAACCTTATCCCTTTCTTCCTCCCAGAAAGCAATTTTAGCAACTATGGCCTGACGGGCATTTTCTTGCAGTACTTTTCCTGAGGAACAAAAAAGGAACTCAAAATCATAACGCAGCAATTTCATAAGAGAGTTTAACATTATATTGGGATCTTCATCCATATGTATCTCAATGACCTTTTCTCCGAAATAAAGATCACCGGCAAATAGCCAACCCTGCTGGGGTTCAAGCAGGCTAATATGATCCGGGCTGTGACCAGGTGTCTCCAATACCGTAAAACGAAAGTTTTCACTGATTATTTCCGGGCCAATGCTCCTAGCCCTTGAAGCAGGAGGTTCTCCCCAGGTTGTTACACGATAAGCAGGCAGAGGTATATCTTGACCGGCCCGCTTTTCTATTATGGGCACCGCTAAGCTATGGGCCAGTGCAGGACCCAGATCATGGTTGTGCTGAAACCAGATATTGTTTCCGATATGGTCCTCATGATGGTGAGTATTGACCAGGGTGTGGATTGGTATGTCCGCAAATGCTTCTGACAGCTCACCGGCCACATGAACTGGACCACTGTCTATCAATAGTCCATCTATATAATAACAAGCCATAGCCCGAATCAACTGCCCGTCCATAATACGACCCATCAAGAATTTACTTACCGGCCCCATTTGAGTACGTTTGATCATGATAGTCTCCTTTCTTATAAGAAATCAAGGCTGAATAGTGCTTTAAGTGTTAGGCAACTCTATACCACAAGCAAACAACATGCCAGTTCACAAGCAGGAACATGTAATATCTATAGCCCCATAAAGGGCAGCAGCCTCAATATTAAGGGGGAAATTCTATAGGATGTACCCCTGTAGAAGAAGCGGGTTGGTTACCATTTAGACTCACCAAAGATGATTTGGAGACACATAGTTGTTACCCGAAGTGACAGTTATGTTGCCGGGGTATGCACCGGGGTTACAATCACAACGACCTGTTGGGCAGTCCGCAGTCATTCGTTCCTATGGCGTTTTACTGGCATCGATTTTGCAACTTGGAATTAGCATGTATAAATAGGGGAGGTAGTCTCCACCTGGCAAATATCCCGATACCATTTTATGAAACAAAACCGCTTTCTCTTACAGAGTATTTCATACCTTAGCATGTTAAAGAGGCAGGTAAGTTGGGAGATGCAAGTGGGCGGGGGGATATTATCTACCCGAAAGTATTAACGAAAATAACAGGAAAATTGAGGGAGGTAATATTACATGGCAAAGGACACAATGAAAGCAATGGTTTACCGGGCACCTGGCGACTATGGTCTGACAGATGTTCCCATTCCAAAGATTACTGCACCAGATGATGTTATTCTAAGGCCTACACTCAACTTGATATGCACCAGTGACGTACATATCTGTGAGGGCCATATGGCTAATGTAAAAGCGCCTAAAACTCAGGGACATGAGTTCTGTGGTGAAATAGTAGAGATGGGTCCCGCGGTTAAAGGCTTCAAGGTAGGAGACCGGGTAGTAGTCAATGCAGCATCTAAATGCGGTGAGTGTGCTAATTGTAAAAAGGGAAAACCAGCGCGCTTCTGTCTAACCCCGGGTAATGGTGTGTTCGGTGGCGGTGGCATGGACGGAGCTCAGGCTGAATATGTTAAGCTGCCCAAAGGTGCAGTTTATATGAATCTTATCCCCGAAGATCAGACTGATGAAGACGTAATACTGGTCCCGGATATGCTTTGCACCGGTCACTATGGTGTAACCGAAGCTGGGCTCGGATTGGGTGATACCATGGTGGTCATAGGCTGTGGACCAGTAGGAATGAGCACTTGTCTGGTAGGTCGTTTATATAATCCCAAGACTATTATCGCAATAGATGTTGTAGATTACCTGCTTGATGCAGCTATAAAAAATGGCGTAGCTGATTATACTATAAACTCGGCCAAAGAAAACGTTGTAGAAAGAGTTAGAGAGATTACCGGAGGCGCAATGGCATCGGTAGTTATAGAGACCGTTGGATTGAATGCCACATTTAACATGGCCATACAGGTCGCCGGATTCCATGGACGTTTCTGTTCAGTAGCCCTGTTCTCTGAGCCGATTACTGTACCCGTGATGAACGCTGCGGTAATAAAAAATCTCAAAATATTTATGGGGATACAGGAGAGTGCAGGCCGGGATCTGCTATTTGAATATACCAGACTCGGTAAAATTATCGACCCGAAATTCATGTTAACTCACAGGGCGCCGTTGAATGATATTGAAAAAGCATACGAAATCTTTTCCAAGAAACAGGATGGATGTATCAAGTATGCAATAACACCGTGGGAAGATAGATAATAACAGGTATCTGATTTATAAACAACGATCTTAAGCAGGTAAATCAGGAAATGGGCGAGAAATTGCCGGTTTCCTGATTTCTTCTTCTTGAACCTGGAAAGATAGGCGGGGATGATTGATTCTTACTGCTTCTTTGAAGAATTGATGCTCAAAATGAGGACGGAAAAGATTAATATAGACTGCTTCAGAGATAAAATCGCATCCAGTCCTCTTGCCTCCGACCAGCTAGATTTTGTCCTCTCTTAATAAGAATCTGATTTCTTGCTGACCATTATGATTACAGCCCGGGGGTAACACAAATGTAACCCCCGGGTGCCACCCTTGTTGATTAGTGGTAACAATGGGATACATACCATAAAGCCATGGGTCAGAGACCATAGAGAATGGAGATAATTGCATTTTCCTCGAGAAACAGGACATTCTCGCAACAGCAGGCTGACCGATACTGTTTTTTTAGCATTTTCAAAGCAGTTCTCTTTATTGGCATTGAATTTGCATCAGTCAGTTCATATAAATGCATAGAAACATTGTAGCTGTTGAAAAAGCTAAATAGGAGGGATAGGAGGGATAACTGAAGGTTAGACATTCCCAGCAGTTAAAGGAAATTATCACAGAAGATAAATTCACTATTAATAAAGAGAAAGGCAGATGACTATTAGATGAAAGATGTAGTAATTATTGATGGAGTTCGGTCAGCTAATACTAGAGCACACAAAACTAAAGGTTGGTTCCGTAACAAAAGAGCAGATGAGATCATGACCGCAGTTTACGATGGATTGTTTGCTCGTAACCCCAAAGTAAAACCTGAAGATGTTGAAGCAGTATTCTGTGGTACCGCAAAACAGGTTGGACAGACTTTAGATATCGGACGTTTGGCATGGATAGCTGGCGGATATCCCGAAAGCGTTGCAGCAAACACCATTTGTCAGCAGTGTCCTTCAGGGATGTCAGCATTAGAGCATGCAGCCAGAGCAATCATGTGCGGAGATGGAGATACTTATATTGTTGCTGGTTGCGAAGATATGCTAGCTGTTCCCATGCAGATGGGAATAGATTTTGCACCAAGACTGGGGAAAAGATATGCTCCCGGAGCAATAAGCATGGGTGCGACAGCTGAAAAGGTTGCCGAAGTATATAATGTTGAACCTGAAGAGATGCGCAAAGTTGCTTTATATAGCAACCAAAAAGCGGCTGCTGCCAGAGATGCCGGCAAATTCGATAATGAAATAATTCCTATCGAAGGGGAAGATGAGGACGGAAACAAATTCATGGTCAAGACTGACCAGTGGATCAGAGATGATATAACCATGGAAGGTATGGAAGCAATGAAATCACCTTTCAAAGAAAATGGTGTAGTCACCGCTGCTATGTCTTCACCTCTCACTACAGGCGCATGTGCAATGATCGTGATGAGCCGCGACAAAGCTGATGAATTAGGTCTTGACTACAGCTTTAAATATGTTCGGGGTGCAATGGCCGGTAATGATCCAACTATGATGGGTATTGGACCTATTCCTGCAGTACAAAAATTACTTGGAAGAACCGGACTCAGCATAGATGATATCGATGTTATCGAACTGAACGAAGCATTTTCAAGTCAGACTCTGGTTGTATTAAGAGAACTGGGAATTGGGCAAAATCCTCCGTTTGACAAAGTAAACATGTGGGGTGGAGCATTAGCCCTCGGACATCCGCTGGGTGAATCCGGAGCTAGAATCATTATCACCTTAATGAACGTAATGAAGACTGAAAAACCTGATGCAAAATATGGTCTGGCTACTCTCTGTGGTGGATTTGGCAACGCTAATGCCGTTATTATTGAAAAAATCAAATAATAATAAATTGAATAATCAACTCAATAAAAAACAAAAAGTTTTAGAATAAATTTAGGGAGGTCAAAACATGAATATTAGTGGTAAAACAGCAATCGTTACTGGTGGTGCATCAGGTCTGGGCGAAGCAACGGTTCTTCGTTTAGCCAAGGCTGGCGCCAACGTTGTCATCGTTGACCTGCAGGAAGATCTGGGCAAAGCTCTGGAAGCCAAAATAGGAGCCAAAGCTCTGTTCGTTAAGGCTGACGTAACCTCAGTTGATGATGTTAAAGCAGTTTGCAAGGCGGCAGTTGAAAAATTTGGCGGTGTTCAGATTCTGCTCAATACTGCCGGTATTGCTTCTCCTGGAAGAACCCTTGGCAAAGAAGGCCCGCTGCCTTTAGAGAAATTTGCCAGGGTAGTAAATGTAAACCTGATCGGAACCTTCAACGTAATCAGCCAGGTAGCTGCAGTTATGGCCAAGAATGAAGTAGTAGATGATGAAAAGGGCATTATCGTTAATGTTTCCTCGATCGCTGCCTACGACGGTCAAGTTGGGCAGGCCGCCTATTCCGCTTCCAAGGGCGGAGTAATGGCTATGACCCTTCCCATATCCAAAGACCTGGCCAGAGACAAAATCAGAGTAAACACTATTGCTCCTGGCGTATTCAATACTCCGATGATGGCTAAGATGCCTGAAGGTCCACGTAAAGCATTAGAACAAGTAGTACCACATCCAAAGAGACTGGGCGAACCCGATGAGTTTGCGATGTTAGTAGAACAAATAGTGGTAAATCCTTACATTAATTCTGAAAACATTCGCTGCGACGGCGGCATTCGCATGGTTTAATTTTGTTCCCAGAGTGCACTGCATTCAGGAACAAAGGAGTAAATCAGGGTTATTGAAAATCAACACCCTCCCCTTCAAGGGAAAGGACAAACCGGACTGGCTTGCCCTTTCCCCATTATTAGGCTGGTGATGACGAAAAACCAGAACTCCATGAATAATCACTGACATGATCAGTTTTTGGATTGCCCTTTCCGACTGTTAATTGTATATATTGAGAAAGGTGTGGATAATGTGACCTTAAGCGTAAAAGAATTATTTGATATTAAAGGAAAAACTGCGGTTATTACCGGCGGATCGAAGGGGCTGGGAGCACAGTGTGCGGATGCTCTGGCGGAAATGGGCTGTAACGTGGTAATTGCAGCACGCAAAATTGAAGGTTGCCAGAATCTTTGTGCTGAATTGGAAGACAAGTATAACATCCAGGCTCTACCAGTTTCCTGTGATGTGGGTAATCCTGATGACGCTGCCAAGTTGGTTGATGCAGCTATAAACCGTTTTGGGCAAATCGATATCCTAATTAATAATGCCGGCACTGCCTGGGGTTCTGATCCTATGGATCATGATCGCAAAGGGTGGCAAAAAGTAATAGATCTCAATCTGACCGGGACTTTTTTCCTCACTGGAAAAGTAGCCAAAACCATGAAGGAAAAAGGTAATGGCGGCAAAATACTGTTTATGTCCTCTACAGCCGGGCTGGTAGCATCCAAAAGACAATCTACCCCCGCCTATACTGCTACCAAGTCCGCATTAGTAATGCTGGCCAGAGATCTGGGTTACAAGTGGGCTGAGTATGGAATCTACGTAAATTGCTTGTGCCCAGGTTACTTCCCTACCGATTTTTCTGGAAGAGCTTTGGATGAAAAGACGGAAAAAGCGGCCAAGGCCATCATCCCACTGCACAGGTTTGGCGGTGAAGATGACCTTAAGGGTGTAGTGGCATTCTTCTGTTCCAAGGCTTCAGATTATATAACCGGGCAGTATATTGTAATTGACGGTGGGGCTACGCTCTAATATCAGAAATCTCTAATTCAATGGTTGTGGTAGATAAATATATCAGGAGGTGAAAGCTAATGAGATCAATACAGGAATTAATGAATTTAGAAGGTAAAGTTGCTGTAGTAACCGGTGGATCCATCGGTCTGGGCTACCAGATGGCTGTTTGTCTGGCAGAGCTGGGTGCAAATATCGTAATCGCAGCTCGCAAAGTGGACAGATGTCAGGAAGTTGCTGATGAATTAGCCAGGGAATACGGCGTGAAGACTCTGGCTGTAAAATGCGATGTGGCTAGCAACGAAGATTGCGTCAACCTAATCGCTGCCACCGTAAAAGAATTTGGTACTGTGGATATCATGGTTAACAACGCCGGCTTAAGCTGGGGATATCCTACCCTGGACTATCCGGTTGATAAGATGGAGTACATGTTCAAAATAAATGCAATCGGTACCTATGTCTGCGCCAAGGAAGCTGCCAAGGTTATGGTTGAACAGAAAAAACCTGGCAAGATCATAAATGTTGCTTCCATCGGTGCTATCCAAGGTTCGCCCACACTTGAAGCTATTGGATACGGTGCCAGCAAAGCTGCAGTTGTTTCCATGACTAAAGAATTGGGCGTGAAATTAGCCAAGTATGAAATTAACGTTAATGCCATCCTGCCTGGATGGTTTGTGACCCACATGACCGATAGATACCTGAAAATGGGTGACCGCAATGCTGCTATTCCATTACAGCGTTATGGTGGGGACGAAGACCTGAAGGGTGCCATAGCTTTACTGGCTTCTAAGGCATCTGACTACATGACCGGTCAGTTAATCATCGTCGATGGCGGTGTTAGTGCCTGGTAAGAACTAGGAAAGGAAAGAAGGAAACAATATGTCTTATAAATATGCTTATAACACCAGAGATATTAAATTCATCTTAAAGGAATGGCTGCCCACCGCAGAAGTGTTGGGCTATGACCGTTATAAAGACTATTACGGTGTTGACGATGTGGATATGATCGTCGACCAGATTCGCAAAATTGCCGCTGAAGTCTTAGCTCCCACTGCCGACGATGGAGAGACTATAGGAGCTAAATGGGTAGACGGGCAGGTTTATATTCCACCGTCATTCCACAAGGTATACCGTTATCTGCAGGATAATGGCTGGGGTACCACTAATATGGGCCGCGAAACCGAAGGCGCACTGCCCACCAGTCTGTTTGGTGCGGTGTGTGAGATACTGGCCGCTGCCAATCCCGCTTTTATGCCATATATCGGAACCGCATCAGGCGCAGCCCGGATGATGCAAGAATACTGTACTGATGATATTAAGGCTCTATTTTTTGAAAAGCTCTTAGCTGGTATCTGGGGTGGAACTATGTGCATCACCGAGCCCACCGCTGGATCCGATGCCGGAGATATGCTCTCCAAAGCTTTTCCTACCGATGATCCTAGAATTTATAAAATCAAAGGCCAGAAGATATTCATCACTTGCGGCGATCGGGATGATGTAGACAACATCGTGCACATGTACCTGGCCCGTGTAGAGGGTGCCAAAGCTGGAACCAAAGGCTTATCCATGTTTGTCGTACCCAAGAAATGGGTTAATGAAGACGGCAGCCTTTCTGACAATGATGTTCAGTGTATCGGTATAGAACACAAACTGGGATTGAAAGGATCAGCAACAGCAGCCCTGGTCGTTGGAGAGAACAACAACTGCCGCGGCTGGCTGGTAGGCGATCCGCCTGATGCAGAAGGGAATGCTCCGGGTATGGCCCAGATGTTCAACATGATGAACGGAGCCCGCCTTGATACAGGAAGACTTTCTCTGGCAGTAACCGCCAATGCTTATTGGAATGCCAAGGAATATGGGAAAGAGCGCGTTCAGGGCCATCTATTGACCAACCCCAGAGCCGGGCGTCAGACTATCAATAAACACGAAGACGTAAAGCGCATGTATATGCTAAATAAGGCCACCACCGAGGCCAGTCGTGCCCTGCTCTACAAATGCTACTACTACCAGGATGTAGCCCATAATGACCCGAATCCAGAAAAGAAAGAATGGGCTCAGGACAGAATCGATATGGTTACTCCGCTGTGCAAGGCTTATCCCAGTGATGAAGCATGGGGCCTGATCGCTGAATCACTGCAGTCCTACGGTGGGTATGGCTATTGTGAAGACTATCCGGCTGCCAACTCGGCAAGGGATTGTAAAATCTGGTCTATCTGGGAAGGCACTAACTATATCCAGGCCCTGGATTTGATGGGCCGCAAGTGGAGCCAGAAGAAAGGCACAGCTTTTGCTGCTACTCTAAAAGAGATCGAGGAATTTATTGCCGCCAACAAGGGCAAAATACCCGGACTGGATCGGGAAATGGAGAACCTGGAAAAAGCCCTGGCTTCCTACCGCTCCATTCAGAAGACTATCTGGGGATACATGAAATCACCTGAAACATTAGGTTTCATGGGTGTATATGCACGCCGCACCCTTACTGCTACCGCTCAATTATACTGCGGCTGGCTGTTGATGGAACAAGCCCTGGTAGTCACTAAACGTCTGGCTGAAATAACTGAAGACGATCCCGATTATACCTTCTATAAAGGCAAGATGTTGTCATTCAGGTATTACCTGAACAACGTGGTGCCAAATGTATGGCATATAGAAGAAATCATCAAGATGGCAGATACCTCAATATTAGAAGCAACTGAAGAAACATTTGAATACTAAAATTATTCTTTGTAATATACCGGGGATGGTTACCATCCCCGGAAATTATAGGAGTATTAGGAGTGATTATTTAACATGAGGCTGAAAGACAAAGTAGCCATAATTACCGGATCCGGTCAGGGCATAGGAGAAGGAATAGCTCAGAAATTTGCGCGGGAAGGGGCCAAAGTGGTTCTGGTTGATGTTAACGAAAGCCAGCTCAAGAATGTTGAGCAGGACATTAAAGATAAGGGTGGAACCGCCCTGGCACTGGTTGGGGATGTTACCATTCCAGCCGACATGAAGAATCTGGTTGAAAAAGTGGTACAGGAATTTGGCACAGTAGATATTGTAATTAATAATGCAGGTATCACCCGGGATGCGCTGGTTCATAAAATGACTGAAGATAAGTGGGATATGGTAATCAATGTAAACCTTAAAGGCACCTTCAACCTGTGCCAGGCAGTAGCCCCTATAATGCGGGAAAAAGGTTACGGTAAGATAGTTAACATTACTTCTGCGGCCAGGTTTGGTAATGTAGGGCAGACTAATTATGCTGCGTCTAAAGCAGGTGTGGTTGGACTGACCCGCAGTTTAGCCAAAGAACTGGGGCCCAAGCAGGTCAATGTAAATGCAGTAGCACCAGGGTTCATTGAAACCGAAATGAGTAAAAAAGTACCTGAAGATATTCTTAAGACCCTGGTTCAGAAGATTCCTATGCTCCGTCAGGGCACTATTGAAGAAGTCGCCAATGTATGTTTATTCCTGGCCTCAGATGAATCCGCGTTTGTGAACGGGCAGGTTATTCATGTCGATGGCGGAAGGTTTATGTTCTAACTGCTGATTTTAAAATAAAATAAAAGGGGGATATTCGAGTGAAGAGTTATTTGGAAGAGTATAAGAGTAAGTTAATCACCGCTGAACAGGCAGCAGCCAAGGTAAAAAGCGGAGACATTGTAAACTATGGTGCGTTTAATCTCAAACCAATCGCATACGACGAGGCTCTGGGTGCTCGAGCAGGCGAACCCGGCCTGGAGAAAGTATACATCAAATTGAGCGGCCAGATGCCGCCTGCGCCCCACGTACTGCTGAAAGACCCGGAAATGAAGACTTTCCAGGTGGCGAGCTGGTTCTTTAACGCCCAGGACCGTTATTTTGGCGATAAGGGAATACTTGACTTCCTGCCATTGAATTATCATGATACCAATCAGATGACCTACCGCAAGGATCGGTCCCCCGCTTCCAGAAGAGGGGATTTCTGGGTAGCCCAGGTTGGCCCTATGGATAAACACGGCAATTTCAACATCGGTATTACTAACACCGATGCCTATGTGAAAGCAATGGAGGCTCCCTGCGTTATAGTGGAAGTTAACGAGACTCTGCCCCGCTGCCTGGGCGGTTATCAGGAATTTGTTCATATCAGCATGGTGGATCATATTATTGAAGGTCCCAACCGGCCGCTCCATGATACCGGTGAAATTCCTGCTGCAAGCCCTGAAGAAACAAAGATTGCTGAATTTGTTATGGAAGAAATAACCGATGGATGCAACATTCAATTGGGAATAGGCACTATGCCCAATGCCATTGGTATGATGATCGCCAACTCGGATCTTAAGGATATTGGGATCCAGACCGAAATGTTCTGCCCGGCTATGGTCGACATGTATGAAGCCGGCAAGGTGACCAATGCCAACAAATACTATGACCAGTTTAAAACCACCTATACCTTTGCACTGGGTAACAAAAGAACCTATGATTTCATCGATGACAATCCCAGATTGGCTTCCTGCCCGGTGGAATACGTCAACGCTCCCCAGCGGGTCTGCATGCAGCCCAAGGTTATTTCCATCAACAACCTGCTGGAAATCGATCTTTTGACCCAGGCCTGTTCAGAAACCATGGGCTTGAGGCAGGTATCCGGATCCGGCGGGCAATTGGACTGGGTTGCTGGCGCATTTGACTCCAACGGCGGTAAGAGCTTCCTGGCCTTCACCTCCACCCGAACCAAAAAAGACGGATCATTAGTATCCCGGATCAGGCCTATGCTGACCCCCGGAGCAGTTGTAACCACTCCGCGTCATAGCATCCACTGGATTGTAACTGAATATGGCAAAGTTCAGCTTAAAGGTTTATCCGTGTGGGAAAGAGTTGAAGAAATAATCAAGATAGCACATCCCGACTTCCGTGAAGAGCTTTTGGCTGAAGCAGCTAAGATGGGTATATGGAAACGCACCAACAGAAGACCTTTATAATTAGGGCTGGACTTTGTAGCAGATAATATACAGCGTTTCCGTGGATCATAAGCTTGTCGAGTACATGTTTATATGCATGGCTATAGTATCCGGGTCCTGCATGACCCGGATATTTTGCTTGTAGACTTAATCTGCAGTTACCATTAAATTACCGGGTTCGACAGGATGAAGGTGCATTACAGCATCTGCTTTTGAAAATGTGAAAACTAAAGTGGAAGAGTGGAAGCTGAGAATAGGAGTGATTGTATGAGGCTGAAAGATAAGGTAGCCATTATAACGGGATCCGGTCAGGGTATTGGAGAAAGTATAGCCTACAGATTTGCCTGGGAAGGGTCCAAAGTCATCATATGCGATCTGAAGGAAGACCTGGTTAAAAAAGTCGAAAAAAAAATAAATGAACAAAACGGGACAGCCCTGGGGGCAGTAGCGGATGTGACCAATGCTGCGGATATTAAGGGTCTGGTTGAAAAAGTGCTTCATAAGTTTGGAACCGCAGATATCCTGATCAACAATGCAGGTATAACCAGAGATGTAATGTCCCACAAGATGAACGAGGATCAATGGGATATGGTTATTGATATCAACCTTAAAGGCACATTCCTTTGCTGCCAGGCGGTCCTGCCCATATTGAGGGATAAGAATTACGGCAAAATTGTAAATATATCTTCAGCCGCTCGCTTTGGCAATCCAGGACAGGCCAATTATGCAGCATCAAAAGAAGGTATAGTGGGCCTGACCCGCTCATTGGCCAAGGAACTGGGACCTAAAGGTATAAATGTAAATGCAATTGCTCCTGGTTTCATTGAAACTGCCATGAGTAAAGCTGTTCCCCCCGAGATATTAAACGAGAAGGTGAAGATCATTCCCATGCTGCGGCAGGGTACAGTGGAAGAAGTGGCCAATGTTTGCTTGTTCCTGGCCTCGGAAGAATCATCGTTTATAACCGGGCAGGTGATTCACGTCGATGGTGGAAGATACATGCCATAGCAACAGCATGCAGGTTAAGGGAGAGAGGTAAAGACATGGCAGACAAATTTGTGAGTAAGCGCAACCTAAAATTTCTTTTATATGAAGTCTTCGGCGTAGATGAGTTGATTGAGTATGAATATTTTCAGGATCACAGTCGCGAGACATTTGACATGATCATAGATACAGCCATAAAAATCGGCACAGATTTGATGTATCCGGTTTTTCAGGAGATGGACGCCGATCCTCCCCAGTATATGGATGGAATAGTGAAAACTCATCCGGCGGTGAGAACCACTATGAGCGAATTCGGTCAGGGTGGGTGGATCAACGCCAATCAATCTTACGAATATGGTGGACAACAGATACCTACTGTTATTCAGAATGTATTACAGTTCATATTTTGCGCTGCCAACTATTCTTTAAATGCTTACCCTGGGCTGACCCGGGGAGCAGCCAACCTGATTGTCCACTTTGGCTCTCAGGAACAAAAGGATCAATATCTGGAAAAGATGTTTTCCGGTCATTGGCAGGGAACCATGGCCTTGACTGAACCAGATGCAGGGAGTTCACTGGCAGATATCAGAACTTCAGCGGAAGATACAGGTCTGGGTTATTATAAAATAAAGGGCACGAAAATATTCATCTCGGCAGGAGATACCGATGCGGTGGACAACACCATTCATATGATGCTGGCCAGGATAAAGGGTGCCCCAGCCGGGGTAAAAGGGATTTCCTTGTTTATCGTACCGAAATATCGCAGCAATAAAAATGGTGAATCCGAGTTTAATGATCTAACCTGTGCCGGAATCGAGCACAAGCTGGGTTATAAAGGGTCTCCTATATGCCAGCTGGCTATGGGCGAAAATGGGGATTGCCATGGGTATTTAGTGGGCGAACCTAATAAGGGTTTATCATATATGTTTCATATGATGAATGAAAAGCGAGTTGCAGTTGGAATCGGAGCCGCTGCCAAGGCTACTGCAGCTTATTATGCGGCCCTGGAGTATGCGCAGCAGCGTTTACAGGGCAGGAAGGTATCTGAAAAGGATCCTCTTTCTGCTCAGATTCCTATTATTGAGCATGCCGATGTGAAACGCATGCTGCTGTTCCAGCGGGCTGTATGTGAGGGGTCCCTATCCCTGGCTATTCAGGCTGCCAAATATCTCGATCTGGCATCGGTAGGCGAGGAAGCTGAGAAATACGACCTGATGTCTGACCTGCTCATTCCCATAGTAAAGACTTATCCTTCTGAGATGGGGATCCTATCCACTAGCTCCGCCATACAGTGTCTGGGTGGATATGGTTTCTGCCGTGACTTCCCGGTAGAGCAGTATTATCGCGACATCAGGATCGACACTCTGCATGAAGGTACTACCGGCATCCAGGCCAAGGATCTCCTGGGCAGAAAAGTCACCATGAAAGGCGGTAAGGCTTATCAACTGGTCATAGAAGAGATCAGCATAACTATCGGTCAAGCAGAAGTCATACCGGACTTAAAAGAATATGCAGCGAAACTTACCAAAGCCTTGGATGTCTTCAAGGAAGTCACTGACTGCCTGCTTGAACTTAAGCAACAGGGCGATCTGGAGAAATTTGAAGCGGACGCCGCTATTTATCTGGAAATGGCTGGAGTGCTGGTTGTAGCCTGGCAGTGGCTGATGCAAGCCATAACGGCAGCCAAAGCTCTGACCTCAGGAGTAAGTGAAAGCGATACTAATTTCTACCATGGTAAATTATATACTTTTAAGTATTATTATAAGTATGAACTGCCGAAGATAGAGGGCCTGGCTGCAGTTCTTAAAAACAGTGATGCGATAACGATTAAGATGAACCCGGAATTATTTCTGGATTGATGATCGAGGCTGAAGTCCATGTATACAAAAAATTACTTTATTTGACTCAGATTTATATATATAAAATCCTGTATACAAGGTTATGGTGGGTTAAAATTATGATACCATTGTAGTCGGCAAGCATTATTGGCAGATAGAATAGCCGTATAAATAGCCAGTGCTGGAAACGGTAAGGGCAGTATAATAAATAGCACACGTTGACAAAAGAGGATGGGAGGAAGAAATTATGTTTGCGATTGTCTTAAAGGAGGAACTGGCCCCTAAAATTAAGCTATTCAAAGTATTGGCACCAGAAATAGCGCGGAAAGCCCAGCCTGGTCAATTCATCATACTGCGCATTGACGAGGAGGGAGAACGGATTCCGCTGACTATTGCCGATTTTGATGCTGCTGCTGGGACTATAACTATCATATTCCAGGAAGTCGGCAAAACTACGGATTTACTGGGAATCATGGAACAGGGTGATTCCCTGCTGGATTTTGTAGGCCCCCTGGGGATGGAATCTGAGATCGAAAACTATGGAACTGTAGTATGCATTGGCGGCGGCGTCGGTGTGGCTCCGGTTTTCCCCATAGCCCGAGCATTACAAGAAGCCGGTAACACGGTTATCTCTATAATCGGGGCCAGAAACTCCGAACTTTTGATTTGGAAACAGGAAATGAACCAAATCAGCTCTAAGCTTCATGTGGCTACTGATGATGGCAGTGCGGGGCAAAAAGGATTCGTTAGTGATGTTTTAGCAGAGATTCTTGATTCGACCCAAGTCGATCGGATCATCGCTATTGGTCCGGTTCCCATGATGGAGGCAGTTTGCAAGGTTGCACCAGAAAGCATCACCACCATGGTTAGTTTGAATCCGATAATGGTAGATGGTACTGGTATGTGTGGTGCCTGTCGGGTAGAAGTGAACAGACAGACCAAGTTTGCCTGCGTGGATGGTCCTGAATTTGATGGACATCAGGTGAACTGGGACCTGGTCAAAATGCGAGCTAAGATGTTTGTAAAAGAAGAAAAGGAAGCACTGAGTCACAGATGTGGGGAAGGAGAATGTCAATGTCACAGGAAAAACGAAAAATAATACCGAAAAAGCATCCGATGCCATATCAGGATCCTGGCGTGCGCTGTTCTAATTTCGAAGAAGTGGCACTGGGATACTCTGAGGAAACCGCAGTCCTGGAGGCTAACCGCTGCATCCAATGCAAGAATAGTCCTTGTATAGATGGTTGCCCGGTAGGGATCGATATTCCTGCCTTTATAAAAATGATTGCTGAACGGGATTTTGCTGGAGCTATTAGCAAAATAAAGGAAAAAAATTACCTGCCGGCTATCTGTGGTCGTGTATGTCCGCAGGAAAGCCAATGTGAAGCCAAATGTACCATCGGCAAGAAAAACGAACCGGTAGCCATTGGCCGACTGGAGCGCTTCATAGCCGATTGGGAGATGGCTCAGGATTTAGAGTCTACCCCGGAAATTACACCGAATGGAAAGAAAGTCGCCATTGTAGGGTCAGGTCCCTCCGGCTTGACAACGGCTGCCTGTCTGGGATTGAAGGGATACCAGGTGACAGTTTTCGAGGCCCTGCATGTAGCGGGTGGGGTACTGATTTATGGAATTCCTGAATTCCGTCTTCCTAAAAAAATTGTAGCCCGGGAAATCGAGAATATTTCCAGGCTGGGGGTTGATATTAGAGTCAATGCTGTGGTAGGAAAACTTAACAGCATCGATGAATTACTGGAACAGGGTTATGATGCTGTATATATTGGAACAGGAGCAGGATTACCTTATTTCATGAATATTCCCGGGGAGAACCTGAATGGAGTTTATTCAGCTAATGAATTCCTGACCCGAAATAATCTTATGAAGGCTTACAAATTTCCAGACTATCTTACCCCCATAAGAGTAGGAGACAGAGTAGCAGTCATTGGTGGGGGAAATGTAGCCATGGATAGTGCCAGAACTGCTCTTAGATTAGGTGCCGAATCTAATATCATTTATCGCCGAACGATAAAAGAGATGCCAGCTCGCCATGAAGAAGTTGAACATGCCATGGAAGAAGGAGTTCAATTTGAATACCTGGCCAGTCCCATAGAAATTAAAGGCAATGAAGAAGGGCGAGTTACCTCAATTATCTGCCAGAAGTATGAGCTGGGAGAGCCAGATGAATCAGGACGCAGGAGTCCGGTTGCCATTCCCGGAGAGATGTTTGAGATACCGGTTGACACAGTGATCATGGCTATCGGACAGGGACCTAACCCCCTGGTGCCCCAGACGACACCAGATTTGAATACTAATAAATGGGGTAATATCATAGCCGATGCTGAAACCGGGGCCACCTCCATGAAAGGTGTATATGCAGGCGGAGACGTAGTAACCGGTGCCGCAACTGTAATTCTGGCCATGGGGGCCGGTAAAGGCGCAGCTGAGGCTATAGATGAATATCTGCAAGGATCAAAATAAGCGTGTAAGAATAATTTTGTATTACCGGCTTTATATTACTTACGGTCCAAGGCTGTTGACAGGCAAAGGTCAACAGCCTTTTTTGGTGTACATATTATTTGCAGCTAATAAAGTAATTTAGATATAAAACGCCAGCAACCTGCCACATGTTGGCATAAAAATTGCTTATAAAGTTAGCAGTAATATTAGGTCAGGTGATTGACCAAAACTATAAACAACCGGGACATAATATGATTACGACCATAAAAGTAAGGGGGGAAGGAAGAATTTCAGGCGGCGGCCTGGAGATGTAATTTTATCAGTTAAGGCAACAGGATCAAGGAAGTTGATATCCTGGTGCCTCAGTTTAATAATAGGAGGTAGCCACATGTCATATAGAGACAAAAAGTATAATACCATGATTGTCAAGGTAGAAGACGGAATTGCCATAGTACAGATGAATCGCCCCGAAGCTTTGAATGCTGTTAACTGGGAAATGATGCAGGAAAGAGCAGAAATATATGAAGCCATTGCCAAGGATCCTGAAGTAAAGGTAATGATATCCACTGGTAACGAACGTGCATACTGTGCAGGCGGAGACTTAAAGTCCTTTGTTTCCTTTGGAGTTAAGGAAGCCCGCGAGTTTGCTGATGGCGTAGTTAAGACTTGTGCCATCGTTGCTGACATGCCTAAACCCACTATAGCCATGGTAGCTGGAATTGCCATGGGTGGAGGTACGGAGAGCCTTCTCAATCACGATTTAAGGATCTGTGCAGATAATGCCAAATTTGCTCTACCCGAGATCAACGTAGGAATCTTTCCCGGTGGTGGGGGAACCCAAAAATTGCCGCAAATCATGCCGCTCAACAAAGCCAAGGAATTGGTTTTCTTTGGTGAACCATTTGACGCTCAGACCGCTTTGGAAGTGGGTTTAGTCAACAAGGTGGTTCCCCTGGCAGAACTGGAAGAAGCCACCATGAAATGGGCGAAGAAATTAGCCAAAAAGCCGTCTTTCTCCTTGAGAATGGCCAAGGAAGCCTTGAATGCAGCCTGGAGTACCAGTTTAGAAAAAGGTCTGCAGATTGAAACTCACGGCTGGGCCATGTGCTACGGCACCCAGGATCAGGAGGAAGGCATGACTGCATTTATTGAAAAGAGAAAACCTAATTATATCGGCAAGTAATCACAGCAGCATAATATTTCAATAAGTTTCGATACCCAACAGGAGATGGTATGCTCGTATTCCATCTCCTGTACTAATGGTTGGTCTGGATATAGATAGGTTTAGCCAACTAAGAGAGCAGCCCGGATAAAGGATAAAGGGGAACTGCTGCAAAAACAGGCATCACTGGATGGAAATATTTTTTATATGGTTAAGCTTTCGATAGAGCGTACTGCGTGTAATTCCCAGAGCCCGCGCAGTTTCGGAAATATTACCGTTATTTTGATCTAAAAACTTCTTTATTATTTCCAGTTCGTGACCCTTTAAATCTTTAGGTTGATCAGCTTCCTTGAAGTCAAGTAAACGGAAAGGCAGACACTCAGGGGTAATGGGATTACCTTCTGCAAAAACCACCGCATGTTCGATAACATTTCGTAGCTCCCTTACATTGCCCGGCCAGTTATAGGTCATCAAGACTTCCAGGGTTTCATTCTCAAGATGTGATATATCCTGGTAGACTTCCTGGCTTAGGTCTTGAATAATACTATTAACCAGCCCAGGTATATCTTCTTTTCTGTCACGAAGAGGAGGTAATTCAATCTTTATTACATTAAGACGATAGTAAAGATCGTCCCGGAATCTATTTTCTGAAACGGCTTCTTCTAAATCAATATTAGTTGCAGCAATTATACGTACATCAACATCTTTGGATTTGGCAGCACCGACGCGAATGACTTTCTTATCCTGAAGAAATCTGAGCAAGCTGACCTGCATCTCCATAGGCATTTCTCCTATTTCATCTAAAAAAAGCGTTCCGCTATCAGCCATTTCAAATTTTCCTAATGACCCACCCTTTTTGGCTCCAGTAAAAGAACCTTCAATATATCCAAAAAGTTCACTCTGTAATAATTCTCTGGGAATTGCTCCACAATTAATGGGCACCAGAGGCCCTTTGCGATTACTGGCACTATGAATGGCCTGGGCAAACATCTCTTTTCCTGTTCCACTCTCACCCGTGAGCAAAATAGTTGAATTCACCCGGGCGGCTTTTGTGCCCAGTTTTACAATGTTTCTCCAGGTCGGACTACTACCTACCAGATCATCGAAAGTGAAAAGATGAGGGTGGGTTTTTAGCTTCGGAGGTCTTTTCGTAGTGGAGATATTATCAGAGAAAGAAAACAATATTACTGTTTCCTGAGGGTTGGTGGACTTACGAAGTTTCTGCTGAACCCGCAGAGTGCAGGTAAAGATTCTATTCCTGGTAATGATCTCAAAAGTATACTTATCCAGGGATTCTCCCATAAGAATTTCCAATAGATCTTTAGCATCAGGTACGTACATGCTTAATGGTTTGCTGATGATGTCTTTTCTATGATCAAGACCTAGCAACTCCTGTGTTCGCTTGTTGATATTGATTATGGTTCCATTACCATCGATGATAAAAAGACCATATTGTAAACAATCAATAATCGAATCAATTTTCGTTTTCTCACTAACCTGACTACCGATAGTCTTAGCAGCAAAGCTGACAATTTGTAAAATATCCTTGGGTAAATCATGAAAAGGGCTGATGACACAGACTGCACCTATGATTTCAGAATCACCTTTTATTGGTGCAGCAGCACTATTAAGTGAATGCAGACAGCGGCGGTAATGCTCATATCCACTAATCTCCAGAGGTCTTTCTTCAACCAGGGAAGTGCCTATACAATTGGTGCCGGCCTGGTTTTCCTTACATGGAGTCCCCGGGGGAAGAAATTCAGCATTGCCGATTACCTCCAAAACATATCCCTCATCATCTGCAATACATACCAGACCTTTACCTATCATAGCAAATAGCTCTTCCATAATAGGGCGGGCTGCCGACAAGAGCTCGCGGCTCTCATTCTGTTTAATATCCAGCATTTCCTCGGACAGCCTGGGTTTGAGTCCTTTGAGAGGATCTATATTCTTGCTCCTATGCCATGACTTAATTATTTCAGGCCGGAGCGAATCCACACTGACGATCCCTTTTTCGATAAAAGAATGCCAGGCTTCCTTAATAGTCTTAGTTCTTGTATCTAAGTCAGCCAGAAGAACCCCCCCTTATTAAACTGTTGCACTCATTATGGATAAATTTACCTGTTTTTCCAACAGATAATGACTGCCGATCCTCCACTGTATCAAAAAGAAATCAAACTGTATATTTATAATACAACTATGCAAGTCTTATGCCAAAGCAACTGGAAGGATAGGCAGCAGCACAGCTTCGTCTGTACATCCCATAGAGAAGCAGTGCTTAATCTTATATCTTTCTCCCCGAAAGGATTTGTGCTCTTAAGATACCAGTAATTGGACCGGAAAATTGTCCACCAACCCATACATATGTGCGGGTTAATGAACAGTGTTTTTGCTATAAGAAACTAAGCAACATTATGGCATAAAAACCTGATTTACCGCCTTTTTTTGCAGGTACAAGTTCTGTTTAAATTGGTTGGCATATAAATTGCGTTTTAGTGATGCAAAGAGTGAAATATATGTTTATACCGTTGTACTAGTATGAAAGAAGGTGGTATACCGGGCATATTATTAGAAGCATTTAGAACCATTATTAAATCTAGCAGCGTTCGATTATCTTATAATGATATTTTTCACACGGATAGTATATCTTATCTTTAGTGGCACGCCAATAGATGCCCCTAAAATGCACAAAAAATTATAATTGGGCGGTACAACGATACCTATAAATTAGTTGATATGGGGTTTGGGCTTTGCCTGCGAGGACTATCTAAAAACGATATTAATGCCAAAACAAGCAGCGAGATTTCACCAGGGAGGTGCGGACCAGGGATAGGTTCAATGTTATGAAGTAATAAGAAACTGACATTTTCACCCTGAGGCTTTTAGCATATAGGATTATTGACTAGTATTTCGTAAAAAACTCTACTCTATAAAGAAAAGGGGAATGGTTTATGAGAGAAGTATATGTAGTTTCAAGTGCCAGGACAGGTCTGGCCAAGGCTGGCAAGAATTCATGGTTTGCTAACCTGAGAGCAGATGACATGTCTGCCCTGGTCATGAATGAAGCCATCCGCCGGGCTGGTTTGGAAGACAAAAAAGACCAGATCGATGATGTGGTCTGGGGTGGTACCGCATTGATGAAAGACATGGGAGCGAATATTGGCCGCTATGCCAATATTATGGCTGGTTTACCTTACAAGGTATCAGGATGTACAGTAGACCGCTTCTGTTCTTCTGGTCTGCAGTCAATAGCTTTTGCTGTAGCCGCCATTAACATGGGCTGGGGAGAGATCATGCTGGCCGGTGGAGTTCAGCACATGACCCACATACCGATGGGTTTCATGGCTGATCCTAACCCTCGTCTGGGTGAATTTGCCGATCCTAAAATGTCCAGCATGGGCTATACTGCAGAAGTAGTGGCCCGCAAATACGGCGTCAGCCGCGAGAAACAGGACAAGATGGCAGTGGAAAGTCATGCCAAGGCTCATAAAGCAACGGTTGATGGACTTTTCAAAGATGAAATTCTTCCGATTGAAGTTGACGCTCCAACCAAAGACGGGGGCACTCAGAAAATGATAGTCGATAAGGATCAGGGAATCAGACCACAGACTACCATGGAAAGCCTGGCTCAACTGCAGCCAGTATTCATGCAAGATGAACTGGCTACCGTAACAGCGGGTAATTCCAGTCAGACCAATGATGCTGCGGCTTGCGTCGTACTGGCCAGTAAAGAGAAATGCCAGGAACTGGGCTTGAAACCGCTCATGAAGTTAGTTTCTTATGCGGCAATAGGCTGTAATCCGGCAGAAATGGGTATCGGGCCGACCCTGGCGGTGCCATTAGCACTCAAGAGGGCTGGAATGACCATTAAAGACATAGAGCTATGGGAAGTAAATGAAGCCTTCGCATCTCAGGCCGTATACTGCACAGAGTTTTTGGGAATCAGGGATCATCAACTTCTGAATCCCAAAGGCAGCGGAATATCTTTAGGACATCCGCTGGGATGTACCGGTGCCCGTATAGCTACCACAATTATGCACGAAATGCCCTATTACGGAGTGAAGTATGCAGTTGAGAGTATGTGTATCGGACATGGTCAGGGCGCAGCTGCTGTTTGGGAATGGGTTGGATAACATAAACTAGTATTCTGAACCTTGTACACGGGAAGGAGTCATCGCTGAGGATGCAACTCCTTCCTGTATAATATAGGAAATTCGGCATAGCACTAAAAATTATCAGAAAAGGAGCGAGAAAGAATGGAAGTTAAAACTATCATGGTCGTAGGAGCTGGATTTATGGGAGCCGGTATTGCTCAAGTAGGAGCTCAGGCTGGTTATAAGATGCGTCTTTATGATATTTCAGAGGCAGCTGTGGAAAAAGGCATGGCTGGTATTAAGAAGATATTAAGCAGAAACGTTGAAAAAGGGAAAATATCCCAGGCTGATATGGATACAGCCATGGCATTAATCGTTCCCAGTACCAAACTTGAGGATGCAAAAGATTGTGAAATGGCCATTGAAGCCGTTTTTGAGAACTTTGAATTGAAAAAGGAAATCTTCCAGAAGCTAGAAGGAATTTGCCCTGCTGGAGCTGTTCTGGCCACCAATACATCTTCGATTCCTATCACCAAGATTGCAGCAGCAGTTAAAAATCCTGCCAATTTTATCGGAATGCATTTCTTCAGTCCGGTACCGGTTATGAGACTATGCGAAATCATCCGCGGAATCAAGACTTCCGATGAATGTGTAGCAATAACCACTGAAGTAGCCGAAAAAATGGGTAAAGTAACCGTAATCTCCAAAGACGTTCCCGGGTTTATCGTAAACCGCATCAATGCAGCATTCAGAAACGAAGCCTATCGCTGTATGGAAGAGGGCGTAGCAACTATTGAAGATATCGACAAAGCCATCAAGTTTGGACTAAATCACCCCATGGGACCATTTGAACTGGCTGATTTCGTCGGTTTGGACGTAGGCTTTAATGTGGCCAGCACTTTATATGCTGGTTATAAGGATGCCCGTTTTGCACCAAACGCCACTCTTGAGAAACTGAACATCTCCGGCGACCTGGGCAGAAAGACCGGCAAGGGCTGGTATGATTACAGCAGTGGAGAGAAGAAACCCAGAACCGACGTAAAGTTCTAAAGATAAAAGAGGTGAATAAAATGGCTTACACTACCATTCTGGTAGAAAAGCTTGAGCAGGATAAGGTAGGGCTGATCACTTTAAACCGGCCGGAAGTACGTAATGCAATAGATTATGTTCTGCGGCAGGAAGTATACCAGGCAATAGCTGAATGGGAGCCTGACCCGGATGTGCGAGCAATCATCATTACCGGAGGACCAAAAGTGTTTTCAGCGGGAGCAGATATAGCAGCTATGGTTAAGCAGACTGCTCACGAGGCATTTAACCGGATATCCTTATGGGAATTGGCCACCAAGATGGAAAGATCAAGAAAACCTATAATTGCTGCTGTGGCAGGCTTTGCTCTGGGTGGCGGCTGCGAGCTGGCTCTGGCCTGCGACATACGCATAGCCGCAGAGAGTGCCGTTATGGGACAAACTGAGATCAACATAGGAATACTGCCAGGAGGAGGCGGACTTTCCCGTCTGCCCAAGCTGGTTGGGGTAGGGAAAGCCAAGGAACTCGTTTTGACTGGTAAGCCAGTTAAGGCGGAAGAAGCTCTAAGAATTAATCTTGTAAACAAAGTTGTTCCTGAGGATCAATTGATGGAAGAAGCTTTAAAGATGGCCAGGACGATAGCCCAGCACAGCCCGGTAGCACTGGGATTGGCCAAGTACGGTATCAATAATGCTATAAATATGGATATAAACACGGCCGAATCCATAGAAAATGCCTGTTTCTCCCTGGCTTTTGCCAGTGATGATCAAAAAGAAGGAATGACGGCTTTCCTGGAAAAGCGGAAGCCGGTTTTTACAGGTAAATAACAAGCACTGCAGTTTTCTCCAGGTTAAATTAGGAGGGATTATATATGCGAGAAGTTGTCATAGTAGATATGGCAAGAAGCGCTGTCGGGAAACATGGTGGGACCATAAAAGATGTACCTCCCATCGAACTTGTTTCCCAGGTAGCAAAGGCGGTTGTGGATCGCAATAAGGGAAAAGTTAAGCCCCAGAATTATGATTACGTATTTTTAGGGCAAGTGAAACAGAATTCCAGCTGTGCTAATATCGCCAGAAACCTGGCTTTGAAAGCTGGGCTGCCAGATACTGTTCCCGGAATTAGCGTAACTATTGCCTGCGGGTCTGGCTTGCAGTCAATTATAGAAGGATACGAGTTTATCAAGAATGGTTTTGCCGATGTGGTACTGGCCGGAGGCGTGGAATCCATGAGCGGTGGGGAGTTCTTTTTAACCTATGGGACCAATAATGCTTTTGGCAATGGGGATGTACCACTCAGGGACTCCATCACTACAGGCGGACCGGGAGCAGCCCCGGTAGAAAGATATGGAAATATTCCGATGGGTATCACTGCAGAAAACCTGGTGGATATTCACCAGATACCACGTGAAGAACAGGATGAATTTGGATTCCGAAGTCAGGAATTGGCACTTAAGGCCATTGCTGATGGAGCCTTTGAGGCCGAAATTATACCCATAACCTACCAGAAGGCTGATGGAAGTACCGGACTTTTCCAGGTTGATGAGTATCCCCGCGCAACTACACTGGAAGCGCTGGCCAAGCTTAAACCAGCCTTCAAAAAGGATGGATCAGTAACGGCGGGTAATTCATCTGGAAGAAATGACGGTGCAGCTATAGCATTAATTATGTCCCGGGAAAAAGCAGAGGAATTAGGAGTAAAACCTCGGGCTAAATTTTTAACCGCCGGTGTAGCTGGAGTTGACCCCACCATTATGGGCCGCGGTCCAGTTCCGGCAACGAAAATTGCTCTGGACAAAGCTGGCCTGACCCTGAAGGACATGGATGTTATTGAGTTGAACGAAGCATTTGCCGGTCAGAGCATAGCGGTTCTTCGTGAATGGGAAAAAGATTATGGTATTGATCCGGAGTGGTGTGATAAGCACATTAATCTCTGGGGTGGAGCTATTGCCATCGGACATCCCCTCGGCGGCAGCGGAGCCATTATTACCACAAAATTGTTGTATGGCCTGGAACGGACAGGAGGACGCTATGGCCTGTCTACGATGTGCTGCGGTGGTGGTATTGGCGTAGCCGGTATCATAGAACGTTTGGATTAGGAAAGTGAGGGGTTTGCTATGCAGGAAGTCGTCATAATCGGTGCGGCGCGAACACCATTTGGACTGTACAAGGGCTCGATAGCGGATTTAAGGAGCCAGGATTTGGCCGCCAGTTCAATGAAGGAAGCCGTAATACGTGCTGGAATTGACTCATCGCAGTTGGATGCCAGTATTTTCAGCGAATCTATCCAAACCAGTTTGCCCGCCAATGTGGGAAGACACGGCTGGCTGCTGACCGGATTGGATGAGAATCCAGCTGGATATACATTAAACGCTCTGTGCGCTGGAGCACTTGAAACCATGATCAGTGGATTCAGTAAGATTGTGGCCGGGGAGTACCAGTCCATTTTAGCCGGGGGTGTGGAGACCAACAGTCAAGCACCTTACTATATTGAACATCCCAGGTATAATTTTGGACCACATAATTTCTGTTTCCATGACCAGAAAGTTGAAATAGAAACTAATGCCCAGCCGGCAGAGATATACGGAAGTCAGAGCACTGCTGATATTGCTGACATTATCGCCAAGAATTATGGATTAAGCCGTGTACTTCTGGACGAATATGCTCTGGGAAGCAAGTCCAGAGCAGTGAATGCGGTCAAGAATGGATCGATGAACCAGGCTATTACAGCTTTGACCAAAAAAGTAAAGAAAAAAGAAGTGGTTGTAGATAAGGACCAGGGTCCATCTGCAACTTCCATTGAAGAATTGATGGCCATACCGGCCATAAACCAGGATGGGACTGCCAGTAAAGGAAACATCGCCCCCCTGGCTGATGGATCGGCAGCGGTTATTCTGGCTTCGGCTGATAAAGCTAAAGAATGGGGAATCAGCCCGATTGCCAGCATGGCCGGGTTTGCTGTCACCGCAGGAAATCCTATATTAATCGAAAAAACATCAGTTAAGTCTATAGAAAAAGCTTTAAAATTCGCCAACCTGACCCTTAAGGATGTGGATTTCATAGATATCCACGAGCCATCTGCCGCCTATGCATTAGCTGTGGCTGACCAGCTTGGTCTTGATGCAGCAGGCAAGATCAATGCAGATGGGGGAAGCCTGGCCTATGGTCATGCTGGAGCCGCTACCGGTGGAGCCATGGTTGTTAACATGATTTACCGGCTGCAGCAAATGGGAGCCAATACCGGGCTTATCAACGTAGGAGCTTTGGGAGGACAATCATTCACTATAATAATCAAAAGGTAAATAGATATTTGAGGCTGATACTCCTGGATTCATACTCTGCATCGTAATAATAAGATTTAGCCGGCCTCAAATTAATTTTGATTTCCTCCCCTGGTTTACCAGGAGAGGAAATCATTTATTATATAGAAGAATTAAATTAACAGCATATATAAGGAGGAGCTGACGTAATGCAGATTACTCTGGAAGAGTGCCGGATGCATATGAACCGAGTTCCTGTCAACCAGTATTTCAACATACAGTTCCTGGATATTCAAGAAGGCTACTGTAAAATTAAAATGCCTTATAATCCTGTTTTCACTAACTCCTGGGAAAATACTCATGGCGGAGCTTTGCTGACCCTGGCCGATATAGCATTTTATTTTGCCATGGCTACCTTAACCGGTCTGGACATATCGGGAGATCTTTCTACCGCTGAATTAAAAACCAATTTTCTTAATCCTACCAGTCAGAGCGATCTCTATGCTGAAGCCCGGGTTATAAAGAATGGGAGAAGGCTGATTTTTGGTGATGTACAGGTGATGGATGAGGAAGGTAAGAGTATTTCCCACTCTACGGTCACCTACATAAGAAGGGATCAATAAGGACAATTGAGAAAGAATCATCATAATCCCCGGAGTTAAATTCCTGTCAAAAAAACCGATGATCCAGCACCCAACTGCAACAAGGAACCATGAGGCCATAGCACGTTAAGCATGACTTGAGAGGAGCAAACATGATCATTCCTATAAACCGCCAGTTAAATTTAGTCAAATCTCACCAGGCTGGATTTCCTTATTGTTACTGCATACTGATTAAAGACCAATCACAGGTTTTAATCGATAGTGGCTGCAGCTCAGATATTGCTGCAGACCTCCGACAACAGGGGATTGATATAGTAATTAATACTCACTTTCATTGGGACCATACTCGTCAAAACCAGAACCTGGGGCAGGTGCAGGTATGGTGTCATGGCCTGGACGCTCCAGCTATCCGGTCTGCGGATATTTATATGGAGAGGTATGGTTTTAAGGCCTTTGCGGCAGAAGAAATAGGCCGACTTTTTATCCAGGCTAATAAAATAACCGACCGGCCCGTTCATCGTGAGCTTTATGACGGAGAAATACTGGATTTGGGAAAGGTGCATTTAAGAGTCATTCATACCCCTGGTCATACGCCGGGTCACTGTGTTTTCTTTGAAGAGCACACCGGTATACTGATTAGCGGTGATATTGATTTGACTTCCTGGGGACCCTGGTACCTGCACATATGCAGTGACTTAGACGACTTGATCGGCTCTATTGAGAAATGTATGGAATTGAGACCGAGTATGGTAATATCTGGTCATAAGGGAATAGTGGATCATGACCTTCAAGCTCGTTTTTTAACCTATCGGGATTGCATATTACGTAAGGAAGACGAAGTTCTGAGGGCTCTGGATAAACCTTTGACACTGGAAGAACTGGGCGCATTTCGAATATTTTATGGATTCAAGACGAAATTTGATAAATATCTGCAGTTTTGGGAGCAGCAGGGTGTATATATACATTTGCAGAGGTTAATAAGGAAGGGATTGGTAAGGAGAGAAGCAGACCGCTATTTCCGAATATAAGGAGGGAAGGTGCTTCCTTTCATGAACAGTTTTATTAAATAATTGTTTGCGTGCCCGTACACCTGTACATATTACTGGACAATAAGGCTAAATTTAAAAAGGACTGTGGGCCAGTTTAGCAGCTTACCATGATGAAACAATGCGTTTTTCCTTCTGGGATTTCAGGCCTCAATGCACCCTGGATTGATGTGAAAAAGCTTAATATACGACAGCTACAATGGTTGGCACGATATCTGCATAGTTATATGATTGGTATAATGTGCTGGCGAGCATGAGGTATTCAGGAGGGGGGAGACATTTTGGCGGATAACAAAAAGGGTTACGTTTTTGTACACACCGGAGACGGTAAGGGTAAAACTACGGCTGCGCTTGGATTAGCTATGCGAGCCATAGGCCATGGAAAGAGAGTGTTTATAGCCCAGTTCATGAAAGGGCGAGATTATGGTGAATCGCTGGCTGCAGCCAAATACCTGCCTGATCTGGTATTGCATAAATGTGGGCAGGACAGCTTTGTAATCAAAGGGGACCTCTCTCCGCTTGATATAGAATTAGCCCGTAAAGGCATGGAAAAAGCAAGAGAAGCGATTTTTTCCGGACAATATGATTTGGTGATTCTTGATGAGATTAATGTAGCAGTCGATTTTAAACTTATACCTTTGGAATCAGTACTTGACCTTATTAAGAATAAGCCGGAAGGATTGTATTTAGGTTTGACAGGACGATACGCTCCACCGGAATTTATCGAACTGGCTGATCTGGTAACGGAAATGAAAGAGATCAAGCACCCTTATGCAAAAGGCTTTGCAGCCCGGAAAGGCTTTGAATGGTAGAGGAATATAAATATGCAATTACATGAAAAAATTTTACAGGGTAATGTACGTGCTGCTTCACGTTTGATAAGAAATATCGAGGATGGTTTCCCAGGAGCTAAAGCGACTATTGCAAAAATCTATCCTTACACCGGTAAGGCTCATGTAATAGGCATAACTGGTTCTCCCGGTGCCGGGAAAAGCACTCTGACTGACGGAATAATCGCGGCGTTTAGGAAAAAGGGAAAAACAGTAGGCGTACTGGCGGTAGACCCTTCGAGTCCGTTTACCGGTGGTGCCATACTTGGTGACCGGGTACGGATGCAGCGCCATGCTGAAGATCCGGGTGTATTTATCAGGAGCCTGGCAACCAGGGGGGCATTGGGAGGTTTGTCTAGAGCAGTAGGTGATAGTATTCATGTGCTTGACAGCATGGGTAAGGATATTATCATTGTCGAAACCGTGGGAACCGGCCAGCAGGAAGTTGAGATCATGAATTATGCCGATACGGTTATCCTGGTACTAGTTCCCGGTATGGGTGATGCGGTACAGACATTAAAAGCAGGGATAATGGAGATTGCGGATATATTTGTTATCAATAAAGCTCAGCGTGACGGTGCGGATATGCTCGATAGTGAAATTAATATCCTGCTGGATATGGCTTTACAAGATCCAAATGGATGGAGACCGCCGGTAAAACGGGTAGGAAGTAAAGATGAAGAACAGCATTTTATTAAGGGGATTGAAGAAATAGTATCACAAATTATTGAACATAGAGAATATTACTCAGGTAATCACGAGGCCTTAAACAAACGGCATAGACGCAAGGCATTATTTGAAATCCAGGCGGCTCTCCAGGGGGCGGTTCTTCAGCCATTTATGGCCCAATTGGCTGCTGATAATACTCTGGAAGATATGATTGAGCAGGTAATGAGCAGAAAGAGTGACCCCCATTCCACAGCTGAAGAGGCGGCCAGGAAATACCTGGGATCGTAACTGCTTGATGATAAAGAGCATTAGCTTCAAAAGATTTATGTTTAAAAAATGATTCATGTTGTTACAGACGAGATGCAAAAGGGGGTAAAAACAAGTAAGAATAGCTTGGTGAAAATATAAATTAGTTTTATTGAAAGAGGAGGCATTATTGATGGATTTTGCATTAACAGAAGAACAGAAAATGGTACAAACTATGGCCAAAGATTTTGCTGAAAATGAGATAGCTCCTTTTGTGGATCAGGATGAGGAAAACCACTATTGGAGAAAAGAAATTTTTGACAAGATGGCCGAACTAGGTTTATTTGGCTTTTGTATTGATGAGCAGTATGGCGGTAATGGGATGGGATTTCTGGAAGGTGCACTGGTTATTGAGCAGGTAGCTAGAGTTCATACCTCATGGCGCATGGCTTTTAATATGCAGTGCTGGGGACCGGCCTTGACCATACAAAAATTTGGGACCCAGGAGCAAAAGGAGCATTATATACCTAAATTTGCAAACGGAGAATATGTAGGCAGCTTTGCTATGACCGAGGCTGATGTAGGCTCGGATGTTGCAGCTATGAAATGCCGGGCCGAAGATAAAGGTGATTATTACCTCCTCAATGGACATAAAATGTGGATCACCAATGGGACTGTATGTGACCACGGGCTTTTATATGTAAAAACCGACAAAGATGGAGGAGCTAAAGGAATTACCTGTTTTATAATGGATTACAGTCTTCCCGGAATCACCAGGAATCCCATCAAGACCAAAGTGGGCTTATGGGCTTCTGATACGGCGGAGATAGTATTTGAAAATGTTAAAGTACCCAAGGAGCTTATTCTGGGGAAAGTCGGTCAGGGCTTCAGTATGTGTATGACCCAGCTCAATGCTACCCGTTTGGGTTGTGCTGCCGGTGCTCTGGGGCTATCCCAAGCTTGTCTGGAAGCTTCTATCCGCTATGCCAATGAGCGCACCCAATTTGGCCAGCCTATCGGAAAATATCAGTTGATTCAGCAGCAGATTGCAGAGATGAAGATGGAGCATGCAGCCCTGGAAGCTATGGTTTATAAAGCGGCCTGGCTAAAGGACAACAATTTACCCAATCAGATGGAGACATCCATGGCCAAATTATTTGGTGCTAAAGCAGCAGTACATGGTGCCAACGAGTGTATGAAACTACATGGTTCCTTTGGTTATTCTACTGAATATCCGTGTGGAAGGTTCCTGAGAGACTGTAAGCAGTTTGAGACCCTGGAAGGCACTTCTAATATGCATACCCAGATCGTTGCCAATGCGGCCCTCGGTTTTTCAGCTAACCGGGCCTAAGTAATTCCAGGTTAATGCTGGTAACTGACATTTAAGTATAAGGAGGCCATGATAGTGTCTTACAGCAAAGAAGAGTTAAGCGCAATCCAGGAAGCCATGGATAAATGGCAGGTCAATGTTGATAGAACTATTGCCAAACAGGGTGAAAGGAAAGATCCCTTTATCTCCAGCGGCTTCAATGAAATAAATCGCTTATATACTCCCCTTGATGTTCAAGGGGAGTATAATGAAAAACTTGGGTTCCCGGGTGAGTACCCGTTTACTCGCGGACCACAGCCTACCATGTACAGGGGTAAATTATGGACCATGCGTATGTACGCTGGATTTTCAACCGCTGAAGAGTCAAATAAGCGCTATAAGTATTTACTTGACAACGGTAGTTCCGGATTATCAGTAGCATTTGATCTGCCCACTCAGATTGGCTACGATTCAGACCATCCCATGAGTGAAGGTGAAGTAGGCAAAGTCGGTGTGGCTATTGATTCCCTGGCCGATATGGAAATATTGTTTGACAGTATTCCTTTAGACAAAGTATCGACTTCAATGACTATCAATGCTCCCGCGGCAGTTTTACTGGCTATGTATATGGCAGTAGCAGAGAAACAGGGGGTTCCATTTGATAAATTAAGAGGAACCATCCAAAATGATATCCTAAAAGAGTATTCTGCCCGGGGAACTTATATATTTCCGGTACAGCCATCTATGCGGCTTATTACCAATATTTTTGAGTTTTGCTCCGAGCAAGTTCCTCAATGGAATACCATCAGCATTTCTGGTTACCACATAAGGGAAGCCGGATCTACTGCTGTTGATGAAATTGCTTTTACCTTTGCGAATGGTATGGCTTATGTGAAAGCTGCGATTAAAGCGGGAATGGATGTTGATAAATTTGCGGGACGGCTTTCCTTCTTTCTGAATGCGCATAACGATTTACTGGAGGAAGTATCCAAATTTAGAGCAGCCAGAAGACTTTGGGGTTATATAATGAAAGAACACTTCAAGGCCAAGGACCCGCGTTCCTGGATGTTTAGAACCCACTCCCAGACCGCCGGGTCGATGTTGACCGCCCAGCAGGTTAACAATAATATTGTTCGGGTTTGCATTCAGGCTCTGGCAGCAGTTTTAGGTGGAACACAGTCATTGCATACCAATTCCAGGGATGAAGCACTGGCCCTGCCATCAGAGGAATCGGTAATGACTGCATTAAGGACCCAGCAGGTCATAGCTTACGAATCCGGGGTGGCAGATACTATTGATCCCCTGGCAGGTTCGTATTACATTGAAGCCATGACCGATAAAATATATAACGAAGCCTGGGATAAGATACAGAAAATAGAAGAAATGGGCGGAGCAGAAAAAGCTATTGAGATAGGTTACATCCAGAGTGAAATTCAAAAAGCCGCCTACCAGTGGCAAAAAGATGTTGAATCCGGGGACAGAATCATAGTGGGCGTGAACAAGTTCCAGGTAAAAGAACCTGAACCATCAGGATTACTTAAAGTAGATCCTTCCGTACAGAAGACGCAGATCGATAAATTGAACGAACTAAAAAGCAAGCGTGATAATGAAGCCGTAGCTAACCGGCTTGAAGAACTCCGCCAGGCAGCAAGGGGCGACGCTAATATTATGCCCTATATTCTTAACGCGGTTAAAGTCTATGCTACTGAAGGGGAAATATGTGGTGTATTGCGTGAAGAGTGGGGCGAATACGTTGCTGCGGTTTCTTTATAAGCCCTGACCAGAGAAATAGGAGGGTTTTCAAATGACAATAAGGAAAATAAGAGTATTGGTAGCCAAACCGGGTCTGGATGGGCACGACCGGGGGGCGAAAGTAATAGCTCAGGCTTTCAGAGATGCAGGCTTTGAAGTTATTTATACCGGGCTGAGACAAACACCAGAGAGTATAGTAGCAACAGCTGAACAGGAGGATGTGGATTGCATCGCGATGAGCATGTTATCCGGATCTCACCTCACCTTAATGCCCAAAGTCACTCGCCTGCTAAAAGAGAAAGAGATGGAGGACATTCTGGTCATAGGGGGAGGAGTTATCCCGAGTGAAGACATTCCCCTGTTAAAAGAAGCAGGGATCGCCGAAATATTTACTCCCGGTACCCCCACCAGTTTATGTGTAGAATACGTCAAAAACAATGTCACTGAAAAGGCTTGAGAATATTTGATATCATTAAATGAACGGGAGGTAGTAAATAATGAAGGTCATATGTGTTGATCACATCGGCATTGCTGTGAAAAGCATCGATGAGAGTGCTAAATTTTACACGGATCTGCTGGATCTAAAGCTTACCGGAACCGAGGTAGTAGCAGAACAGAAGGTTAAAACGGCCTTTATTCCTGCCGGTGAATCAGAAATTGAACTGCTGGAATCCCTATCTCCTGATGGACCAATTGGAAGGTTTATCGAAAAAAATGGAGAGGGAATTCAGCATATTGCTCTGCGGGTAGAAGATATTGAATCTGCTTTAGATGAGTTAAAGAATAATGGTATTAAGCTGATTGATGAAAAACCCCGCTATGGTGCGGGGGGAGCTAAGATTGCCTTTATTCATCCCAAGGCTACCGGAGGAGTACTGCTGGAGTTGTGCCAGCGGGACCACGACTAAGTTGAGGGTATAACCATAGAAATACAAGGGTGAGGAGGGTTTTCGGGGTGGCAACCAATCAAGAAAAAATTGAACAATTCAAAGAGAGATCCCGGCATATCGAACAGGGTGGCGGGGAAGCTGCTCTTGCCAAGCTAAAGGCGAAAGGGCGGCTATCGACCAGAGAAAGAATAGATTTACTATTCGACCCGGGTACTTTTGTAGAACTGGATAAATTTGTGGAGCACCGCTGTACTAATTTCGGCATGGATAAGATGGAGATTCCGGGAGAGGGAGTAGTCACTGGATTTGGCCAGGTCAACGGCCGAACTGTATTCGCATATGCTCAGGACTTCAGTGTTATGGGCGGGTCCCTGGGTGAGATGCATGCTGCCAAAATAGTAAAATGTATGGATAAGGCCATGACGGCAGGATGTCCAATTGTGGCATTATGTGATTCTGGCGGTGCACGGATACAGGAAGCAGTTGATTCCCTGGCTGGATATGGCCGGGTATTCTTCAAAAACACTATGGCTTCGGGTGCAATACCGCAAATAGCAGCTATTATGGGACCGTCGGCCGGTGGAGCTGTATATTCGCCTGCTTTGATGGATTTTATTTATATGGTTAAACAGGATTATGCCCAGATGTTCATAACCGGGCCTCAGGTAATCAAGGCTACAACCGGGGAAGAGATCGGAGCGATTGAACTCGGCGGAGCTATGACTCATAATACCAAGAGCGGAGTTGCTCACTTTGCAGCTGAAGATGATGCTGATTGTATTGAACAAATAAAGATTTTGCTGAGTTATCTTCCTTCCAGTTTCAGGGACCATCCTGCTCGACAGGAGTGTGCGGATCCTATCGACCGTCGAGAGGAAAAACTGAATACCATCATCCCCGATAAAAGCAGCCGTCCTTACGATATGAAGAAAGTTATAAAAATGATTGTAGATGATGGTACATTTTATGAAAATCAGCAGCATTTCGCCAAAAATATCATTACCTGTTTTGCCCGGATGGATGGAGCTACAGTAGGTATCATAGCAAATCAACCTATGGTAATGGCTGGATCTCTGGATATTAATGCATCAGATAAGGCAGCGCGGTTTATTAACTTCTGCGATTGCTTTAATATCCCGATAATTACCCTGGTTGATGTACCGGGTTATCTTCCAGGTACCAGTCAGGAGTTCGGCGGTATTATTAGACACGGGGCTAAATTGCTGTATGTTTATCCAGAGGCCACCGTACCCAAGATAACTGTTGTTTTAAGGAAGGCTTATGGTGGGTCATTCCTGGGCATGTGTTCTGCCCAGGCGGGAGCTGATATGGTAATTGCCTGGCCGACTGCTGAGATAGCGGTTATGGGAGCGGCCGGGGCAGCGAATATAATCTTCCGCACTGAATCTGAAGAGCAGAAGCAGGCAAAAATCGAAGAATATATTGATACATTCTCAACGCCGTACCAGGCAGCACAGCGGGGATTTGTAGATCAGATCATTGAACCGCAGGATACTCGTCCGGTTATCATCAATGCTTTGAGGCTCCTGGAGAACAAAACCTGTGAACTGCCCCCCAAGAAACATGGAAATATCCCGCTATAGCAGTTAGGTGTTAGATCGAATTATCTATCCTGGTATGTCAAGAGAACCGTTCCTGTGATACAAAGGGCTGTTATTAACATCCGGATCAGTTCCGTTTTGTATAGCCCGGATGCCTGTAAAGGCTTTAGTTTTAACGAGCCATTCTGAAATATTTGGCATTGACCAGACATCTTTGATTGTGCCAAAGTGGAGAGGGTGGCTCATTCATTTTATTACCAGAGTTTCCTGCACCGGGTCTGTGTTTATTTGTGTTAGGGTGGCATTCTTAGGGCTCTTGATTTTAACTGTATAGGTTATAATAATAAAAAAGATAAAAATTAAAGGGGTGAGTAGGTTGAATGCAAAAAGCGGCACTGGGAGTATATGGCTGTCAGTAAAGCACATGATGAATACAGATTATGAGGTTATTCATCCCGATGATACCTTGAGGACAGTAATCGAGATTTATAAGAATACCAAACTTGATACCCTACCTGTTGTTAACGAGGAGGGAGTTCTGGTAGGGGTAATGCCCAAGGGCAGGTTGTATAAAGCCCTGTTGGATGGTGCTAGCATTAATGATTCCTGCACCCCTTACATTGTAACCTCTCCGATAACTGTTCAATCGGATCTCAGTTATGATGAGGTATCCCTGGGAGTTAGAGTTAATAAGAGCCAGGTGGGTACCGTACCGGTATTAGATAAACAAGGTAAAGTAATAGGAATGGCAGGGAAAATGGAGTACATGAGAGCCGGATTATATATGGCGACGGCAACCAGTGCAGTCCTCGAATCCATATTCCAGGCTGTGCATGAGGGAATGATAGCAACTAACAAAGAGGGTTACATTATCAGGGTAAATAATGCCATAGGAAAAATGTTTGATATTTCGGGTGATGAAGTTATGGGTCTGCACCTGGAAGAAGTGTTTCCTGAAATCAATTACAGCAGTGGATTTAAACTGGGAGTAAGGAATACCTTAAGAAGTGTTCCAGTCATAATCAATCAGGTTCCTATAATAGAAAATCACCAGCAGAGCGGTACTAATTTCGTGTTTTTGGATATATCGGATATAGAAAAAATAGCTCAGGAACTTGAATCGGTTAAAGAACTGCAGACCACTCTGAGCGGGGTTCTTAGTGCCTCCTCGGATGGGGTCTTTGTTACGGATCAATCTGGGATCATAAAATATGCCAATGAGATGGCAGTTCAGTTAATAGGATCTCCGGCTGATCAACTAACCGGTAAACCGATAGAGAATATTCTGCGTACCAGCTATCCAGTGCAGGTAGCCCGAACTGGAATTGCCGAAGTTGATGTATGCAATATTAAAGGAAGAAACTGTGTGGTTTCTCATGTGCCGATAAAAGCAGGCAGTAAAACAGATAGTAAGCCCGTGGGTACGGTCAGCACATTGTATCTGGCGGATAATAAGCTTACGGAGGAAATAACCAGAAAATGGTTTTCTATGCAGCAGCAGGTTCAATATTACCGGGATGAGTTGGAAAAACAAGGTGGAAGCGAAAAGAATAACTTTGACGAGATAGTAACTCAAAATGTCCAGTTTATGGCCATGAAAAAGGAAGGTCAGCGGATTGCCCAGAGCAGCTCAACAGTTCTTCTAACCGGGGAAAGCGGAGTTGGTAAGGATATGTTTGCCCGGGCCATACATGCGGCTAGTCCCAGAGCGAGAAGGCCATTCATTAAGGTGAATTGTGCGGCAATTCCAGAAACCCTGCTGGAGTCCGAGTTGTTCGGATATGCACCTGGATCTTTTACTGGTGCATCAAAGAAAGGTAAGCCGGGATATTTTGAACAAGCTCATGAGGGTACCATTTTCCTGGATGAAATTGGTGATACTCCGTTATCGATTCAAGTTAAAATATTACAGGTACTGCAGGAGAAGCAGTTTATGCGAGTAGGCGGAACCAAAACTCAGACTGTTGATGTTAGAATAATTGCCGCCACCAACCGTAACCTGCGCGAAGCTATGGGCCGGGGGGAGTTTAGGGAAGACCTTTATTACCGCCTTAACGTAATAGAATTCTATCTGCCGCCTTTGCGGGTACGATTTGAAGATATAATCCCCCTGGCGGAAATGTTCATAAACAAATACAATTCCATACTGCATACTCAGGTAACAGGAATAAGTAAAGAAGCTAAAGAAGCCCTGCAGCGATATTCATGGGCCGGTAATATCCGTGAATTGGAAAATGCCATTGAAAGAGCAGCCAATTATGTATGGGAAGGGGAAATCAGGATTGAACATCTTCCTGCACATATACTGCAATCACAAGAAGAACATAGAGGACAATCATCATACCGTATGGTACTAGATGATATTGATAAAGAAATTATACTGGATACTTTAAGAAAGACGGAAGGCAATAAAAGTGCGGCCGCACGGATGTTAAATATTAGCCGGTCCGCATTTTATGAAAAGTTAGCTAAATACGGAATCAAGTAATGTAATTTTGCTGTATTATTCATACTATTATCATAACCGCCATAAGCAGTAGATGATGGCGAAAGGATAATGTATTATATTATTTGATAACTGATTAAATCCCAGTCGGCCGATTTATATAGGGAACCTGCAGGTATCATTCGCAGGTTCCCTATATATTTATCCATCCTGGTCATTTCCCGCTTAAATCAATTCCTGCGCCATCTTTAGTCCAAGATATAGCTATGATTAAGTGTTAACCCTTAATTTCCCAGCAGCAAATCTTAGTCTGTTCTGGTAGGCATATTTCTCTGTCTCCATCGATTACCTCTTTTCAACAGCCCCCGAGCTCAATCTATGAGGCTGACCTCTTTTTGCCTTGCATCAGGCAGATAAGTATGACGTACACCTGTACGGAAAAGGCTACAACCAGAAGCAGGCTGGATCAGCTCACAGGCTCTGTTGTACCATATTTTAGGGCAGTTATCAATATGGCATGGTTTTTGCTATTTCAATATACAGATTTGTATTTAAACGCAGTAATCTTAATAAACGGTCAGAGTGCAGCAGAGAGAGGAAGAAGAAAGGAGGAAAGCAGGAGTACCCAGGAAGACTCAGCCGAACTACCAGATTAAGAATAATTTATCAATGTAAAAATAACCGCTCCGGTGCAATCAGGACCACCAAGGCCCGGTTGGTAACCATGTTATAAGAAGCTTTTTGCGGAGCGGACTGTTACAGCTTAATGGGAGGAATAAACAATGGAATTTAAATATGATGTACGCGATCTAAAATTTATATTGAAGGAATGGATATCGCTGGAGGAAGTCTTATCCTGCGATCGCTTTAAGGACTTCTACAGTCTTGATGATATTGATCCTATTATAACCGAGGGGTATAAAGTCGCCCGTCAGGTTGTGAGCCCCATTAATGCGGCTGGTGACAAAGAACCGGTTAAGTTTGAAAACGGTGTGGTCACCAATCCTCCAGGCTATAAGGAGGTTTACAAATTTATTCATGAAAATGGATGGGGATCTAACAGCGAATGTGTTGAGATCGAAGGGGCGATGCCGCTTACCCTTTACAAGGCCGTTTTCGAAATTATAGGTGCCGCTTGTCCTGCCATGGGTTCCAATGTGAAACTGACCACCGGTGTAGCTAACCTGATTATTAAATTTGGGACTGAGGAGGATAAGAACAGATTTCTTCCCAAGCTGCTGAGTGGTGACTGGCAGGGAACCATGAATCTGACCGAACCTTCAGCTGGTTCAGATGTTGGTGATGCCCTGGCACGGGCTTATCCAACCGAAGATCCACGGATTTATAAGATAAAAGGAACTAAAATGTTCATTACCGCCGGAGATGGTTCTATATGTGAAAACACCATTCATATGGTTCTGGCCCGTCCGCCTCAGGGAGCGAAAGGATCTTCCGGATTGGGATTATATATAGTTCCCAAAACATGGGTCAACGAGGACGGCAGTCTGGGTAAGCCTAATGATGTTACTACTATATCAGTTGAACATAAGATGGGTATGAATGGATCAGCTACTTGTTTGTTAAACTATGGTGAAAATGACGAGTGTTATGGCTATATGTTAGGAGACCCCCCAGACGAAAAAGGCCGCTCCAAAGGTCTGGCTATGATGTTCAACATGATGAATGAATCACGCATCGGTACCGGTCACAATGCCAATTATCAAGCCTCAGCAGCTTATGCCTTCGCTTCCCAGTATGCTCCTGATCGAATTCAAGGTTATATCAAGGGCGAACGAGTACCCATAATCAAACATGCCGATGTTCGCAGAATGCTGATGGACATGAAGGCCCATACTGAAGGAATAAGAGCCATGATATTGAAGGGCTTCTGGTACCTGGACCTGGCAGAAAACTCCAATGATAAAGCGCTGGCCAAAGAATGTGCTGATATGGCGGCCATATTGACTCCCATAATCAAGTGCTACGGCAGCGAAACTGCTGTGATGATGACATCGGAGGCTATACAGGTTCTAGGCGGCGTAGGTTATACCAAGGAATACCCGGTGGAACAGTACATGCGCGATTCAAAGATACTTACCATATGGGAAGGAACGTCTTTTATCCATGCCAATGATCTGGTGGGACGGAAAATGACCATGGAAAATAGCGAGCCTTTTAAGAAATGGATGAACAAGATCAAAGGTTTTGTGGATAATAACAAGAAAACAGCTGGATTAGAAAAAGAAATTGCTGTTCTGGAAAAAGCGTACGGATGTGCAGATGAAATAATGAACCTCTGTTACTCCTGGCAGGCCAACAAAGCAGAGAAAGCTGATCTGATTAACCTGTATGCAATCCGGGTTCTGTTTGTTTTTGCCCAGCTGTATGTAGCTATGATGCTTCTCGATCAAGCTATCCTGGCCAATAAGATTATTGCCGGCTTAGCCGCCGATCATTTTGATATGAATTTCTATCAGGGCAAAATAGCCAGTGCCACTTACTATGTGAATAACATATTACCAAATGTATTTACGCAAATCGAAGTAATAAAAAATGCAGATACAACAGTTTTAGAAGTACCGGAAGACTCTTTACTAATCAGTTAGAGAGGGAAAAACTGAAGCAATAGAATACGGTGAGCAGGGTGGTTTTAACCACCCTGCTCACCTTGTCGACAAAGTCGGCAAGATGACAGGCCGATGACAGAAGCGAAGATCAAGGCATGAAAGAAGCCCGTGATTGAGGCGTACTCAAGTACGTTGATTAAGCGGGCTTATTGAAATAACGCAGATATTGGCTTGTGTCATTGGTCTGAGCAGGGTGGTTTTAACCACCCTGCTTACCTTGTCTTGATGTACCTTCATTTCATTGCGGTACAAATAAGGGTGCAGTTTGGGTTCATTGTGCTCGAAATTTACAAGAAACCAGGATCAACAAAAGAAGCACGTCTGGGAGTTACGCTGTGCCTACAGCAAATTATGATACCACTGGGAAAGCTGCGTTAGTAAATTAATTACTATATAACGGTATTAGTATAAATGATTTTAATTCGTACACCATGTGTATAAGGATAATACAAGTTAAGAAGATACGCCTCTCGCTTGGAATGTGTAGTCACTGTAAACAATATTGCTACTGGGTAAACAATATTGTTTACAGTGACTACACATTTGTTTACGGGTTTAAGTTACCCCAGCAAATCTGCCAGACCTGCATAGGAAAAAATATTGATGATGAGGCCCACTAAAGGAGCTTCAATTATGAGCGGGTATGTTTTTTAGCACCTGCAAAGACTTTTATTAGCAAAGTAGTTGGCCATATTTATTTCTAGGCAGATAGCTGGCATAGATTTTGCTACTTTAATATTAACGAGTCCCCAAAAAATGTTTAGTCTGGTTTGCAGACCATTAGGAAGGAGGATAGGAGGATAGGAGGAGTATGAGAGCATGCACCATCAGGACATGCTGCAAGAAAAGGAAGAAATATCTGTAATTAAATCAAGTTTCCTCAGAATCAGGGCTGGAGAATAGTCCAGGCAGAAGAGCGCATGTCAAGCTCGCAGCACCAAGTAATAAGAGACGTTGTGGGTTATTAAAGCGGTGCACCAGTGCGGCATTGCATGTGGGGGAGAAAAACCTTGCATGTGGCCGAGTGAGTTGTTTAAAGGGTATGAAAAACCACGGAGTATGGAGTTGTGCAATAAGAAAATTGTTACCATTCAGAACACTGTAACTATTTAGAACACATTGCAGACCACATAATCCATTTTGGCAGGGTTTAATCTAAAAATAGGGAGGTTATTAATAAATGGATAAAATATTTGCGAAGCCTAAAATGTTATTTATGGTCGTAATACTACTTACCATCGTTGTAGGTGAATACATTCTGCATCCCAATCACTGGGATACCTGGCCGGCTTTTATGTGTATGGTTTTCTTCTTCTGTGTGCATAGAGATTTCAAGCAAGCTCCCCATATTCTAATTGGAGGAGCCTTCGGTATTTTCCAGATCTGGTTGATTAAAAAATGGTATGCAGTCATGGTCCCTGTATTTGGTGGAGATCTCACTAAATATACTGACCCCCATACCCAGCATGCACTGTTTAATTCGAAGCTTATATATATACTGATATTCGTAGCTTTAATAGTATTGTTAAAAGATACCATACCACATCTCTTCAATGACTTTACTTTCATGTTCTTTATCGCGGCTGGCATAGCTGCCGGTGCCGATACAAGCATTGCTGTAGCATCCAAAACTGTTGCTGCCTATGCTAACGGAGTTGCTGCCGCAGCCGGAAACCCTGCCTTGATAGAGGGCATGAAAGGTGCGACAGATAAAGCACTGGCATCTGTTATCCCGGTTACCAATGTATTCGAGTGGATGATGATTTGTGTAGTTGGCGGCGGATTAATCATTCTTGCTCTTCATTACGGTGGCATACTGGTTGGTAAAATTCTGGGAGCAGGTTCTGCCCCACCTCCATCGAACCATTAAGAATTATAAATAGGATACTGACATCAAAGGAAGATTACAGGATATTGAATAGGCTAGGATTTTGTTAGCACAAGAAGTTTGTTTTCCTTTGATGTAATCAGACTTAGCTTACAAGGTTTTACATGAGAGAAATCAGGTCTTTCAATAGGGCTTCCCACCTGGATATATTATCCAGGCGGGAAGCCATCATGTTGTAGAATCCACTATTATAAACAAAAGGAAGTGATTGAATGGCCAGTTGGATTCTGGATAATTTCCCAGCCATATCAAAATGCATGAACCAGATTATACCAACCGATTATATTTTTTATTCAACTGATTTAAGTAAGATTCTTTTTGTAGATGAAACCCATTGGGAAGCTAAAGCCAAAGCTGGAATGGAGCTTCAGAAAAATTCTACTGCCATAAAAGTCATAGAATCTAAACAACGAGTTGAGATAGAGGTTGATCCGGCATTGTATGGAGTCGCACTGAAAATGGTTGCTATTCCAGTATACGATGATGATGACCCCAGCCAGATAGTAGGCACCATAGGTGTAAACGTCAGGCGCAACAACGCGTTCCAACTTCGGGATATAGCTGATACCTATGAAAAAGGAATGCATGAGATATCGGCCGCTATACAGCAGACAGCCGTATCTGCTGGGGAGATCAGCAACAGCCAGAAGGTTTTGAATGAAAAGATTACTCTAATTGACGGCACTACTGAAAATATTGGCAAAATTCTGGATTTAATAAAAAATATGGCTGATCAAACTAAAATGCTGGGATTGAATGCCGCTATTGAAGCTGCTCGGGCTGGTGAAGCCGGCCGGGGATTTGACATTGTAGCTTCAGAAATCCGCAAACTGGCAGAAGTATCTAAGGATGCCGCCAAGCAGATAGGCGAGTTTACTAAGGAAATAGAAAGCAGCATCAACTCGGTGGTCGATAGTTCACGCGTTTCTTTGCACGCTACGGAAGAGCAAGCAGCTGCGGCCCAGGAAATTGTCGCCAGTATTCAGGAGCTGACTGCCCTTATAGAGAAACTGCAGGAAGTAGCAGTTGCTATTTAATTTTTTGAGGCTGCAGGTTTTAACAGAATTAACAGGCATTATTTTAAAAAAAATACGATTTCATGTTATACATCAAAATCCCTGACCTTTAATAAAACAATATTGCAGAAGGAAAATAAGCGCAGGACAATCGGCGTTGACATTGTGCTGATACCTGCATATAATAACAGTAATCAAATAAATAAATGCAGAGAACGGGATAAGTAGGACTTTTATCGCTGCCAGAGAGAAGGGGTCACCGGCTGAGAGCCTTTTCACAGTAAGAGATCGTCTGAATCTGCGCCCGGGAGCAGGTATGCTGAATATAATGGTAGGCATATCCGGTTGAACCGTTATGAAATGAAGTGGAGTATATGAATTATTTATATACTCAAGTAGAGTGGAACCACGGAAGTATAGCCTTTCGTCTCTAAGGGAGACGGAAGGCTTCTTTTATTTAAGGAGGTCACTATGTTTACAACTCTGAAGAATGAGATTGATGTTATTTTTGAAAGGGATCCGGCTGCTAGAAGCGTACTGGAAGTATTGTTTTGTTATCCTGGATTTCACGCGGTGATCCATCATCGGATGGCATACTTTTTCTACAGAAAACGGTGGTTTTTTATGGCCCGCTTAATTTCACATTTCAGCCGTTTTTTGACTGGGATTGAGATCCATCCCGGAGCCACTATAGGCCGGGGCTTTTTTATTGATCATGGGGGTGGGGTAGTTATTGGCGAAACTGCAGAAGTAGGAGATAATGTTACCATATACCAGGGAGTCACTCTGGGAGGTACTGGAAAAGAAAAAGGGAAAAGACATCCTACCATAGGAAATAATGTAACTATAAGTGCTGGTGCCAAAGTATTGGGTTCTTTTACTGTGGGAGATAATGTTAAAATAGGTGGAGGGTCGGTAGTGTTAAATAGTGTTCCCCCGGATTGTACAGTTGTCGGAGTACCGGGAAGAATAGTAGTCAGGGAAGGAGCCAAAATAAATAATGAAGGGGCAGACCTGGAGCATCATATGCTGCCAGACCCGGTAGCAGATATGCTAACCGCCCTGCAGGAAAAAATTAATGACCTGGAGCAAAGGATAGAATCTTATGAAAAGGAGGCTGCCCAGCATGAAAATATACAATACCCTGAGTGGGAAAAAAGAAGAATTGGTGACGTTGAATCCGCATAAAGTAAACATCTATGTGTGTGGGCCTACCACCTATAATTATATTCATTTGGGAAACGCCCGGCCCCTGGTGGTATTCGATACTGTGAGGCGCTATTTGGCTCATAAGGGCTATGATGTGACTTATATACAGAATTTTACCGATGTAGATGATAAGATAATAAACCGGGCTAAAGAAGAAGAAATGGATGCCCTGGAACTGGGCCGAAGATATATGGAAGAATATTTCCAGGATGCAGACGCCCTTAATGTTTTAAGAGCCGATGTCCACCCATGTGTAAGTGAACACATACCGGAAATAGTGGAAGCAGTAAAGGGATTAATTGATAAGGGTTACGCTTATGAAGTTGATGGTGATGTATACTTTAGAGTTAAGGCATTTGAAGGGTATGGTAAACTATCCGGAAGAACCCTGGATGATATGATGGCGGGAGCCAGGGTAGAAGTTGATGAACGCAAGGAAGAAGCGGTTGATTTCGCGCTCTGGAAGGCAGCTAAAGAGGGTGAACCGGCCTGGGATAGTCCATGGGGTAAGGGAAGGCCTGGTTGGCACATAGAATGCTCGGTAATGTCAACTAAATATTTAGGCGATACATTTGATATTCATGGGGGAGGAAGTGATCTTATCTTTCCTCACCATGAGAACGAAATAGCACAGGCGGAAGCACTTACCGGGCAGGAATTCGTTAAATATTGGATACACAATGGATTTATTACTGTAAATAATGAAAAAATGTCCAAATCATTGGGAAATTTCTTCATTCTCCGGGATATACTGGCCAGCTATCCAGCAGACGTGGTTAGATATTATCTTATATCCACTCATTATAGGAGTCCGCTGGATTTCGATGACGGTAAACTTGAGGAAGCTCGTAAAGCTCTGGGACGGCTTAAAACCACCCTTATGCTAGCTGATGAATTTGTAGTTATTAAGGAAAACTCTATAATAATAGCAGGCCCGGCCCAGGATTTCCTAAACTCTCTGGCGGCATTAAAAGATGAATTTATCGGGGCCATGGATGACGACTTTAATACTGCCAAAGCGGTCGGGTTCCTGTTTGAGATGGCTCACCAGATTAACTCATATATAGCCGGAGCTGATACGGACAGCCTGATGGATCAGAGGGCAGTAGAGCAGGGCAGCAGCGTATTAAGGGAACTGGGTGAAGTCCTGGGTATTTTTATGGAGGCCGGATATGATGAACAAGGAATAGTAGATAAAATATTGGATATTCTGGTAAACTTGAGGCAAACTGCCCGACAGGAGAAGGATTATCAAGTGGCAGATATTCTGCGGGACTTTTTAACCACCCTGGAAGTAAGTATCGAAGATACCAGCAGCGGCAGCCGGCTTAGATACCAGAAACAACCGGAACTTGCCGGTCTGCTGGACAAATTGCTGGAAATGAGAGCCACGTTTAAACAAAAGGGGAATTATGAGCGGGCTGATTATATAAGAGATGCCCTGCTGGAGAGAGGTATAGTCATTGAAGATACCCGGGAAGGAGTTAGATGGAAATTTGTTAATGCATGAAAGGCCGGATATTAATAAACTCAACGAATATTCGGCTGTTATCCTGGCTTATATTGGCGATGCAGTATTTGAACTAATAGTGAGAGAACATACTATCGCATCCGGCCCACGCAAGATGAAGGATATCCATCATGATACAGTGGATATGGTGAAGGCAAAAAATCAGGCCCACGCCATAAGACGATTATATGAAGAACTCAGCGAAGAAGAGAAGGATATAGCCAGGAGGGGAAGAAACGCAAAAAGCTCACCCCCTAAACATGCAGATGTAATAGAATACCGTATGAGTACCGGATTTGAAGCCCTGCTGGGATATCTTTATTTAAAAGGTGATCAGGAACGCTTGCTGTATCTGACCGGAAAAGTGCTGGAGGAGAACTAACGGATAAAGGAAAGGGGAGACGTAGAGCGTATGCTTGTAATACAACCAGAAATAAGGGTGCCTGCCTCACAGTTGGATGAAGCTGTAATGCTTCGCTTGGAGCGTTGTGCCAGAATCTGCTACAAATCAGAAGACAAAATGGATGATGCATATAACGAAGCATTTCTTAAGCGAATCGTTAATAGTGGTCATGAATCGGTAATAGAACATGAAAAAGTTACCGCCCTGTTTATTATAGACCGGGGGATATCCCATGAATTGGTAAGACACCGGATTGGCAGCTACAGCCAGGAATCGACCCGGTACTGCAATTATAGCAAGGACAAGTTTGGCAGCGAAATCAGCGTTATAAAACCATTTTTCTACATACCCGGGACTGAAACTTATTCCCTGTGGGAGGAGAGCTGTCTCCTGGCTGAAAAAAATTACCTGGAATTGCTGGCCCAAGGTTCTACCCCCCAGGAAGCCCGGTCCATACTGCCTACTTGCTTAAAGACCGAAATCGCGGTTACTTATAATATCAGGGAATGGAGGCACTTTTTTTATATGAGATGTTCTCCAGCTGCCCACCCACAGATGAGACAGGCAGCCATTCCCTTACTTTTATTGTTCCAGGATAAATTCAAGGTGCTGTTTGATACCATTCCGTATGATACTGCCTTCCCAGTGGAAAATTATGCAGAAGTACTCATAAGTGATGATTTATTTGATATATAAAAAGAACGTGTGTCACGGGGGCGATTCTATTTGACAACGTTTTATATGGGGACATTCCTTCACCCGGGAGCCAAAAGGTGATGTATCCCCATTCCACTGTAGGGTGTCAAATGGAACCGTCCCTCTTTACATCTTGACCTAGATACAGGAGGAAGTGCATGAAGGAAAAACTTGCTGGTATAAACAGCGTAATGGAAGCATTAAAAGGAAGAAGGAAGATTGAAAAGATACTGGTCCAGGAGGGCCGGCAGGGCAAAAGAATAGATGAATTAATTAAACTAGCCCAAAAAAAGGGAGTATATGTTCAGACGGTTGAAAAAACCCGCCTGGATAAAATTTACACCATCGGCAACCATCAAGGGATAATCGCGGTGGTTGATGCTTATAGTTACAGTACCCTGGAGGAGGTGCTGGAGTATGCCGCGTTGAGAAACGAACCACCCTTTTTAATAATGCTGGACGGCATAGAGGATCCCAGAAATTTTGGAGCTATCGTACGAACTGCTGAAAGTGCAGGAGTTCATGGCATAATTATTCCCCGGCACAACTCAGTCCAGGTGAATGAAGTGGTATCCAGGGCTTCCGCGGGTGCGGTTGAATATATGCATATTATTCAAGAAACCAATTTAGTTAACATGATGAGAGTGCTTAAAGGGCAGGGTATGTGGATAATTGGTGCAGACATGGATGCCCGGGAAAACTATTTTAATGCTTCTATTCCCACTCCAACTATTCTGGTGGTTGGGGGCGAGGGTAAAGGATTAAGGCGGCTGGTGAAAGAGAACTGTGATCTGTTGCTTAAAATCCCCATGAAGGGCAAGTTGGGTTCATTAAATGCATCTGTGGCAGCAGCGCTTTTAATTTACGAGATACTCAGACAGCGAGAAATTAAGTAAAATCAGGCAATATTAATTTATGGGGATACTTACCAGTAAACTGCTAGGGGGTTAAATCAAGGAAAATTTCGGGCTTTTTTACTAAATAATTTGTTTTTACAAATCGATAAAGAAAATTAGATAGTTTTAAATGGAATAATATGTTTTGAATATTTTAGAGAAGTCCATTGCAAACCTGCGGACACCTTGACGATTCAGGGGTCACCGACTATAATGATTTATAGTGTTCCAAATGTAACAAACTTTTTTGTCAGTACAGTAGATTAAATAGCTAATGGAGGCGACTGAATTGCTTAGTTCTCTCGCTGCTCAGCAATACTACCTAACATACGCAGATATGACCGACGAGGAAATAGTAGAATTAGCTCAACAAGGGGAACAGTTTGCGGTTGAGTATCTGGTAGACAAGTATAAGAACTTTGTTCGGGCCAAGGCCAGATCGTATTTTCTGATCGGAGCCGATAAAGAAGATATTATTCAAGAAGGAATGATAGGCTTATTTAAAGCCATCCGAGACTATAAATTAGACAAATTAACGTCTTTCAGAGCATTTGCCGAATTATGTATAACCAGGCAGATAATAACTGCTATAAAAACTGCGACCCGTCAGAAACATATTCCATTAAACTCCTATGTATCTTTAAACAAACCTGTTTATGATGAAGAATCAGATAGAACTCTAATAGATATTTTATCCACCACTAAAATCACCAATCCAGAAGAAATAATAATAAGCAGAGAAGAATTCATATTTATTGAGAAGAAAATGGGAGAAATACTCAGCTCTTTGGAATGGAAAGTTTTAATGGCTTATCTTGAAGGCAAGTCCTATCAGGAGATAGCTGTTGAGTTAAAAAGGCACGTTAAATCTATCGATAATGCCCTGCAGAGGGTAAAAAGAAAGCTGGAAAAGTATCTCGAAGATAGGCACGAACTGTAAGTGCCTAATGGACAGTATGATTTAACATGGAATACAACCTCGAGTTGTTTTATGGCTATAAGGCAAATCTAAATTGGCCGTCTTTTTTTCCCTCAGCAGTGCACCATATTATGTAAACGACTTGAATCAATACTTACCTATTGACTTTGTTAGGCTCAGCGTATACAATATTACTTGCTGAGCCGAGCTAGCTCAATCGGTAGAGCAGCTGATTTGTAATCAGCAGGTTGCGGGTTCAAGTCCTGTGCTCGGCTCCAAAAATGAATTTCTTGGAGGGATACCCAAGCGGCCAAAGGGGGCAGACTGTAAATCTGTTGGCGACGCCTTCGAAGGTTCGAATCCTTCTCCCTCCACCATGATCAACGCGGGATGGAGCAGTTGGTAGCTCGTCGGGCTCATAACCCGAAGGTTGCCGGTTCAAGTCCGGCTCCCGCAACCATGAATTATTATTCCCAACAGGGAATTGAGATAAGTAGTCCCCGCAAGGGGGCAACCAAAAAAATTCATTCTCACAGGGAATTGAAATAAGTAGTCCCCGTAAGGGGCAACCATGTATATTTGCCCTTATAGCTCAGTCGGCAGAGCGCATCCTTGGTAAGGATGAGGTCACCGGTTCAAGTCCGGTTAAGGGCTCCATCCGGGCGGCGTAGCTCAGCTGGCTAGAGCATACGGTTCATACCCGTAGTGTCAGGGGTTCGAATCCCTTCGCCGCTACCATATATAAAAAACCAGGAGTGAGAAATATACTCACTCCTATTATTTTATTCATATATTGGGTAAAATGATATCAAGCAATATAGTTATACTTTTAGAAAGGGGAAAGGTGAGTTAGAAAATGGCAAAGCAGAAGTTTCAAAGGACAAAACCTCATCTTAACATTGGCACGATAGGTCACGTAGACCATGGTAAGACGACTTTAACAGCAGCGATAACCCTGGTATTATCAAAAGTCGGTGGTGCAGTAGCAACATCTTACGACTCGATAGACAAGGCGCCGGAAGAAAGAGAAAGAGGAATCACGATCAATACCGCGCATGTAGAATACGAGACCGAAAGCAGACATTATGCACACGTAGATTGCCCGGGTCATGCCGACTACATAAAGAACATGATAACCGGAGCAGCGCAAATGGATGGATCAATACTGGTAGTATCGGCAGCCGATGGACCGATGCCGCAGACCAGAGAACATATACTCTTATCCGGACAGGTAGGAGTACAATACATGGTAGTATTCATGAACAAGATAGACATGGTAGACGACGACGAATTACTAGAGCTGGTAGAAATGGAGATCCGGGAATTACTGAGTGATTATGACTATCCAGGAGACGACATTCCGGTAGTAATGGGATCAGCATTAAAGGCTATGGAATGTGGATGCGGAGATCGGGAATGCGAATGGTGCGGGAAGATATGGGCACTGATGGATGCCGTAGACAGTTATATACCACTGCCGGAAAGAGCAACCGACAAACCGTTTCTGATGCCGATAGAGGACGTATTTACGATAACCGGAAGAGGAACCGTAACCACCGGTAGAGTAGAAAGAGGAACAGTAAAAGTAGGGGACGAAGTAGCGATAGTAGGCTTAAGAGATGAAATCAGGAAGACGGTATGTACCGGAGTAGAAATGTTCCGGAAACTGTTAGACTATGCCGAAGCAGGAGACAACATAGGGACCCTGTTAAGGGGAGTAGACCGGAAAGAAGTAGAAAGAGGAATGGTACTGGCGAAGCCCGGGAGCATTCAACCGCTGACCAAATTCACAGCTCAGGTATACGTATTGACTAAAGAAGAAGGCGGAAGACATACTCCGTTTTTCGGAGGATACCGTCCGCAGTTTTACTTCCGTACCACAGACGTAACCGGAGTAATTGAACTGCCCGAGGGAGTAGAGATGGTAATGCCGGGAGACCATATCAATATGAAAATTGAATTAATCACACCGATAGCCATCGAAGAAGGTCTGAGATTTGCTATAAGAGAAGGCGGAAGAACTGTCGGTGCTGGCGCTGTTATCGGTATCGAATAGGAAGCTATGAGAAATTATTGCTAAATAATGTGATTATTAGCTGCAGCAGGGGTCAATCCCCTGCTGTGTTTTCTCTTATTGCTAAGCAACAGATTATTGACACATGCTCTTCCATTATGATAGAGTATTGTAGGATTTTTGCGTACAGGATGGAGGTGCTAACATAATGCGAGTAGGAATTACTCTTGCATGTACTGAATGCAAACAACGTAATTATATGACCACTAAAGACAAGAAGAAACAGACCGAAAAACTGGAGTTCAAAAAGTATTGCAAGTTCTGTAATGCACATACTGTACACAGGGAGATTAAGTAATAACAGGGATGTGAAGATCTTGGCTAATAAAACCAATAATACCACCGCCAAAAAAGACGGTAACGTAATTAGCCTGTATCAAAAAGCAAAGTCGTATCTAACCAGTGTTTATAACGAACTGAAGAAAGTCCACTGGCCAGGTAGGACCCAATTGATTGCATATACAGGAGTTGTACTAATATCAGTTGTAGTAGTAGGATTTATTATCTGGCTGTTTGATACCGGGTTGGGTTTTTTGCTGGAAAAACTATTTAATGCCTTTGCATGACCAAAAGGAGGTGGATGCAATTACCATAGAAGAACAACTAGACCAGAAGCCCCCGCAGGATGAAAACACAGATGCACGTGAAAATCAGGGTGAATGGTATGTGGTACATACTTACTCGGGATATGAGAATAAAATAAAGGTTGACCTGGCCAAAAGAGTAGAATCGATGAATATGCAGGATAAAATCTTTGATGTCATTATTCCCGAGGAACAGGAAGTAGAGTTTAAAGGCGGGAAAAAGAAGGTTACCAATAAAAGAGTATTCCCGGGTTATGTTATAGTGAATATGATCATGGGTGAAGATTCATGGTATGTTGTACGCCATACTCCTGGAGTAACTGGATTTGTTGGTAGTGGTGGTAAGCCCATACCCCTTCGTGAAGATGAAATAAAAAAAATTCTTAAACAAATGGGTCTGGCTGATAGCAAACCCAAATTCATCGATATTGATATTGGAGAAAATATTAAAGTTAAGTCTGGACCGTTTGCTAATTTTACCGGGGTAGTAAGAGAATTGCTTCCCGACCGCGGTAAGGTAAGGGTCAATATTACTATGTTTGGCAGAGAAACACCTGTTGAACTTGATTATGAACAAATAGATAAAACATAAGGAGGTGAAATAGTGGCAAAAAGAGTAATGGGTAAAGTTTCGTTGCAAATAGCAGCAGGCAAGGCTACACCTGCACCTCCGGTTGGTCCGGCATTGGGTCAATATGGAGTAAATATAATGGGCTTTTGCAAAGAATATAATGCCAGGACAGCCAATCAAACGGGCTATATTGTCCCAGTTGAGATCAGTGTATACGAAGACAGGTCATTTTCATTTGTACTCAAGTCTCCGCCTGCATCTGACCTCTTAAAAAAAGCTGCTAATGTTGACAAGGGTTCTGGTCAGCCAAACTTAAAAAAGGTTGGAAAAGTACCCCGGGCTAAATTAATTGAGATTGCTGAATTGAAAAAAGAAGATTTGAATGCCGCCGATATCGAAGCAGCAGTCAGGATGATTGAAGGAACTGCGCGCAGTATGGGATTAGAAGTAGTAGACTGAGAAAAACTAACTAAGTAGTAGATAAAAATGTGGGAGGATTTTATCCGTTTAACCACCAGGAGGTAAAAACATGAAACATGGCAAAGTATATCAAGAACAGGGTAAAAAATACGACAAAGATGTACTCTTTGATCCGGCTGAAGCTCTAAAAATAGTGAAAGAGCTGGCGGCAGCCAAATTTGATGAGACAGTAGAAGTTCATGTCAAATTGGGAGTTGATCCTCGTCATGCTGATCAGCAGGTCAGAGGAACTGTAAGTCTTCCGCATGGCACTGGAAAGACCAGGAAAGTACTGGTTTTTGCTAAAGGAGAGAAGCAGAAAGAGGCTGAAACAGCCGGAGCTGATTACGTAGGAGCTGAAGAGCTGGCAGAAAAAATTCAGGGTGGATGGTTTGATTTTGATGTGGCAGTAGCTACACCGGATATGATGGCAGTGGTCGGAAAACTGGGTAAAATACTGGGTCCGAGAGGTTTAATGCCTAACCCCAAAGCCGGTACCGTTACCTTCGATGTTGAAAGAACCGTGAATGAATTAAAAGCGGGTCGAATCGAATATCGGGTCGATAAAACTTCCATAATACATGCTCCGATCGGCAGGGTATCCTTCGATATTGAAAAGTTGCAGGATAACTTGAATGTTCTGGCCGAAGCGCTTATTAAAGCGAAGCCTGCTGCAGCCAAAGGGCAGTATATGAGATCTGTAAGTGTGTGTTCTACCATGGGACCAGGAATTAAAATAAATCCCCTGGTATTGATGGCTGCCAACAAATAATATATAGTACCGCGGTACTAATCAACAACTGCAAATTGAAGCTTTAGACAGCCGGTGGCCGATGCCTTAAAGAACAAAAGTTCGCCTGCCGAGGTTATGATATAAATACTGATTATTTAGTAGTCAATATTCAACCTCTGCACGTCTGCGGAGGTTTTTGATTTGTAGTAAGAAGTAAATGCAAGGTAAAGATGATAAAAAGGGGGTGAAATTAGAAATGCCCAAAATAGAACAAAAACAAAAAGTAGTAAAAGACATAGAGCAGAAGCTGCAGGATGCTGCGTTAGTCGTTTTTACCGATTACCGGGGTATCAACGTTGAAGAAATGACCGTACTGAGAGATAGACTGAGAGCTCCCGGGGTTGAATACCGGGTGGTGAAAAATACTATGACCGAATTTGCCCTTAAAAATACGGGTTATGAAGAGGTCATAGCTAAACTGGAGGGGCCCAATGCGGTTCTGTTCAGCAATGAAGATCCGGTGGGGCCTGCTAAGAAGATTTTTGAGTTTATCAAGCAATATAAAAAGTTGGAAGTTAAAGTTGGTATACTTGAGGGGCAGGTAGTTTCCGCCGAAAAAATAAAGAACCTGGCAGATTTGCCACCTCGGGACGTGCTGCTGGCTCAAGTAGTGGGTACCATGCAGGCGCCTATTACCAGTTTCGTATACGTGCTTAATGCCAATCTGACCGGACTGGTTAGAGCACTGGATCAGATTAAAGAACAAAAAGAGGCCAGTTAAGAAAAATGAAATTTATTAGGAGGTAATATATAATGAGTAAAGTGCAGGAAGTTATCGATATCGTCAAGGAATTAACAGTTCTTGAATTATCTGAATTGGTTAAAGCGTTGGAAGAAGAATTTGGTGTAAGTGCTGCTGCTCCGATGGCAGTTGCAGCTGCACCTGCAGCTGCGGCTGAAGCTGTAGAAGAACAAACCGAATTTGATGTAATACTGACTTCTTCAGGAGAGAAGAAGATTAATGTTATTAAAGTCGTGCGAGAAATTACAGGTCTGGGACTGAAAGAAGCTAAAGCTCTAGTTGATGAAGCTCCCAACCCGGTAAAAGAAAAAATAAACAAAGAAGAAGCCGAAGCCATCAAGGCTAAAATTGAAGAAGCTGGCGGAAGTGTAGACGTAAAATAGCAAAAAGATACATTTATCTTTCAAAAGAGGTGCCTGTACAGGCACCTCTTTTTTAATAGGACACGGGGACAGGTTCCTTGTCCCATCCTCAATTCAAAAAGTGGGACAAGGAACCTGTCCCCGTGTCCTATTCTTGTAGATAAGAATTACTCTTTATAGTTGAATTCCACTATTTTCTGGTATAATCTTAAATAATGATATTTTTCATGGAGAGGGGGGGATTAGATGTGAATAAATATATTCTAGCGATATTTATGGTTTGGTTAATCGTGTTAGGTTTTACCCCTGCAGCTCTGGCTGGACAATACGAATGGCAGTTGGTAACTGACCAACAAGGTAATATTCATGAAACGCTGAGCATACAGGATTCAGAGCCAAGTCTTAATACCGATGGATGGGATTCTAGCAGCGGGGATGGAATACTAAAACTGGAACGGGTTCATAGAGACTGGTATCAATACAGTGCGAAATCAAATGGACTTCCCATAAAAACTGAAGTCAAAAACTATTTAATATTTTCAACTACTACGCTAAGTTATGATAATCAATCCAACCAGCACAACCTGTTCAACGAACTGGTATCTAACGTGGATGGAGATATTAGTATTCAAGCAGCAGGTATCATACAAGAGAGTTCGGCTTCGGAAGCAAATAATCTTGACCAGGATCCTACTGCTATCTGGCATTTGACAGCGGAACAAGGGAAAAATACCGTGGCGCAAGCACCCATATTTTTGCAAGTAATTACCTTTAACGGGCTGGTGATTAGTTTAACCATTTTGCTGTTCGGATTTATAGGCATAACCATATGGTATCTAACTTATATCAGACGAGTCAACAAATTGATTGCGGAAGAATATTCTCTGACTAATATTGAAAAATTATTAGAAAAAGACGAAGAAGAAAAAGAAAATGATTAAAATAAGCTGATTAGCTTGACGACTAAGAAGTATTGTGATAATATTAGTACTTGCCATTTGCATTGTATAATGGTGCATTTATGGCTGAGTTTAGAGCTTGGACTTGAAAGCGAGGTTTACCAAGGAGCCTTGCTTTTCACTCTTTTAGGAAATTTTATAAGGGGTGAGCATCAGTTGCCAAAAATTGAGGAATACGGAAAAAGTAAAAGGTTAGGTTATTCACGAATTGAAGAACCAATCGACCTGCCAAACCTTATTGAGATTCAACTCAGTTCATACAAGTGGTTTCTTAAATCAGGTCTGCGTGACGCCCTCCAAGAAGTCTTTCCTATTTCTGATTTCACCGGGAATCTTGAACTAGACTTTATCGATTACAGCTTGGGAGATCCCAAGTATGATGTAAACGAATGTAAAGAAAGAGATGTAAGCTTTCAAGCACCGCTTAAGCTTAAGGTGAGATTGACTGACAAGGAAAATGGGGAAATAAAGGAATCTGAAGTCTATATGGGCGACCTGCCGTTAATGACTGATAAGGGGACTTTCATAATCAATGGTGCGGAACGGGTGGTTGTAAGCCAGCTGGTTAAGTCACCCGGGGTTTATTTTAGCGAGCGTTTCGATGTGGCTGGAAACAAATTATTTGGAGCAACCATTATACCCAACCGGGGAGCCTGGTTTGAACTTGAAATGGATAGTGCAGGTATAATATACACTAGAATTGACAAAACCAGAAAAATACCGGTATCAGTACTGCTGAGATCTATTGGATATGAAAGTAATCAAGATATTTTAGATTTGTATGACAATCATGATACGATCGCGCGCACTCTGGACAAGGATACTACCAACAACAAAAAGGAAGCCTTGATCGAGTTTTATAGAAGATTAAGGCCCGGAGAAATGGCTACCGAAGACGCGGCTGAGCAGTTATTAAAGAACTTGTTCTTTGATCCCCGCCGCTATGATATGGCTATCGTAGGACGCTATAAAGTGAATAAGAAATTGAAGCTGAATATCCCGGAGGAAGTCAGATATCTTACTCTGGAGGATATTACTTCAACTATTGGCTATCTGCTTAAATTAATAAACGGGGAAGGGAAAACCGATGTTATAGACCATCTGGGCAACAGAAGGTTAAGGTCTATAGGTGAGCTCCTCCAGAACCAGTTTAGAACTGGTCTCGTTAGAATGGAGAGAGTAGTACGAGAAAGAATGAGCATTCATGATGTAGAAACCCTTACTCCCCAGGTTTTGATTAATATCAGGCCAATTACTGCTGCGGTTAAGGAGTTTTTTGGCAGCTCACAGCTTTCCCAGTTCATGGACCAAACTAATCCACTGGCAGAATTAACTCATAAAAGAAGACTCAGCGCCCTGGGCCCCGGAGGGTTGACCCGGGAAAGAGCAGGGTTTCAGGTAAGGGACGTTCACCATTCTCATTATGGCAGAATATGCCCCATAGAAACTCCAGAAGGACCTAATATCGGATTAATAGGTTCGCTGGCTACCTTTGGTAAAGTAAATGATTTTGGATTTATTGAGACCCCTTATAGAAAAGTAGACAAAGAAGCTGGACGTGTGATGGATGTGATTGATTACCTGTCAGCTGATGAAGAGGAAGAGTATCATATCGCCCAGGCTAATGCCCCCCTGGACGAAGATGGATATTTTATTGAAGAGCGGGTAGAGGCCAGGTTTGGGGAAGAAATTATGGAAATACCAGTCAGCCGGGCGGATTACATGGATGTCTCCCCTAAACAGGTATTCAGCGTAGCTACTTCATTAATACCCTTTCTCGAGAACGATGATGCTAACCGGGCTTTGATGGGTGCCAACATGCAGAGGCAGGCGGTACCACTGGTAAAAACAGAAGCACCTATTGTCGGTACTGGTCTTGAGTACAAGGCGGCCAAAGATTCTGGAGCAACTGTCATTACGAAAAATTCGGGATTAGTAACCAACGTCAGCGCAGATAAAATAGTGATACAAACCGACCAGGGTGCAAAAGAAAAACATAATTTACATAAATTTGTCAGGTCTAATCAGGGAACCTGTTATAACCAGAGGCCTATTGTGCAAGTGGGCGAAAGAGTAGAGGCCAACACCATTATTGCGGATGGACCAAGTACCGATTTTGGCGAACTGGCACTGGGTCGTAATGTATTGGTTGCTTTCATGCCCTGGGAAGGATATAACTACGAAGACGCGATTCTTATTTCTGAAAAGCTAGTTAAGGATGATGTTTTTACATCTATTCATATAGAAGAATATGAGTGTGAAGCAAGAGATACCAAACTAGGTCCCGAGGAGATAACCAGGGATATTCCCAACGTATCTGAAGATATGCTGAAAAACCTGGATGACCAGGGTGTTATCAGAATCGGAGCTGAAGTTAGGCCAGACGATATTTTGGTAGGAAAAGTTACACCCAAAGGTGAGACCGAGCTTACTCCAGAAGAGAGGTTGCTGCGGGCCATATTTGGAGAAAAAGCCCGTGAGGTAAGAGACTCTTCCTTGAGGGTACCCCATGGTGAAGCGGGTAAGGTGGTTGCGGTTAAGCGTTTCTCACGGGAAAAAGGTGATGAATTACCACCTGGCGTTAATCAGCTGGTCAGAGTTTATATAGCTCAGAAGAGAAAAATATCTGAAGGCGATAAGATGGCCGGAAGGCATGGTAACAAAGGGGTTATATCTAGAATTTTACCAGAAGAAGATATGCCCTTCCTGGAAGATGGAACTCCAGTTGAAATAGTCTTGAATCCGCTGGGGGTGCCATCTCGAATGAATATCGGGCAGATACTGGAGTGCCATATGGGTTGGGCTGCTAAGAAACTGGGATTGAAAATTGCTACTCCGGTTTTTGATGGTGCTTCAGAAGATGATATATTTGAGGCGCTGAGGAAAGCAGGACTGCCTGAAACCGGTAAAATGGTGCTCTTGGATGGTAGAACCGGGGAGCGTTTTGATCAGAATATAACGGTTGGATATGTCTATATGCTTAAACTGGCTCATCTGGTTGATGATAAGATCCATGCCAGATCCATTGGACCCTATTCCCTGGTTACCCAGCAGCCGCTGGGAGGTAAAGCTCAGTTTGGAGGCCAGAGATTCGGAGAAATGGAAGTGTGGGCGTTGGAAGCCTACGGAGCAGCTTATACTCTACAGGAAATACTTACTGTGAAATCCGATGACGTAGTAGGTAGATTGAAAACCTATGAGTCTATAGTTAAGGGAGAAAATATTCCCGAACCTGGTGTGCCGGAAGGCTTCAAGGTACTGATTAAGGAACTGCAAAGCTTATCATTAGATGTAAGGATCTTATCCCAGGATGATAAGGAGATTCAAATAAAAGACGCCGATTATGAACTCAATGAAAAGGAGAAAGCCAAAGAGTTGGGTATAGAATTAAATGAACCGGCTATAGTAAGAACTCCTGACCTAGCAGATGATGAAATAGAACCAACTATCCCGGAAGAAGGGGAGCTGCTGGAGGACCTAGATGATGATCCTGATTTAATGGCTGAAATAGAAGAAACAGAAGACTCCTAACGTTAAGGTTGAAAGCCAAAGATCAAAGCAGTTTAGATCGAGACATTCTTGCGACTGTATGGGTAATTTACCAATCTTCTTGAAGGGAGAGAATAAATTGTTAGACGTTAATAATTTCGACAGAATAAAAATATCCCTGGCTTCTCCGGAGCAGATACGTTCATGGAGTAGTGGAGAAGTAAAGAAACCCGAAACTATAAATTATCGCACCTTAAGGCCGGAAAAGGAAGGGCTGTTTTGCGAGAAAATATTTGGGCCGGTCAAAGATTGGGAATGCCATTGCGGCAAATATAAAAGGGTACGCCATAGAGGCATAGTATGTGACCGTTGTGGAGTAGAAGTAACCACATCTAAAGTTAGACGGGAAAGAATGGGGCATATAGAGTTAGCGGCTCCAGTTTGCCATATATGGTACCTAAAAGGAATTCCTAGCCGGATGGGTTTGCTTCTGGATATGTCTCCCAAGGTGCTGGAAAAAGTCATTTATTTCGTCAATTACATTGTTATAGATACCGGGGATACCCCGCTGCTCAAAAAACAGCTTTTAAATGAAAGAGAATATAGAGAAAACCGGGATAGATACGGTGACTCGTTCGAGGCCGGAATCGGTGCTGAAGCTGTAAAAATGCTGCTTTCTGACCTGGATTTAGAGACTATGGCCTCTGAATTAAAAGAAGAGATTGGCAGCAGCACGGGACAGAGAAAAAGCAGAGCCATCAAAAGATTGGAAGTAGTGGAAGCATTTAGATTGTCCGGGAACAATCCCCAGTGGATGATTATGGATGTTCTGCCGGTAATACCTCCTGAACTCAGGCCCATGGTACAGCTGGATGGAGGTAGATTTGCTACTTCTGACCTGAATGATCTTTACCGCAGGGTAATCAACCGTAATAATCGTCTGAAAAGACTGTTGGACCTGGGAGCCCCTGATATTATAGTCAGGAATGAAAAGAGAATGCTGCAGGAAGCGGTAGATGCTCTGGTTGACAACGGAAGAAGAGGCCGACCAGTTACCGGCCCGGGTAATCGCCCCCTCAAGTCTTTAAGCGATATGTTAAAGGGAAAACAGGGACGGTTCAGGCAAAACTTGTTAGGCAAAAGGGTTGATTATTCAGGCCGGTCAGTAATTGTGGTGGGCCCCAACCTGAAAATGCATCAGTGCGGACTTCCCAAAGAAATGGCCCTGGAGTTATTTAAACCATTTGTGATGAAGAAACTAGTTGACCGGGGTATTTCATCTAATATAAAGAGTGCCAAGAAAATGGTAGAAAGAGGCAGAGAAGAAGTTTGGGATATACTGGATGACGTTATTAAAGAACACCCGGTATTATTAAACCGGGCTCCCACTTTGCATAGATTAGGAATACAGGCATTTGAACCAGTTCTGGTAGAGGGCCGTGCCTTACAGCTTCATCCCCTGGTTTGTACTGCATACAATGCTGACTTTGATGGAGACCAGATGGCAGTACACGTACCGCTGTCAGCTGAAGCACAAACAGAGGCCAGACTGCTCATGCTAGCCAGTAATAACATATTGAACCCCAAGGATGGAAAGCCGGTATGTACACCAACTCAGGATATGGTTATTGGTATGTATTACTTAACTTATATGGGGGAGGCCGATAGGAATATTGAGCACCCGCATGCGTTTAGCACTGCCAATGAGGCCCAAATGGCTTATGAGTTAGGACGCGCCACCCTTCATGAAAAAATATTAGTTAAAATAAATATGCTGATAAATGATGAATTGGTAGAAAAGTTAATTGAAACATCCGTAGGCAGAACAATATTTAATGAAGTAATACCGAATAGCTTAGGTTATTACAACGAGGTCATTGATAAAAAGAAATTGGGTAACATAGTTTACGATTGCTATAGAGTAGAAGGCAATGCTGCTACTGCGGAAATGCTGGATGGCATGAAACGAATCGGATACAAGTATAGTACTAGAGCTGGTATAAGCGTAGGAGTTACTGATTTTGAGCCTCCGGTGGAAAAAGCCCAGATACTAAAAGAGGCCGACATGGTAGTTGATGGAATCGAAGCCGACTTCCAAATTGGTTTGATCACCGAGGATGAGCGACATGCCCAGGTGGTGGATATCTGGAATCAGGCTACGGATGACGTAACTGATGCCTTAAAGGCCTCATTATCCGAGGATAATCCGGTATACATGATGGCTACTTCGGGAGCCCGAGGCAATTTCCAGCAAATCAGGCAATTAGCAGGTATGCGCGGATTAATGGCAGATCCTCAGGGAAAAATTATTGACCTGCCTATCAAAGCTAATTTCCGTGAGGGATTAACGGTTCTCGAATACTTCATATCTACCCACGGGGCGCGAAAAGGTTTAGCGGATACCGCGCTGCGCACCGCTGATTCAGGATATTTGACCCGCAGATTGGTTGATGTATCCCAGGATGTTATTGTAAGAGAAATAGACTGTGAGTCTGTCGAAGGTATCTGGGTAGACCGAATAACTGAAGGATCACAATTAATAGAACCCCTGCATCAAAGAATTATCGGGAGGACTTCTGTAGACACCATAGTTCACCCGGAAACCGGGGAAATAATTGTGGAAGAAAACCAGATGATAGATGATGAGGCAGGATATGAAATAGAAAAAGTAGGAATTAAGAAAGTGAAAATCCGGAGTGTATTGACCTGTAAAACCAAGCACGGAGTTTGCAGGAAATGTTATGGCAGAAATCTAGCTACCGGATATGATGTAGAAATTGGAGAAGCAGTTGGTACCCTCGCTGCCCAGTCCATTGGGGAACCGGGCACCCAGTTAACCATGCGTACCTTTCACACCGGGGGGGTAGCAGGTGAGGACATAACCCGCGGCTTGCCCCGAGTAGAAGAATTATTTGAAGTTAGGAAACCAAAAGGTCAGGCCGTGGTGTCTGAAGCGACGGGTTCGGTTAGATTTGGAGAGAATAAAGGAAGACGAGAGATCGAGGTATTAGGTGAAAATGAAGAAGTTATGGGTGCTTATATAGTGCATTATGGTTCCCGCCTAAAAGTTGCTGAAGGTGACATGGTGGAAATTGGAGATGCCCTTTCAGAAGGCCCATTAAATCCCCATGACATATTAAAAACCAAGGGATTACAGGATGTTCAAAGATATATCCTGCAGGAAGTACAAAAAGTGTATCGTTCTCAAGGGGTAGATATAAGTGACAAGCATATTGAAATAATGATCAGGCAGATGTTAAAAAAGGTCAAGATAGAGGATTCTGGAGATACATCTCTTCTGCCGGGAGCTTTCATCGATATATCTGCTTTTGAAGATGAAAACATTAAAATAATGGAATATGGAGGACTGCCAGCTATCTGTTCACCCATGTTGCTGGGAATCACCAAAGCTTCCTTGAACACCGACTCATTTTTGTCAGCTGCTTCATTCCAGGAAACCACCAAAGTACTAACCGAGGCAGCCATTAAAGGTAAAGTAGATAATTTAATAGGATTAAAGGAAAATGTCATTATTGGCAAGCTGATACCTGCGGGTACAGGATATCCAGCCTACCGAAATATAAATATAGATGAAAACGTAGTTCAAAAGGAACAGGAATTTAGCATAGAGGAAGCATATGTGGACTGATTTGTGTTGATCAAAAAGATAGATTTTTATTTGAGGTAAAAGCACAACTTTAGTTGACTGTGGGCGCATCAGATGCTAAAATGTCTAAGTGCGTGCGAATCGGCGCTGCTAAATTATTGCGCCTAACTTTATTTGCACAAAGGAGGGTAATAACTTTGTCCCTTGAAGAACTTCGAATTGGTTCTAAAGTGATAGGGGCTAAGCAGGTCAAAAAGGCCATAACTAAAGGCTTGGCTAAAAAAGTATATCTTGCTGATGATGCCGAACCTCATATTACCGAACCTATAAAAGCACTATGTTTACAACATGAAGTAGACTATCAGCTGACTGATAGTATGAAACAACTGGGCGATGCATGTGGTATTGATGTAGGATCTGCAGCAGTAGCATTGATCAATTAATAAACCCTGGGAAGGAGGTGCAGGCATGCCAACAATCAACCAATTGGTAAGAAAAGGTAGAAAAAAGGAAATAAAGAAATCGACAGCACCAGCTTTGAAAAGCTGTCCGCAAAAAAGAGGCGTATGTACTCGTGTTTATACTACAACTCCTAAAAAACCAAATTCAGCACTACGTAAAATTGCCAGGGTTAGGTTAACCAATGGAATTGAAGTAACTGCTTATATTCCGGGTATAGGACATAACCTACAGGAACACTCGGTTGTATTAATCAGAGGGGGTAGGGTAAAGGACTTGCCAGGGGTAAGATATCATATTATACGTGGAACGCTGGATGCGGCAGGCGTACAAAATAGAAATCAAGGTAGATCAAAATATGGAACCAAGAGACCCAAGAAGAAATAGGAGGGAGGCACTTCATGCCTAGAAAAGGACCAGTTCCAAAACGAGACGTACTGCCTGATCCCATATATAATAGTAAAATTTTTACGAAACTTGTAAATCAGATTATGTGGGATGGCAAAAAAAGCATTGCCGAAAAAATATGTTACGGTGCGCTTGAAATAGTTGAAAAGAAATTAAATAAAGATCCTATAGAAGTATTTGAAGTAGCCATGAAAAACATAACTCCCATTTTGGAGGTAAGAGCCAGAAGAGTTGGAGGTGCCAACTATCAAGTTCCAGTCGAGGTTAGACCCGACCGCAGACAGACTCTGGCTATCAGGTGGCTGGTTAATTATTCTCGTAAACGCGGCGAGAAGACTATGGCAGAACGCTTAGCAGGCGAACTCATGGATGCTTATAACAGTACTGGTGGATCAGTAAAGAAAAAAGAAGATACCCACAAGATGGCTGAGGCCAACAAAGCTTTTGCACACTATCGCTGGTAAGCAACCTTGGCGAGGAGTGGTATAAATGCCTGAAAAGGTAGATCTAGCTGCTATAAGAAATATTGGGATCATGGCTCATATTGATGCCGGAAAGACTACAACCACTGAGCGGATACTCTTTTATTCTGGGAAAGTCCATAAAATGGGTGAGGTAGACAAAGGAACTGCTACCATGGATTGGATGAGCCAGGAACAGGAAAGAGGTATTACTATTACATCCGCTGCTACTACATGTAAGTGGGATAATTGTGTAATAAACATTATCGATACGCCTGGGCATGTGGACTTTACGGTTGAGGTCGAGCGGTCATTAAGAGTGCTTGATGGAGCAATTGGAATATTCTGCGGAGTGGCTGGAGTGCAACCTCAATCCGAAACAGTATGGAGACAGGCTGATAGATATAATGTTCCTCGCATAGCTTATGTTAATAAAATGGACAGAATAGGTGCTGATTACCTGAGGGTAGTCAGGATGATCCGTGAAACACTTGGAAGTGAGGCTTATCCAATAAATTTACCTGTGGGAGTAGAGGATTCCTTTTACGGGGTTATAGATTTAATTAACCTTAAGGCTTATATTTATGAAGATGAATTGGGAGCTGGCTATATAACCAGGGATTTGACCAATGATGAGCTAGAAGAAGTGATGGAGCACCGCAATATGCTTCTAGAGAAATTAGCTGAAAATGACGACCAAATACTGGAAAAATACCTGGAAGGACATAGCATTTCACCTGATGAAATAAACCAGGCCTTAAGAAGATTAACCATTTCCAATAAGATAGTGCCGGTATTATGCGGCTCATCTTTTAAGAATAAAGGAGTTCAGATGCTGCTGGATGCCATAGTTAGTTTTTTGCCGGCGCCAGTAGATGTACCAGCGGTCACAGGAATTGAACCTGCTACCGGCATTGAAATTCAGAGAAAAGCTGATACCAGGGAAGCAATGTGTGCGCTGGCGTTTAAGGTAGTAGTTGATCCTTATGTAGGTAAACTAACATATTTCAGGGTGTATTCTGGAAAAATAAAAGTTGGATCAAATGTTCTTAATAGTGAAAAAAACAAAAAGGAACGCATTGCCAGAATCTTAAAAATGCATGCCAATCATCGTGAAGAGATTGCAGAAGCAAATGCAGGAGACATCGTAGCTGGAGTAGGACTAAGAGACACAGTAACTGGAGACACACTGTGTGATGAAAAGAATCCTATTCTATTAGAATCGATTAAGTTCCCTGATCCAGTAGTTGATGTGGCTATTGAACCGAAAACCAAGAATGATCAGGATAAAATTGGTGAAAGTTTGAGAAGACTGGCGGAAGAAGACCCGACCTTTAGGACTAGAATCAATGAGGATACCGGCCAAACCATAATATCGGGTATGGGTGAATTGCATCTAGAAATTATCATAGATCGCCTATTAAAAGAGTTTAAAGTAAATGCTAATGTCGGTAATCCCCAGGTATCTTATAAGGAAACTATAAAAAAGAAACACCAGGCAGAAGCAGTATTTGAAAAACAGGCAGGAGGACGCGGGCAATACGCCCATGTAATCCTACAGTTAAGCCCTCTTGAAGAAGGTGAAGGTAAACGATTTATCAATAAATCTAAAACCGAAGAAATACCTCCAGAGTTCATCAGGGCCATAGAAGCTGGAAGCCTGGAGTCTATGCAGGGAGGAATTCTGGCTGGTTATCCAGTCGATGATGTGGAAATTACTCTAGTAGGGGGAAGTTTTCATGAAGTAGATTCAACCGAGCAATCATTTAAAATTGCCACTGGAATGGCGGTAAGAGAAGCTCTCCTGGCGGCGGAAATTGTTCTGCTGGAACCCATAATGGATGTTGAAATACTATGTCCAGAAGAATATGTGGGGGAGGTAATATCTGACCTCAATGCTCGCAGAGGCAGAGTGCTGGGATTTGAAGACAATAAGGGAAGTAAGATCGTCAAAGCGTTAGTACCGCTGGCAGAGACCTTCGGTTATGCCACCAGTTTGAGATCGGCGAGTCAGGGTCGAGCTAGTTTCTCAATGCAGATTAAAAACTTTGCTGAGGTTCCTGCATCAAAAAGCAAAGAAATAGTTGCTAAACGATATGGCTTGTCGATGTGATACAATATCAAATTAGTGATATGGAATATTAAAATTCCAGAAGATAAATATTTAGATCCAATTAATAAGAATTATTTGAAAGGAAAGGTGAGAGAGAAATGGCAAAGCAGAAGTTTCAAAGGACAAAACCTCATCTTAACATTGGCACGATAGGTCACGTAGACCATGGTAAGACGACTTTAACAGCAGCGATAACCCTGGTATTATCAAAAGTCGGTGGTGCAGTAGCAACATCTTACGACTCGATAGACAAGGCGCCGGAAGAAAGAGAAAGAGGAATCACGATCAATACCGCGCATGTAGAATACGAGACCGAAAGCAGACATTATGCACACGTAGATTGCCCGGGTCATGCCGACTACATAAAGAACATGATAACCGGAGCAGCGCAAATGGATGGATCAATACTGGTAGTATCGGCAGCCGATGGACCGATGCCGCAGACCAGAGAACATATACTCTTATCCGGACAGGTAGGAGTACAATACATGGTAGTATTCATGAACAAGATAGACATGGTAGACGACGACGAATTACTAGAGCTGGTAGAAATGGAGATCCGGGAATTACTGAGTGATTATGACTATCCAGGAGACGACATTCCGGTAGTAATGGGATCAGCATTAAAGGCTATGGAATGTGGATGCGGAGATCGGGAATGCGAATGGTGCGGGAAGATATGGGCACTGATGGATGCCGTAGACAGTTATATACCACTGCCGGAAAGAGCAACCGACAAACCGTTTCTGATGCCGATAGAGGACGTATTTACGATAACCGGAAGAGGAACCGTAACCACCGGTAGAGTAGAAAGAGGAACAGTAAAAGTAGGGGACGAAGTAGCGATAGTAGGCTTAAGAGATGAAATCAGGAAGACGGTATGTACCGGAGTAGAAATGTTCCGGAAACTGTTAGACTATGCCGAAGCAGGAGACAACATAGGGACCCTGTTAAGGGGAGTAGACCGGAAAGAAGTAGAAAGAGGAATGGTACTGGCGAAGCCCGGGAGCATTCAACCGCTGACCAAATTCACAGCTCAGGTATACGTATTGACTAAAGAAGAAGGCGGAAGACATACTCCGTTTTTCGGAGGATACCGTCCGCAGTTTTACTTCCGTACCACAGACGTAACCGGAGTAATTGAACTGCCCGAGGGAGTAGAGATGGTAATGCCGGGAGACCATATCAATATGAAAATTGAATTAATCACACCGATAGCCATCGAAGAAGGTCTGAGATTTGCTATAAGAGAAGGCGGAAGAACTGTCGGTGCTGGCGCTGTTATCGGTATCGAATAGGAAATAACTGCCGGAAAATGCAGTGAAGGATATTAATATCCTTCACTGCCACACACTCGGCAGCGTGTATTAAGCAAGTGACTAAGGAGGTTTTTGTTCGAGTGAATGTCCAGCAAAAAGTAAGGATTAGATTGAAAGCATTTGACCACAAATTATTAGACCAATCATCACAAAAAATAGTAGAAACTGCTAAGAAAAATGGTGCAAACGTATCTGGTCCGATACCGCTACCTACAGAAAAAAATATTTATACCATATTAAGGTCGCCCCATGTAAACAAAGATTCCCGGGAGCAGTTCGAAATGAGGACTCACAAACGTTTAATAGATATACTGGATCCTACCCCCAAGGCAATAGATGCACTTATGCATTTAGATTTGCCTTCCGGCGTAGATATTGAAATTAAACTCTAACAAATACCGGGCTGAGGAATCAGTGGGGAAAAATGATTTCGAGGCGAAATAATTATAGAAGTGACGTTGGTTTTCCCACTACCAACCTATCACTGAGAAAAAGGAGGAAGCTTAAGATGTCCAAACAAGCTCAGGCTATATTGGGTATAAAAATTGGTATGTCGCAAATATTCGATAACGATGGAAAAGCCATTCCCGTTACCATAGTTGAAGCCGGGCCATGTAAAGTCCTGCAGAAAAAAAATCAGGCCACAGATGGATACCATGCCATTCAGGTGGGTTTCCGGGAAATTAAGGAAAATAAAGTTAACAAGCCAGCTAAAGGGCATTTCCAAAAGGCCAATATAAAACCACTACGGCATATAAAGGAATTCCTGGTTGAAAATGCAGATGTCTATGAAATTGGCCAGGAGATCAAGGTTGATATATTTGAAGCAGGCAGTAAGGTGGATGTTGTGGGTACATCTAAAGGCAAAGGGTTTGCTGGAGGAGTAAAGAGACACAACTTTGCACGAGGCTCCATGGGACACGGTTCAAAGTACCACCGTCGTCCAGGATCTCTAGCGGCTAAAGGCCCAGCGAGAGTATTTAAAGGAAGAAAATTACCCGGCAGATTAGGTGGAGAGAGGGTCACCGTGCAGGGATTAGAAATAGCCAAAATATATCCCGAAAGAAATTTGATTTTAATAAAAGGTTCAATTCCAGGGCCCAGAAGAGGTCTGGTCATGATAAAAGGTTCAGTAAAGGCATAACTGAATTTGAAGGAGGTTATGAAAATGCCTAAAGTTGCACTGTATGACGTTAGCGGGGCCCAAATTGGAGAGCTAGAATTAAACGATAATATCTTTGGAATAGAGCCCAATGAGGCTGTATTATATGATTTTGTAAAAATGCAGTTGGCGAATAAACGCGTGGGAACCGCATCAACTAAAACCAGAGCTGAAGTGAGAGGCGGAGGCAAGAAACCCTGGAGACAAAAGGGAACAGGACGTGCGCGGGTAGGAAGTTCACGCAACCCGGTATGGAAGGGTGGCGGAATTACCTTTGGGCCTAAACCCAGAGATTATTCATATAAACTGCCTAAAAAAGTCAGAAGACTGGCAATGAAATCTGCTTTGTCCAGCAAAGTGATCGATAACAGCATTATTGTACTAGATCAATTAACAATGGATGAGCCTAAAACCAAAGCTTTTGAGAGAATTCTGGATTCACTCAATATAGACAATGGAACTCTGGTAGTCACCACCAACGATAATAACAATGTATCTAAGTCAGCCCGAAATATACCTGGAGTTAAGTCGGTCAAGGTAGATTTCATTAATGTATATGATTTATTAAAATACGACACCCTGCTCATAACTCAAGATGCAGTCGCAAGAATTGAGGAGGTGTTCGCATAATGCGAGATCATCGAGACATAATCATAAAGCCGGTAATTACAGAAAAAACCATGAATTTGCTGGTGGAAAACAAATACACCTTCATCGTTGACAAAAGAGCCAACAAGACAGAAATTAAAAATGCCATCGAAAGTATTTTTAATGTTAAGGTTGATAAAGTATACACCATGAACGTTAAGGGAAAACCCAAAAGGATGGGTAGGTCGGTGGGCAAAACTCCTAATAGGAAGAAAGCTATTGTAGCCCTCAAACCTGGACAAAAAATACCACTATTTGAAGGAATATAAGGTCCCGTTGCTCTTGTTTAAGGAGGTAATTATAAGATGGGCATAAAAAAATTCAGGCCTACAACACCGAGTAGAAGAGAAATGACTGTATTGACTTTTGATGAAATAACCAAAACCAAACCTGAAAAAAGTCTTACCGTACCTTTGAAAAAAACCGGTGGGCGCAATAGTAAGGGTCGTCTCACGGTCAGGCATATTGGTGGCCGTCACAAGCGGTTATATAGGATTATAGATTTCAAAAGAATAAAAGACTCTGTACCGGCCAAGGTAGCTGCTATTGAGTATGATCCCAACCGTTCTGCCAATATAGCACTATTACATTACGCTGACGGAACTAAAACATACATCCTGGCACCCCAGGGATTAAAAGTGGGAGACACTGTAGTTTCCGGTTCTAAAGCGGATATAAAAGTTGGCAATACACTGCCGTTGAAAGATATTCCAGTTGGGTCCCTCATTCATAATGTGGAACTCAGGCCAGGAAAAGGCGGTCAGCTGGCCAGGTCGGCCGGGACAGTTGCTCAATTAATGGCTAGAGAGGGTAATTATGCACACGTTAGGCTTCCCTCTGGTGAGGTAAGATTAGTACATGTTACCTGCCGGGCTACCATAGGGCAGGTTGGCAACTTGGACTATGAAAATCAGACTATTGGAAAAGCCGGAAGATCACGGTGGTTAGGCATAAGGCCAACCGTAAGGGGTTCGGTTATGAATCCAACCGATCATCCTCATGGCGGTGGTGAGGGGCGTGCTCCCATTGGGAGAAAGTATCCCGTATCTCCATGGGGTAAAATTGCTATCGGCGGCAAAACTCGGAAAAAGAAAGCTTCTGACAAGATGATAGTCAGGAAAAGGAAATAAAGGAGGTCTATATAGATGTCAAGGTCATTGAAAAAAGGACCTTATTGCGAAGAAAAGCTGCTCAATAAAGTAGAAGCTATGGGTCAATCGGGTCAGAAAAGCGTAATTAAGACATGGTCGAGACGATCTACAATAATGCCGCAAATGATCGGATTTACTTTTGCAGTTCATGATGGTAGAAGACATATACCTGTTTATATAACCGAGGATATGGTGGGAATGAAGTTAGGTGAATTTGCACCAACCAGAACCTACCGAGGGCATGCAGGAAAGTCTGAAAAATCCAGCAGATCAAGATAGAAAGGAGGAGCGATAAGAAGATGGAAGCTAAATCAATAGGGCGTTATCTTAGAGTATCTCCTTTTAAAGCTCGTCAGGTGGCGAATCTGGTTCGGGGTAAGGATGCTAATGAGGCAGTTGCCATGCTAAAATATACCAACAAAAAGTCAGCTCCCTTAATCGGCAAAATAGTTAAATCTGCTATTGCCAATGCTGAACATAACTACGATATGGATGTAGATGAATTATTCATCGCCGAAATATTTGTTGATGAAGGACCAACCTTGAAGAGAATGAAGCCTAGAGCATATGGCAGGGCAGACGTAAGAAGGCATAGAACAAGCCATATTACGGTGGTAGTAAAAGAAAGGGAGGTTAAATAGTGGGGCAAAAGGTTCATCCTAAGGGCTTTAGAATAGGAATTATCAGAGACTGGGATTCTAACTGGTATGCGGATCGCGATTATACCGAATTGCTGCATGAGGACTACCGGATTAGAGCTCATATCAAAGAACGTTTTTACATGGCTGGTGTGTCCAGAATTCAGATACAGAGAACTGGCAACAAGGTTAGAATTACTATTCATACCGCCAAGCCAGGGATAATTATTGGCCGGGGAGGTACTGAAGTAGAACAACTGAAGGTTACCTTGACCAAAATGACTGGGAAGAATATTAATATAAACATCCAGGAAATAAAAAAACCGGAATTAGATGCTCAAATCGTGGCGGAAAACATAGCCCAGCAGTTAGAAAAAAGAATTGCTTTTCGCAGGGCTATGAAGCAGACCGTTGGAAGAACTATGAGAGCAAATGGAGTAGGCATAAAGGTAGCTATATCAGGTCGGTTAGGTGGAGCTGAAATAGCCAGAACCGAGTGGTATTCTGAAGGTAAAGTGCCTCTTCATACTTTGCGAGCTGATGTAGATTATGGTTTTGCTGAAGCTAACACTACCTATGGTAAAATAGGCATAAAAGTCTGGATTAACCGGGGCGAGATAATGCCTGAGGCAAAACAAAGACCAACCGATCATAAAAAGGAGGAGGCAGATAAGTAATGCTTACCCCTAAAAGAATTAAATACAGAAAGCAGCACCGGCCGAGAAACATGGCAGGTAATGCTAACAAAGGTAATGAAATTACTTATGGCGATTTCGGACTTCAGGCCTTAGAACCAGCCTGGGTGACCAATAGACAGATAGAAGCAGCACGTATTGCTATTAACCGCTATATAAAAAGAGGCGGGAAATTATGGATAAAGATATTTCCCGATCGGCCCATTACTGTTAAGCCGGCTGAAACTCGGATGGGAAAAGGAAAAGGTTCCCCCGAGCACTGGATAGCGGTTGTTAAACCAGGGCGAGTTATGTTTGAATTATCAGGGGTTAACGAAGAAGTTGCCCGGGAAGCAATGAGATTAGCATCTCATAAGCTGCCCATAAAATGTAAATTTGTAAAAAGAGAAGAAATAGGTGGTGAGGTTAGTGAAGGCTAGCAACATAAGGGAACTAACCGATGAGGAATTAAAACAGAAGGTTTCAAATTATAAGGAAGAACTGTTCAATTTAAGATTTCAGCTGGCCACCGGGCAGCTGGATAATCCCATGAGAATCAGGGATGTTAGAAAGAACATTGCTAGATGCAAGACGATTTTACGCGAAAGAGAAATCGCGCAGCATCAGAACGCATAAAGGAGGTCTAAGGGTGGCGGAAAAACCTGGTAATAGAAAGGTTATAATGGGAACAGTTTCCAGCAACAAGATGGATAAAACCATAACAGTAAGTGTTGAAACTGTGAAACAGCATCCTCTATACAAAAAAACCATTAAAACCAGTAAAAAATATAAGGCTCATGATGAAAATAATGAAGCCGGAGCGGGTGACATTGTAAAAATCATGGAAACCAGACCCATAAGTAAAGATAAGAGATGGAAACTCATTGAAATAATACAAAAAGCTAAGACTTTGCAGTAGATGAGTAGGACGCTAGAAGGGAGGATAAGCAGTGATTCAGCAAGAGACAATGCTCCAGGTTGGTGATAATACCGGCGCCAAAAAAGTGCTTTGTATAAAGGTTCTGGGTGGTTCCACAAGAAAGTACGCAACCGTTGGAGATATAATAGTGGCAGCGGTCAAAGAAGCGGCGCCAGGTGGAGTTGTCAAAAAGGGCGATGTGGTAAAAGCTGTAGTTGTGAGAACCAGAAAAGAGATCAGGCGTAAAGATGGTTCATATATAGCTTTCTCTGAAAATGCTGCCGTAATTATAGATGACAACAAGAATCCTAAAGGTACTCGAATATTTGGACCCGTTGCTAGGGAATTAAGGGAAAAGAACTTCATGAAGATCGTATCTCTAGCTCCGGAGGTTCTATAAACGAGGGAGGTGTTTCAGGTGCATGTAAAAAAAGGTGACATTGTTATAGTAACCAGCGGCAAAGATAAAGGCAAAAAGGGCAAAATCCTGAGGTCATTGCCGGATCAAAAAAAAGTAGTAATCGAAGGCATAAACAAAATGAAAAAACATCAAAAACCCAGTCGTGCAATTCCTCAAGGCGGAATTTTGCAGATCGAAGCACCCATTAACATAAGTAATGTTATGTATTTATGTAAAAAATGCAATAAACCGACCCGTCTGGGCAGTAAGGTATTAGACAATAACGAAAGAGTCAGAGTCTGCAAGAGATGCGGAGAAATAGCAGACTAGCAAATCTAGGAAAGGAGGCCAGTAGAATGGCCAGGCTACACGACCTATACAAGCAAGAAATAGTTCCTAGGTTGATGGAGAGATTTAATTATAAAAACGTAATGCAAGCTCCTAAAGTGGACAGAGTTGTAATAAATATCGGAGTTGGAGAAGCGATACAGAATTCTAAAGCACTTGATGGTGCAGTTAATGATTTATCAACCATATCAGGACAAAAACCGGTAATTACCAAAGCAAAAAAGTCCATCGCGGGATTCAAACTAAGAGAAGGAATGCCCATTGGATGTAAGGTCACTTTACGCGGCGAGAGAATGTATGAATTCCTGGATCGGTTAATAAACCTTTCTTTACCCCGTGTACGAGATTTCAGGGGTGTATCCCCCCAGGCTTTTGACGGTAGAGGTAACTACTCACTGGGGATAAAAGAGCAGACCATCTTCCCCGAGATATACTATGACAGGATCGATAAAATAAGAGGTCTTGAAGTAGTAATAGTCACTACGGCTAAAACGGACGAAGAAGGAAGGGAACTATTAAAAGGCTTAGGAATGCCATTTAGATAGGAGGTAAATTATCAGATGGCTAAGAAGGCTATGATTGAAAAGCAAAAAAGGGAACCTAGATTTAAGGTTCGTCATTATAACAGATGTAAAATATGCGGACGGCCTAGAGCCTATATGCGTAAATTTGGCATGTGCAGAATATGTTTCAGGGAACTGGCCCACAAAGGTGAACTCCCTGGAGTTACCAAGTCGAGTTGGTAAGCTTTATAATAAAGGAGGTTTAGGATATGGTCATGACTGATCCAGTAGCTGATTTCCTGACCAGAATCAGGAACGGTAATATGGTCATGCATGAGACCGTTGAAGCACCCTCATCTAAAATAAAAGTTTCAATAGCTGAAATTATGAAAGAAGAAGGGTACATCAAGGATTATGAATATATCCAGGACGGTAAGCAGGGGATCATAAGAGTATATCTCAAATACGGCCCTAATAAAGAAAAGGTCATTACCGGGATCAAGAGAATCAGCAAACCCGGTTTGAGAGTATATGTTAAGAAAGACGAAATACCTAAAGTCTTAGGAGGACTTGGAACTGCAGTTATTTCAACCTCCAAAGGGTTAATGACCGATAAAAGTGCACGTAAAACTGGACTTGGCGGAGAAGTAGTATGTTATATCTGGTAGCAGAAGGAGGGGTGAACAGTGTCTCGAATAGGTAAAAAACCTATCAATCTGCCTAAAGGGGTAGAAGTTAAAATAGAAGATGATACAGTTACTGTAAAAGGCCCCCGGGGTGAATTGATTCAGCAGTTGCCTGCAGATATTAGTTTGAACATAAGTGATGACGAAATATTAGTCACTAGACCGAGCGATGCCAAAAAGCACCGAGCTTATCATGGGTTGAGCCGCGCTCTGGTTGCCAATATGGTGGAAGGCGTCACCAATGGCTTTGAGAAAAAGCTGGAACTGGTAGGCGTTGGCTATAGAGCGCAAATGCAGGGCAGCAAACTTATGCTTACTGTTGGGTATTCCCATCCCATACTGATAGATGCACCGGAAGGTATCGTGTTTGAGGTGCCAGCAGTAACCAAGATAACGGTTAGAGGTATTGATAAACAGCTGGTGGGAAACACTGCAGCGCATATTCGTGCTATAAGAAAACCGGAACCTTATAAAGGTAAAGGAATCAAGTATGAAAATGAAATAATCAGACGTAAGGCTGGTAAATCAGGCATCAAATAACTAGGAAAGGAGTGGCAGTATTGTTTAAGAAACCCAGTAGTACATCACTCAGGCAGAGTAAACATAAACGAGTGCGTAAAAAAGTCTCCGGTACCACAGAAGTGCCCAGACTATGTGTTTACAAAAGCCTTAATCATATATATGCTCAAATAATCGATGACGAAAAGAGTGAGACCTTGGTAGCTGCTTCAACCCTGGAAAAAGATTTCGCAGAGCTTGAATCCAAGACTAATAAAGAAGCAGCAAAAATAATCGGCAGCAGAATTGCTGAGAAAGCAAAGGAAAAGGGTATTATGCAGGTGGTGTTTGACCGCAATGGGTACAAATATCACGGCTGTGTAGCATCTTTAGCCGACGCTGCCAGAGAAAAAGGTTTACAATTTTAATGCAGGATCCACTTAGTAAGGAGGGAAACGATGAACGACAGAGATATGGCTGCTCCGGAATTAATTGAAAAGATAGTTAATATTAGAAGAGTTGCCAAAGTTGTCAAGGGTGGCCGTAGATTCAGCTTCAGTGCCCAGGTAGTGGTTGGCGATGGAGCCGGTAAAGTAGGTACCGGGAAAGGCAAAGCCAATGAAGTACCTGAAGCCATTAGAAAAGCGGTTGAGAATGCTAAGAAGAATATGATAGATGTCCCATTAATTGATGAAAGAACCATTCCCCATGAAATCACCGGCCGGTTTGGAGCTGGCAGGGTGTTTCTTAAACCTGCTTCTGCTGGTACAGGCGTTATAGCCGGCGGACCAGTACGTGCGGTTTTAGAAGCAGCGGGGATTAAAGACATTCTGACTAAGTCACTGGGATCCTCTAATTCAAACAATATGGTTCATGCTACTATGGAAGGGCTAAAGAATTTGAAGAAAGCGGACCAGGTTGCGAAATTAAGGGGCAAGACCATAGATGAGTTGATTAATTGAGGAGGGATATGACTTGGCTAAGCAGATTAAAATTACCTGGACCAAAAGTTATATCGGCTGCCCCAAAACCCAAAGATCTACGATAAAAAGCTTGGGATTAAGGAAATTGCAGCATAGCGTTATTAAAGAAGACTGTCCGGAAATTAGAGGACAGGTAGGCAAAGTACAGCATCTCGTTACTGTAGAAGAGATAGATTAAATTCAGGGAGGTTTTATTGTGAAACTTGATGAGTTAAAATCTCCACCAGGCAGTACCAAGCGCATCAAAAGAGTAGGGCGCGGTATGGGTTCCGGGCATGGAAAAACATCTGCCCGGGGACACAAAGGCCAGAAGTCAAGATCTGGTGGTGGAATAAGACCTGGTTTTGAAGGCGGTCAAATGCCGTTACAAAGGAGAATACCCAAAAGAGGTTTTACCAATATATTCAAGACTGACTATGCCATCGTAAATGTAAAAGATCTCAATGTTTTTGAAGATGGTACCATAATAACTCCAGAATTATTACTCAACCAGGGTATAATTAAAAAGGTGAAAAGCGGTGGAGTTAAGATATTGGGCGATGGAGAGCTGCAGAGAAAACTGATAGTCAAGGCTAATAAAATCAGCAAACAAGCAGCTGAAAAAATTGCGGACCTAGGTGGGGAGATAGAGGTGATTTAATGCTGGGATCCATGCAGCAAGCTTTTAAAATCGGGGATTTAAGGAGTAAGCTATTATTCACCCTGCTGATGCTCCTAGTATTTAGATTGGGAGCGCATATTCCGGCCCCCAACATAAATCCGGAGGCAATTCAGCAGTTTCTGAGCGGACAATTGTTTAGTTTTTTTGATGTAGTTTCAGGTGGTGCATTTAAACGCTTTAGTATTTTCGCGATGAGTATCACACCATATATAAACGCATCAATTATCATGAATCTTCTCCAGGTAGTTATCCCCCGGCTGGAAGAACTGGCTAAAGAAGGGGAAGAAGGCAAGAAAGTTATTGCACAGTACACCCGTTATGGAACGGTAGTATTAGCCTTTATACAGGCCCTGGGTATGGCGGCTGCGCTGGGAAACAACAATGCTATTATTAATCCTGGTGTGGTAACCTACTTGATTATCGCTATCTCCCTGACTGCGGGAACAGCTGTTTTAATGTGGATCGGGGAAATGATAACCGAACATGGAATAGGAAATGGTATATCCTTGATTATTTTCGCCGGAATAGTATCCAGAATGCCCAGCCAGATAGGTGGGGTTGTACAGGAGCTTTCCGGAGGGATAATTGGGTACTTCAATATCCTGTTATTTATAGTTCTGGCACTGGCTATAATAGTAGCCATAATAGCAGTAAATGAGGGTCAAAGACGCTTACCGGTTCAATACGCCAAAAGGGTGGTAGGACGTAAGATGTACGGAGGTCAAAGTACTTTCTTACCCCTAAAAGTTAACGCAGCCGGTGTTATCCCGATAATATTTGCTATGTCTTTGATGATGTTTCCGGCTACCATAGGATCCTGGACGAGTCCGACCGGAGGATTCAATCAGTTTTTGAATACTTATTTTAATTTCGGCAGTCCAGCCTATAATATAATGTATTTCTTATTGATTGTATTCTTTACGTATTTTTATGTAGCCATAATATTTAACCCGGCCGATGTAGCTGAGAATATTAAAAAATATGGCGGTTTTGTACCGGGGATACGACCCGGCCGTCCGACAGCAGAATACATAGACCGGATTTTGTCGAGGTTAACTCTAGCCGGAGGTATATTCCTGGGCTTGATAGCTGTTCTACCTAATTTCGTTATCGCACTGACTGGAATCACCAGTTTGTGGTTTGGTGGAACATCGCTGCTGATTGTAGTAGGTGTAGCGCTTGATACCATGAAACAAATAGAATCTCACTTACTGTTAAGAAGTTATGAAGGCTTTGTTAAATAGGAGATGATAATATGAACTTAATATTAATGGGACCTCCAGGAGCCGGAAAAGGAACTCAGGCAGAATTTATCAAGGCAAAATATACGGTACCTCATATATCTACCGGAGATATGTTCAGGGATGCGGTAAAAAAGGGGACTCCAATGGGGCAAGAAGCTAAAAAGTATATGAACGAAGGAAAATTAGTCCCAGACCAAGTCACCATAGGTATTGTTGAAGATCGACTTGCTGAAGATGATTGCCAGGCTGGTTTCTTATTAGATGGTTTTCCAAGGACCATTAATCAAGCTGAAGCCCTTGATCGAGTAATGGAAAAACTTGGTAAGAAAATTGACGCGGCCATCAATATATTCGTACCGGAAAAAATCCTGATTGAAAGAATGTCCGGCAGAGTTAGCTGCAAAGAATGTGGTACAGTATATCATCTTGTATTTAATCCTCCCTCCCAATCAGGAAAATGTGATAAATGCAGCGGTGAACTGATCCAACGCAGTGATGATAATGCTGAAACAGGAGCTAATCGTCTGCAGGTATATATAGAACAAACTAGTCCATTGCTGGATTACTATGAGAATAAAGGGCTGCTGAAAGATGTAGATGGAAACCGGGACAGCAAATCAGTTGGCTCCGATATAGAAGCGATTTTAAATGGACTGTAGGCAGGCCTCTTTAGGTGCAGAACCAAAGACAGCAAGTAGATTAGAATATGATTTTAGGTGCAAACTTAATCATTTAAGGGAGTTCTAATGAAGAAGTCATTTTATTTGAAAAGTAATGATCATCTATCGCACCGAGTTATGGGGGTGTCTGAAAATCCGGAATGATTTAATAGGCCGAGTAGTTTATTCAAAGTCGGGTCGCGATAAAGGCAGGATCATGGTGGTTATCGATTTAGTCAACGAGCAGTATTGTATGGTGGCCGATGGAGATCTGAGGAAGATTGAAAAACCCAAGATCAAGAATATAAAACACCTACAGCTCACTAATATGAAAGCAGATTCTGTTTTGGAGTGTCTGGCTAGAGGAGAAGTACCGGAAAATCATGTAATAAAAAACTATCTGAGTGCATTTAAAGGGACTGGAGAAATAGAAGGGAAGGAGGGCTGGTAAATGGCTAATAAGGACGATGTTATTGAGGTCGAGGGAAAGGTAATAGAACCACTTCCGAATGCCATGTTCAGGGTGGAACTAGAAAACGGCCATAAGGTCCTCGCCCATATATCTGGTAAAATGAGAATGAATTTTATAAGGATATTACCCGGTGATAGGGTAATGGTAGAATTATCACCATACGATCTCAATCGTGGAAGAATAGTATATCGGTTCAAATAATTACTTACTGCATACGCATGTTAAATTAAGGAGGTATTGAAAATTGAAGGTGAAACCCTCAGTGAAACCCATGTGCGAAAAATGCAAAATAATAAAACGCAATGGTAAAGTAATGGTAATATGTGAAAATCCCAAACACAAGCAAGTTCAGGGCTGATTAATGGGAGGTGAATGATTATGGCAAGAATAGCAGGTGTTGATTTACCCAGGGATAAAAGGATAGAAGTTTCTTTAACATATATTTATGGTTTAGGCAGATCATCAGCTAAGGCAATATTGGCAGCAACTGGTATAAATCCCGATACCAGGGTGAAAGATTTAACAGAAGAAGAAGTATCTAAATTAAGGGAAGTAATAGAAAAAAGGTATCAGGTCGAAGGAGATCTGCGCAGACAGATCAGCATGGATATTAAGAGACTGATGGATTTAGGTTGCTATAGAGGTCTGCGCCATCGTCGTGGTTTACCAGTACGTGGTCAAAAGACTAAGACTAATGCCCGTACCCGAAAAGGACCTAAACGTACTGCCGGCGGCAGGAAGAAATAGCATATAAGGAGGATAAATGAGTGGCACGAAAGACATCCACCAGAGTTAAGAGGCGGGAAAAGAAGAATATTGAATCTGGAATTGCTCATATAAAATCTACATTTAACAATACCATGATTTCTATTACCGATAAAAAGGGCAATGCTATATCCTGGGCCAGTGCCGGAACGGTTGGATTTAAAGGTTCAAGAAAAAGCACTCCTTTTGCGGCTCAGCAAGCTGCCGAAAATGCAGCTAGAGCAGCTATGGAACATGGCTTAAAAGAAGTGGAATGTTACGTAAAGGGTCCGGGAGCAGGCCGTGAGGCAGCTATCCGTTCCTTGCAAGCTGCAGGGCTAGAAGTTAGTGTGATCAAAGATGTCACGCCTATTCCACACAATGGATGTAGACCACCAAAAAGAAGAAGAGTATAAGGAGGTATATAGATAAGTGGGAAGATATACTGATTCGGTCTGCCGCCAGTGCCGTAGGGAAGGCGAAAAATTATTCCTTAAGGGAGACCGCTGTTATTCAGAAAAGTGTGCAGTCGAAAGAAAGCCATATCCACCCGGTTCCACTGCACGAAAACGCAGACAAAAACAGAGTGAATATGGATTACAATTAAGAGAAAAGCAAAAAACCAGAAAAATCTACGGAGTATTGGAGAAACAATTCCGCAACTACTTTAAGAAAGCTGATAGACAGCAGGGTATAACCGGTACTAATCTACTGGTCTTGCTGGAGAGAAGGCTGGACAATATAGTATATAGATTAGGTTTTGCATCATCTCGGGCAGAAGCTCGGCAGCTGGTTAACCATGGCCACTTCACAATCAACGGTAGAAAGGCCACTATTCCGTCGATGCTGGTTAAAGTAGGTGATGTTATTCAGGTTAAAGAGAATAGTAAAGAAGCGGTTAAATTTCAGGAGATCAAGGATCAGGCTGCATACAAAACACCACCTGAGTGGCTGAGTGTAGATGCGGAGAATTTGACTGGCAGTATGCTGGCCTATCCGATTAGAGAGCAGATAGATACCACTGTAAATGAGCAGCTTATAATAGAATTGTACTCTAGATAACACCTCTAAAATTAAGGAGGGGATAAATAGATGCTAGAGATGGAAAAACCTCGTATTGAGTGTGTTGAAAAAGATGTTGAAAGAAATTATGGTAAGTTTGTTATTGAGCCGCTGGAAAGAGGATACGGAACTACCCTGGGGAATTCTCTGCGGCGGGTTCTCTTATCATCCTTACCAGGAGCAGCAGTTACTTCCGTAAAAATCGATGGGGTATTACATGAATTCTCTACCATTCCCAATGTAGTGGAAGATACCACCGAGATGATACTTAATATCAAGAAAATGGTATTAAAGTATGACGGAAACGAACGGAAAATAATCCGGATATCCCAGCAGGGCAAAAAGGCAATAACCGCTGGCGATATAGAGCAGGATGCAGAAGTTGATATCTTAAATCCAGATTTGCATATAGCCACTCTGGATCAGGGTGCCAATGTGGAAATGGAAATGACGGTTGAAAGAGGCAGAGGCTATGTAACTGCCGACCAGCAGCCCATTAAGAACGAAGATATCGTTGGTCTGGTACCGATTGATTCCATATTTACTCCGGTCAATCGAGTTAACTATACTATTGACAATGCCCGAGTAGGAAAAAGAACTGATTACGACAGCCTGACCCTGGAGGTGTGGACTAACGGCAGCATCAGCCCGGAGGAGGCCATCAGTTTATCAGCCCAGATACTTATTGAATACTTAAAACTATTCACCCAGATAGATGATACTTATGCCGAAGTAGAAATACTGGTTGAAAAAGAGGAAGAAAAGAAAGACAAAGTTCTGGAAATGTCCATTGAGGAACTGGAACTTTCTGTTCGAGCTTCTAATGGTTTGAAGCGAGCCAATATCAATACAGTAGGTGATCTGATTGAGAAAACTCGTGAAGAAATGAGTAAAATAAGAAATCTAGGACAGAAGTCGTTAGAAGAAATCGAAAGAAAACTAAAAGAATTAGAACTTGGTTTTAAGAAACCCGAAGATTAGAAAGGAGGAGACCCGGTGAGTTATCGTAGATTTGGTCTCTTAAGCAGTCATAGAAGATCTATGTTAAGAAATGCAGTTACATCCCTGCTGGACAAAGAAAAAATTACCACCACTGAAACTCGGGCCAAGGATATCAGCCGTATAGCTGAAAAAATGATTACCCTAGGGAAAAGAGGAGACTTGCACTCTAGAAGGCAGGTTGACTCTTATGTGATGACTGATGACGTGGTTCATAAAGTCTTTACTGATCTAGCCTCACGTTTTAGTGAAAGACAGGGAGGCTATACCCGCATAATCAAAACTGGTAATCGTAAAGGCGATGGTGCTCCTATGGCTATTTTAGAGCTGGTAGATTAATATATCAACTTATGATTACTGTAGAGAAGGTTAGTTTTTCGTACTCTAATAATGGTCCCAGGATACTTAAGGATATAGATCTGGAAATAGCCGAACATGAGTTTGTAGCTGTTATTGGCAATAACGGTTCCGGTAAAACTACTCTGGCTAAATTACTAAACGGCCTTTATCTTCCAGGTACGGGTAGAGTTTTAATAGATGGAATGGACACTAGAGTACCTGAAAACCGTATCTTGATAAAGCAGAAGGTAGGAATGTTATTTCCTGAAGCTGATAAACAGCTAATATCGAGTACAGTTGAGGAAGACGTAGCGTTTGGCCCGGAAAACCTGGATCTAAAACAAAATGAAATACGAGCCAGAGTTGATAATGCTCTAAAACTATTATCAATGGAGGATTTTGCCAAACATCCTCCTTATCTTTTGTCAGGCGGGCAAAAGCAAAAAGTAGGGATAGCTGGACTGCTGGCCATGAAACCATCCTATCTGGTTCTGGACGAACCTGCCTCCATGCTTGATGAAATGGGTAAGCGGGAAGTATTCCAGGCCTTATGGCAGCTGAATAAAAATGAGGGCATTACGGTAGTGTTAATAACCCACGAACTACCCCCGGCACTTAAGGCTGACCGTATGGTATTCATGGAATCAGGGCAGATAAAGACCCAATGTGTACCGGAACAGATCATATATAAGCCAGATCTATTAAGAGCCATGCAGCTCCAACCACTGGAGATAAGTATTTTTATAGAAGCTATGAATACTGCTCATTCTGGTCTGCTTTCCATGGAAATAAATGATGTAGATGAACTGGTGGAAGAGTTATGTCGATTAAAGCAGAAAATCTAACATATACCTACCCGGCGCCTGCAGGCTATACCCGGCAGGCCGTACAAGAAATATCCTTTCAGATAGATGCTGGAGAAATAGTGGGGATCATAGGGAGAGCAGGTGCTGGAAAGACCACCCTGCTCAAATTACTCAACGGTTTGCTAAAGCCAGATACAGGGAAAATGATTATCGATGAAATAGACAGCTCTGTCTGCAAAAAGAATTCACAGATGCTGATAAAAAAGGTAGGCCTGGTATGGCAATTTCCTGAACAACAATTATTCGAAACCAGCGTTTACAAAGAGCTGGCCTTTGGGCTGAAGAGTCAAGGCCTGGATTCAGCAGAAGAAAAAAAGAGAATTAAGGAGGCCCTGGGGCAGGTTGGATTAGATTATGAACAATTCCATGACCGGCAACCGGCAACTTTGAGCAGTGGTGAGAAAAGAAGATTGTCGATAGCCTGCTTTCTGGCCCTAAAGCCCCGTTATCTTCTGTTGGATGAGGCTTTGGCAGGATTGGATGCATCAGGAATCGACCGTCTGATTGAATTATTATCCAGGCTGAACCACCAGGACGGGGTGGGGATCATAATCACCGGTCATAATCTAGGGCAACTAAGTCAGTTTTGCAAGAGAGTCATGCTGCTGGAGGAAGGGAAGCTCCTCATGGATACCGCAACTGCTGACCTGGCTCACTATTACCAACCATTAAAGGAAAGAGGCTTTACCCTGCCTGTTCATCAGGAAGTTCTGTATCACCTTAAGACCAGAGGTTGGGATATTAATACTCGGGTCAATGATGCTGAAGAAGCAGTTCAAAGTATAGTTAGCAGTTTAAATAGAGGTGAGCTATGACAGAATACATTTCTCTGGGCCAGTTTGTACCGATCGAATCGTTCTTACACCGTCTTGATCCCAGGGTCAAGATTACAAGTACCTTGATGCTTACCATTGCTGTAGTATCGGCTGATTCTCTATTGAAACTGGCCCTGCTGGTCATAGTGCTCCTGGTGGTAGGTGCCTTGAGCAGCGTAAAAATAGCAGAATATTGGAAGGGCATAACCCCTTTTTTATTTATGATACTTATTACTGCTATGATCAAACTCTTTCTGGTTAACGGGACCAGTTTAATAAGCGTGTGGTTTATCAACATCACCGTGGAAGGTTTGAAAAGCGCCATACTACTATCAGTCCGGCTGATACTGATCATATATGCTGCCCAGATACTCCTGGTAACAACTTCTATCGTATCTCTAACCGACGGATTAGGAATACTGCTAAAACCCTTAGAACTGATACGTTTTCCGGTCCATGAACTGGTTATGATCATGACTATAAGTCTGCGTTTTATTCCGGTCTTGTTGAATGAAAGCAGGCGGATAAGGATGGCTCAGATAAGCAGAGGGATAAACTTTCAGGAAGGCCCGATCTGGGAACGGGCTAAAACCTATTTTGCCATTCTGGTTCCCTTGATTAATGCTTCATTTCAAAAAGCTAATGATCTGGCCGAAGCCATGGAAGCAAGAGGATATACTGCCGGCAGAAAAAGAAGCCGTTTAAACGAATTAAGTTTATCCCGACCGGACTATATATATATGATGGTCATGACAATACTATTACTAGGCATGATACTGAATCAAGCTAATACAGGCTGGTGATATCAACTGAAGTTTAGCTGGGGAGGAAATATGAAGAGAATAAAAGCTGTTCTGGAATACGATGGCAGCGGCTATCATGGTTTCCAAATCCAGAAAAATGCTGTTACTATACAAGAAATGATCGAAACTAGCATAGAAAATCTTATTGGCGAAAAAGCCAGCATCATGGCCGCCGGCAGAACAGATGCCGGAGTTCATGCAGTAGGTCAGGTTATAACATTCGACACCAGTTCCAGTATACCACCAGACAAATGGCAGTTTGCCCTTAACAGTATTCTGCCTCCTGATATAAGGGTAGTATCCAGCTGCGAGGCCAGAGCAGATTTTCATCCGCGCTTTGAGGCGGTGGACAAAAGGTATATTTATTTAATTCACAGGAAACAGAGCGGGAAGGTATTTTATAGTAAATATGCCTATTGTGACCTGGAAGCACTGGATCTTGAACTTATGCAGCAGGCCTGCCGCCTGTTTATCGGTCGGCACAATTTTAAGTCCTTTTGTTCCAGCGGTTCATCAGTTAAGACTTATGATCGTCATATCAAAGAGTGCAGATTAGAAGAAAAAGGACCATTTATAAGACTGGATATTACCGCCGATGGATTTTTATATAATATGGTAAGAATAATAGTAGGAACCTTGCTTGATGTAGGACGGCTCACTTATAAACCAGAATATGTCAGGGATATCATACTGGCCCAGGATAGAACCCGGGCCGGGCAAACTGCTCCGCCTCAGGGTTTGTATTTGTATTCCGTAAACTACGGGTAAAGGTTATAAACTGGAATCAAACATAAAAATCGGTAATTTCTTGACAAGGGTACTAGAAGTTCGATATCATTTATAGGTAGTCTATCTATTTCCAGCTGGTTTCTGCCCCGTTACCAGAAGGGTAAATAAAATCGACTACAATGAATAATAAGTTCAGTATATACAGGAGGGAACAACGTGAAAACATACATGGCCAAGCCTGCGGAAGTTGAACACAAATGGTATGTTATAGACGCCAGTGGTCAGACATTGGGAAGAATAAGTTCAGAAGTAGCCTCTATATTAAGAGGAAAGCATAAACCTACTTATACCCCGCATGTAGACACAGGTGATTTTGTAATAGTTATCAATGCGGAACAGGTTAAGCTCACCGGAGATAAACTTAACCAAAAAATGTATCGCTACCATACCGGTTATCCGGGCGGCTTGAAGGAAATGGATTATAAGACTCTGTTACAGAAGAGACCTGAAAAAGCAATAGAAACAGCAGTCAAAGGAATGCTTCCACATAATAAGCTGGGCAATAAGATGTATAAAAAGCTCAAGGTATACCGGGGAAGCGAACATCCCCATCAAGCGCAGAAACCTGAAGTTCGAGAGCTCAGAGGTTAAGGAGGATTAGGATATGGAAAAGGTGCAGTATTGGGGAACCGGCAGGAGAAAAGAAGCAGTTGCCAGAGTCAGACTGGTTCCTGGTGAAGGTCGAATTACTATAAATGACAGGGAATTTGAAAATTTCTTTCCTAATAAAACCAGCAGGTTGATAGTTCAGCAGCCTCTCGGCATGACAGATACGGCTGGAAGATTTGATATAATATGCAGAGTGCATGGTGGAGGCGTAACTGGCCAGGCCGGTGCTGTTCAGTTAGGTATCGCCCGGGCATTATTAAAAGCTAACCCGGAATTAAGATCCGTATTGCGCAGAGCAGGTTATCTAACCCGTGACCCGCGTATGAAAGAAAGAAAGAAATACGGACTGCATAAAGCTAGAAAAGCTCCACAATACTCAAAACGTTAAATATCTTACAAATTCAGATCAGAGAAATCCCCTCAACAAACGAGGGGATTTTTTGCGTCAAGGGCAGGTTCTCGTTCTGTCGCATTTTCGTTCCGATAAATTACTGCTTATCTATACTTGATTCCAATGCAAAAAGTAATATTGGTGATTTTGAATGCAAAAATATTCCGTAGTCAGTCTCCGCATGGGAAACACCAACTGCTTGCCTCAAAGTAAATGGGGTACCGGGCAGATTCACATCCTTGTTCAACTGCCCTCTCGCGAACATAGTGGTGAGGTGATAACTGAACATCAGTTGTGCCCGGGGGTGCCCCATCCGTGGGGCTCAACCCCATTTGCTATGAGTCTTCGCAGGGCGTTTCTGCCACGCTCCGCCCATGTCTCCTGAATATTTGTGTATTCATAAAGTTATCTTTAGGGTTTTTCAGTGGAATCAAACTTATGATTTTGAAAACAGTTCATGGTAGCCGAAAAACAGGTCAATGAATACGGCCCACATCTTCAAATACGACCAGGGATACGCCACCAGGTGGGTTTCTGCTGCATGCTAATAATATTTAAAAAAACGGCATATATAAGAAGCAGCAGCATTTAGTGCGGAGGTATCAAGATTGATGAGCAGATGGGCTGTTTTGAACGGCAGGCGGTCAAGATATGGAATGGCTATGATCTTTCTATCCGTGTTATGCATAATGGCAGTTCTGGGCGCGGATACTGGAGAGAAAGAGGTCTTATCCTATGGACTGGCTAACAAAATCATCGTGGTAGATGCAGGCCACGGAGGAACTGACCCGGGTGCTGTTCGAGGGAATTATATAGAAAAGGATATTACCCTGCAGGTAAGCAAGAAACTGGCCGATTACCTGAGTCAGGCCGGAGCTCTGGTGATCATGCTGAGGGAGGATGACCGGGAGCTGGCCGAAGATCCCAGTGCTACCATTGCTGAACGTAAACGTTCAGATTTGAAACGGCGGGTGGAGATAGCCAATGAAGCCGGGGCAGATCTTTACATCAGCATCCACGCCAATGCTGATCCTAGTCCCAGGTGGTCAGGGGCCCAGACTTTTTATCTGGCCGGCAGTGAACGCAGTAAAGTAGCAGCGGTGATGATACAGGATGAATTAACCAGGATACTGGGGAATACTGATCGTAAGGCCAAACCTGGCAGTTACTATATTCTGAGCCGCACTGAGATGCCGTCAGTGATCGTAGAAATGGGCTTCATATCCAATCCCCGGGAGGCCCAGCAGTTAAGCGATGACCAGTACCAGTCCAAATTGGCTTATGCGGTTTTCTCAGGTATTGCCAAGTCAGAAATTCGAGCTTATGATGAAGATATACAAGATTATCCAGGTTGGTAAATGATGGTCTTTAGTAAAAATAGTAAAAGGAGGGTGGCAATAATGATAACCTATACTGCCCTTACCCCGCATCCCCCGTTAATAGTGCCTTCCGTAGGGGGCGGCAGAATAAGTGAAGTGGCCTCTACTGTCCAGGCCATGAAGTCTCTGGCCCGGGAGTTGGCTGCTACATCCCCGGAAACTCTGGTGGTTCTTACTCCCCATGGCAATGTTTTTTCGGACTGCATCACTTGTTTGAGCGAAGCAGTATTATATGGAGATTTTAAGGATTTTGGCAGCCAGGAAGAGGGAAAGAGCTATAACAATGACCGGGAATTGCTGGTGGAAATTGCCAAAAGGTCAGTTAGAGAAGGCATCAATTTTATTAATGTGGACATGGAATGTGCAGCTAACAACCGCCTTAGAGGTACTCTGGATCACGGGGTCCTGGTTCCTATGCATTATGTAGAACCGGCTTTGGGTTATGAAATCCGCCTCCTGCCAATCAGCACGGGCTATTTATCTAATCTGGAACTATATACCCTGGGTAAGATCATCCAGGAATCAGCAGCTGTTTTAGGCAGAAGGGTGGCAGTAATAGCTTCGGGAGATATGTCACATCGCTTGAAAGATGAGGGGCCTTATGATTATCATCCGGATGGACAAGCATTTGATCTGCGAGTTAAAGCACTTCTGGAAGCAGGTGATGCCGCAGGGATTTTAGACCTGCCAGCTGAGCTGCGAGACAATGCCGGGGAGTGTGGTTACCGTTCCATAGTGATCATGCTGGGTGCTCTGGATGGGCTGAAGTTTGACAGCCAGGTATTTTCTTACGAAGGACCTTTCGGGGTAGGATACCTGGTAGCAGGATTCCGCCCCTTGCAGCAGTCGCCTTCTTTATTAGAAGAGCTTAAAAGGCAGGAAAAACAGAAGTTAGAAGGAGGTCGCAGGTCAGAGAGCGAACCGGTTAAATGGGCTCGGATGGTGTTGGAGAGTTATATTCAGGAGGGAAAAATACCGAAACTACCTCCGGAGTTGGTCACGCTCAACCGGGATAAGGCCGGTGTTTTTGTATCTTTGAAAAAAAATGGACAGCTGAGGGGATGTATAGGAACTATATCTCCGGTTTATGAGAGCCTGGCCCAGGAGATTGCCGCTAATGCCATAAGCTCAGGAACCAGGGATCACAGGTTTTTCCCGCTGGAAAAAGGAGAACTGGATCAGCTGACCTATTCCGTAGATATACTGGGAGAAGCGGAAGATTGCACCCGGCAGGATCTAGACCCGGCTAAATACGGGGTCATTGTTAGTGCGGCTGGAAAACGAGGACTGCTGCTGCCGGACCTGGAAGGGGTAGATACGGTAGATCAGCAGTTGCAGATCGCCTTAGACAAGGGCGGTATATCACCCGCTGAGAAATACAAAATAGAACGTTTTGAAGTTAAAAGATTTCGATGAACGGACCTTCAATACCAGGCATGAGATGCAAGAAGTGAGGGACGGAACCAAGGCGGGATATGAGGGATAGTTGAAAGGGCAGAAGCCAGAAGCGAGGTGCGGGACAGCAGATGAGAGGCGAGACAGTGGAGAGAAGCCAGGTACAAGGGGAGATGACAGATCCCGGGGGAACGCTGTGGCCATGAAAAGCTGCTGTAGGTAAGTAAGCTCCGGAGATCCTTCTGGAAGGAGGTTTGCTTTATGCTAAAGGAAGCTATGTTTTATGAAAAACTCGAAGACCATAGAGTGAGATGTATGCTGTGTCCCCACCATTGTATTATAAAGCCCGGCCATCAAGGCATATGCCGCAGCCGCGTTAATGAGGATGGGCAGCTTATCGCCAGCAACTACGCCCAAATTGCTTCGCTGGCTCTCGATCCAATAGAGAAAAAACCTTTATACCATTTTTATCCTGGAAAAGCCATATTGTCTGCGGGTACTTTTGGCTGCAACTTATCCTGTACTTTCTGTCAGAATCATCTTCTGGCCCACGGTAATCCGGCTACCTATGCTGTAGAACCCCAGCAGCTGCTGGAACTGGCCGAGAAAAGCCGGGCCAACGCTTCCATAGGAGTCGCTTTTACTTATAATGAACCAATCATATGGTATGAATACATAATGGATACCGCGGTACTGCTGAAAGAAAAGGATCTCAAAGTGGTACTGGTTACCAACGGATACATTGAGGCCGAACCACTTAACCAACTGCTTCCTTGTGTGGATGCCATGAACATCGATGTCAAGGCTTTTACTGAAGGTTTTTATAAAAAATTATGTAAGGCCGGTTTGAAACAGGTGATGGAAACGGTTGAACAAGCTGCTCAGCACTGCCATGTAGAGTTAACCAGCCTTATAATTCCAGGTGAAAACGATGATTTAAATGATATTAATGAAATGGCCAAGTGGATAGCGGGGATTGATCCCTACATCCCGCTGCACCTATCCAGGTATCATCCTGCCTATAAGTTAGACCGGGAAGCAACCCCATCTGGGACTCTGGAACAAGCCCGGCAGATTGCCAGGGAGTATCTGAAGTATGTCTTTGTGGGTAACCTGGCTGGACCAGACAATAATACCTATTGTTCAGAATGCGAAGCTCTGCTGATAAAAAGAGATGCCTACTATACCGAAACAATTGCTTTAGATCAAGGACACTGTGCTTCCTGTGGCAGAGAGATAAAGTATATAGTTACTTAGTTGAGTAAATAAAAAGGGAAGAGCAATCTCTGCTCCCCCCTGTATATGAAAGCTACCAGAAATGAATCTGGTAAGCTATTCAAAACCTATAAATATCATACCCATAATTCAAGATATGAATACATCGGTTGTGATGTTACACCTTGCTAAAATATTTTCAGACTCAGGATGGGCAGGCGGCCAAAACGAAGGAGGACTTTTTTTGTGACTGGAAAGTTGAAGTTTTATTGTGTAAAAAGCTGAAGCACCTGTAAGAAAGCAAAAGCGTGGCTTATGCAGAATAACATCGAGTATATTGAGGTGGATTTACTAAAAGAAACTCCTTCTCAAAGCGAATTAGAGTACTTGGCTGGATTGAATAAATTAGAATTAAGAGATCTGGTAAATAAGAAAAGCCAGGCCTTTAGAAAAACAAAAGCTGATCTACAAGCTATGAATGATGAAGCAATAGTTTCATTGATATACGATAATCCCCGAATTATGATTCGTCCAATTTTAACTGATGGTACCAGGTTAATACTGGGTTTTGATGAGGAAAGATATACCGGAATTTTTCAGAACTGATAAATAAGGAGCAGAATTATGAATGATCTATTTTGCCTGCGCTTGGGAGTGACCAATTGCTATCTGATTAAAGGCAGCAGAGGGTATATTATGATTGACGCCGGCAGCCTGCGGAAAGAAAAGCTGTTTCAGTCCTTACTAATGCAAAGGGGCCTATATCCACAGGACATCAAGCTTATCATAATAACCCATGCTCACTACGACCACATCGGCAGTCTGGCAGGTATTAAGCGAGCCTGTGGTTGCCCGGTACTGGCACATCCACTGGAGGCCGCAATCATCAGGGAAGGTGAAGTCGTTATACCGCCAGGCACTAATATTCTGGGAACGGCAGTTAGTTCAATAGGCCAAAGAGCCAAAAGCATGCTGGCTTTCGAGCCGGTCGACTGCGAAATACTTTGTGACAAAGAATATCATCTGGATGAGTTTGCTGTTAAAGGTAGGATATTATCCACACCTGGACACACATCTGGTTCATTGTCTCTGCTGATGGATAATGGAAATGCCTATGTAGGCGATTTGGCATTCAATTGGAATGGATTAAGCATCTATCCAACATTTGCAGAAATGCCGGCAGAAATATATTCCAGCTGGGGATTGATTTTGAAGGAGGGAGCAGAGAATATCTTCCCGGCCCATGGAAGACCTTTTTCGATCAACCGCATTAAGCAAAACTTGGAAAAGTTGAACCGCCTGGCTTATGGAATGGCCTGAATTGATATTTTCGCTGCCACCCATGATTACCCCCAATAAATAAGTTAGGTACCAGGTACCGAACTTATTTTAAGATTATTATTTATTAGGTATACAGTATATATGATTATTACTGCTTGATTTTATCTGTAATGATGTTATACTAAGAGTCGGAAATGAGAAATATGGAATTGAGGGCAAAGGCGCCGCACTTAAACTCAAGTCATAGTGGAGACGTCTTTTTTTATGCCCGGATATAAATTTGCTTACTGCAGTATTGCAGGTAACAGGATGGAGGTGGCTGCAATGCCAACCTTAAATAAGGGATATCTTATTCTAGAGGATGGGCACGTTTTTCAAGGTACCTTAATGGAGGGTTCAAAACCCAGTTCGGGAGAAGTAGTATTTAATACCAGTGCCTTTGGTTATGAGCAGATATTAACTGATCCTTCATATGCCGGACAGATTGTAGTTATGACTTATCCCCTCATAGGCAATTACGGAGTCAGCAGCAGGTTGCTGGAAGCCGATCAACCATGGGTAAAAGGTTTTGTGGTCCGGGGACTAAACATCGGTGAGCATTATGAGAAAGAAGAAGAATTAAAGGAATTTCTACAGAAAAATCAGCTGGCCTGTATAAGTGGGGTTGATACTCGAGCACTTACCCGGCTTATTAGAAACAAAGGTACCATGGGTGGAGTAATTACCGATTCACTGGAAAACCTGGAGGAAATGATAAGAAAAGCTCGGGCGGTAGTTCCCCCGCCGGAGGGTTTTGTAAGGCAGGTAAGCAGGAAAGACGCAAAGAAGCTAGGATCAGGTGAAAAACGTATTGTGCTGGTAGATTATGGTACTAAGAAAAGCATCATCACCAGCATAACTGAAAGAGAATGTGAGCTTATCATAGTACCTGCTGATACACCGGCCCGTGATATTATGCAGTTTAGTCCGGATGGATTGGTACTCTCCAATGGGCCCGGAGATCCGGGCGAATGCGATTATGCAATTAAGGCGGTACAGGAATTAATTGGCAGCATTCCCATCCTGGGAATATGTCTGGGGCATCAGATACTATCCCTGGCACTGGGAGCGAATACCCGTAAAATGGTATTTGGACACCGGGGCAGCAATCATCCGGTACAGGATATGCGGACCGGGAAAATATATATAACTGCCCAAAATCATGGTTATGTAACAGATGAATCTTCGCTAGCAGGCAGGGGAGTAGATATTTTATTTAAAAACTTAAATGATGGTACGGTGGAGGGTATCATTCACCGTGAACTACCGCTCATGTCAGTTCAGTTTCATCCGGAGGCATCTCCAGGACCGGTTGATACAGCCTATATTCTTGATGATTTTATTGAGAATATTAAAGGCAATATCAATTTCGCAGAGATTGCGAATAAACCTGCGGTATAAAAAATTAATACCTTAAGTAATGGCAAAGAGGCCTTATTCTAACTGGTAAAGAGAAAAGGGTCTCTTTTTATCCATAAAAAGCAAAGGAGCTTATGTCACCTATGAATGGTGGTCTGGCTCCTTTTTCCATTTTGAAAAAAAGGGAGGTGAGATGATGAAAAAAATCGAAGCAGTTATACGTCCCACTAAATTAGAAGAGTTAAAAACTGCCATGAATGAATTAGAGGTCAGGGGAATGACCATCTACAATGTAATGGGAAGAGGACTGCAGAAAGACATCAAGCAGTATTACCGTGGTCAGGAAGTATCTGTAGATCTGTTTCCCAAGGTGAAGGTTGAAATAGTATGTATGGACAATGCAGTAGATATGATTGTGCAGCGCATACAGGAGGTTTGTAGAACCGGTAATATAGGGGATGGCAAAATATTTATTTATCCCATAGAAAATGTCATCAGGATTAGTACCCAGGAGCAGGGAGAAAAAGCTCTATAGGGCAGGAGCCCACCACCAAGAATGGCTTTGAAAGCAAAGGCGCTTGTGAACAGGAAGAAGAGAGATTCTGTTCACAGGTGCCTTTTTAGAAGAGGAGGATAATTATGAAGGCAAAAACAAGTATTGGGATGGTATTAATGCTGGCGTTCATCATGGTAGTGGGAATAACCATGCCTGCGCTGGCTGCTGAAGAACTGCCGGTAGATACAGGCAATACCGCCTTTATCATTGTTTGTTCAGCTATGGTTTTGCTTATGACCCCAGGTCTGGCATTCTTCTATGGAGGGATGGTGCGCAAGAAAAATGTTCTGAGCATTATGATGCAGTGTTTTGCAGTAATGGCTTTAGTTTCAGTACAGTGGGTACTGATGGGATATACCCTGTCTTTTGGCCCGGATGTGGGCAGCGTCATAGGAAACCTGAATTTTTTAGGGCTACACGGGGTAAGTATCTTTCCCAGCCCTGATTATGCCAGCACTATACCCCATTACGTTTTTGTGGCTTTCCAGCTGATGTTTGCCATCATTACCGCCGCCTTGATCAGCGGGGCATTTGCTGAGCGGATGAGATTTTCAGCTTTTGTACTCTTTGTTCTGCTGTGGACTACCCTGGTTTACGATCCCATAGCCCACTGGGTATGGGGTGGAGGATGGCTGGGCCAATTGGGGGCTCTGGATTTTGCCGGGGGCACCGTCGTCCATATTAGCTCCGGGGTATCCGGCTTAGTAACTGCCTTATTCATAGGTAAGCGGTTGGGGAAAGATCGCGATACCATCGTACCCCACCATATGCCTTTTACAGTACTGGGCGCGGCCCTCTTATGGTTTGGATGGTTTGGTTTCAATGCTGGAAGTGCTTTAGCAGCCGATGGTATTGCCGGGTTAGCCTTTCTGGTCACTAATACCTGTGCCGCAGCAGGAGCAATTTCCTGGGTGGCGGCAGAATGGCTTCACCATGGCAAACCGACCGTTTTTGGAGCAGTCAGTGGTGCGGTAGCCGGACTGGTGGCAATCACCCCAGCAGCTGGTTTTGTAAGTCCCCTTTCAGCCGTGATAATGGGAATAATGGTGGGACCGGTATGCTACCTGTTCGTGAGCAAAGTTAAAGAGAAACTGGGCTACGATGACTCCCTGGATGCTTTTGGTATACATGGTGTAGGAGGCACCGTAGGAGCTCTGGCCACAGGTATATTCGCTTCCACAGCAGTGAATCCAGGCGGGGCCGATGGACTGTTATTCGGAGGACTGCATTTATTCGGAGTCCAGTTAGTGGCAGTAGGAGCTACTTACATCTATGCAGCACTGGCCACGCTGCTGATCTTGAAAGTGATAAGTATGATAGTACCCCTTCGGGTTTCAGATGAAGAAGAAGAAGTGGGTCTCGATACTTCCCTGCATGGTGAAGATGCTTATGGGTATGACGATATGGGAGTAAATGACAGACTGGTTGGTATTCAATCCTGAAAAACAAAAAGTGAGATTTGTTCATTATAGGGACACAAGGGGACGTTTTTGTTGTGTCCCAGATATAAATAAAATAACCACTAATAGTGGGCAAAGGGGCTCCAGCACTTATAACAGGTGCTGGGGCCCCTTTATCTGTTTTAAGCACCGGAAGCACTCTGCGAGCACCACCCCGTGGCGGGGCAACTGATGTACCTTCATTATCATTGCGGCACATTTAAGGGTGCAATTTGGGTTCGCAGGCTCAAAAGTATAAGGAAGAAGCTGCGGAGCAGTTTCAACACACCGCAGCCACGAGGCGGGGGACATCTTTTCCCTCGTTATAAGTAGAAGAAAAGTCCAGCGGTTAAATGTCAATGACCAATTGGAAAAAAGTATTTAAAAAATCA
>JAENYG010000027.1 GCA_016841875.1 Syntrophomonas sp.
ATATAATTGGAAATTGATTAACAAGATGCTTACAAAAATTATTATACGAGGAGGATTGGTAATGGAAACAAACTTATATGATTTTAGAAGCATAACACTTTTGGTTGATGAGTCAAAAAACGTCGTTATATTTCCTACCAGCAATTTAACGAAAGAAATAGATAAAGATACCGGTGAGCCAGCTTTCAGAACCTCATATTACCCGATTGAACTCAAATATCCGTATACCCTGGAGGAACTCGCGGACAAAATCGAGGAGGGCATTGGAGAGTGGTGCAAGCATCCGGCTTATACGGACTTTTCGGGGAAGAATACTTTTGAAGAAAAATATTACGGTATTAAAGGGTTTAAGAACGCAGTTCGCGGCAAGAGGTATATAGGTGTGGCTTGGGATGATATCGGGGGCAAACGGGTTTCGCTGTCCTTGCCATGGAAGCGGGGATACACGTATATGGGCATCAAGAGCATCAAGTTGCCACCCGATGCGGACTGGATGGATTTTGCGAAAGCGGTTATGGAACTTATCAATATTGACGTGACTACGCTTAGTTCATTCAAAACCTATAAAAAGAACCTTAATTGGTAGGACAAGGTGGGTGGCTTTCCATCACGAAATGGAATAAACTCCGATGCTAAGATTTTGGCTTCGGGAACGGTTCTCCTGGCAAAATACTAATAAATAAGATAGATACCCAACAAATATTACACAAGGGTGAACCTCAGAGGAGATAAACTAGAGTTAAGACAGTGGGGAAGGAGTGTAAAAATGAATTTAAGAAGATGCACAAAAAAAGCAGTTGGGTTGGCACTGTGCGTGGTGTTTATCCTGCTTGCGGTTGTAATTCCAGTGCAGGCCGGACACAAACACTATGAATATGATGAATTGGGGAGGCTTATATCTGTTACCTATGGGAATGGAGTAACCAGAACTTACACCTATGACAGCGGGGGCAACCTGCTGCAGTCCACCAGTAGTATTGTGCTGACAGTATTATCCACCGATCCGGCTGGTGAAGAAACCGGAGTACCTGTAAATAAAGTTATACATATTAATTTCAATCAGACCATCACTGCCGCGGCTAATATTGATAATATCAGTCTGAAACAGGGGGAGAACCCGGTTGAGATCACTACCAGCATTGCAGATAAGACTTTATCCATACAATCTACCAACAATCTAGATACCAGCACAGTCTATACGGCATATATTCCAGCCGGGGCGGTGCAGAACCCGGATAATGAGCCCAACCAGGAATTGACCTTCAGCTTTACCACCAGTGCCAACGCTTTGGCAGTGGTAACTGAAAGTGCTGCAAATGTTAACCAGACTGGAGCTACCCTGAAGGGAACCATCAGCAGCCTGGCAGGCGAGGAGAATTGCGACCAGGTCAAATTCCTGTACAGGGCGGAGGATGACAGTGAATGGATTGACTATGCTGTCCAAACCGGTAGCTTTGGTGTGGGGCCATTCTCGGCCTATATAGACGGATTAACCCCCGAAACATCCTACCTTTACCGGGCTATGGCGCATAACTCCCTGGGCTGGATTCCCGGAGAGATACAGTCCTTTACCACCTCTGTGATCGGATCTCCCCAGATAATTGCTACAGTGCCAGCGGATGGGAGTGAGGGAGTTTCAGCAGATACTGATATTGGTGTTACCTTATCCGCATGGTGCAGTACGGGCAGTACCTTTTCTTCCATCCAGCTGTTAGATGAAAATAACGATCCAGTAAACACGATTAACATGCTGGTGCTTGACCAGCTGAAAATCATGCCGGTCTTTGATCTGGACAGCAGCATGACTTACACCGTATTTATTCCTGCCGGAGCCGTTGAAGATGCAGTAACCGATATACAGCTGAGCAACAGCTACCAATTCAGCTTTACCACTGAAGAAGCAGCCAGCGGACCCCAGATAGTTAGTACGGTACCATCGAATGCCTTTGGATCGATATAAGAGAGAAGAACTATTAAAAATAGTAGTTTTCGTTCCCGCAGTCCACGTCGAGGCAGTTAGAACTGCTATGAGCAGCCAGCGGACCCCAGATAGTTAGTACGGTACCATCGGATGGGAGCACCGGGGTACCTGTAAATAGTAATATAGACGTAACATTCTCAGTTTTATGCAGTCAGGGCAGTCAATTTTCTTCAATCGTACTGCTCAATGAGAATAACAACAGTGTTCCTGTGCTGAAATTGCTAGCGGGAAACAATCTAACTCTGAACCCTATATTTAACCTGCAGAGCGGCAAGACCTACCGGGTGATCATACCGGCAGGGTCAGTAAAAGATATGTTTACCGGTGAACCACTGGCCGAAGGCTATGAATTTAGTTTTACCACCTAGGTTTAATAATCATATCCAGCCAGAAATATATTAACTCTGGGATTAAGCTGCATATGCACATAAAAGGGAACTGTACAGAAATGAGCAGTTCCCTTTTATATAGTTACCGCAGCAGTGAACAGCAGATATCCCTATATGGATTGTTTCCTAAAAGGGGAGAAGCCACTGCGTATGAGAATTAATCCAGTTATACATACCTTGACAAGAAGATCTTAATCCATTAATTATTGACATTATTGCTACAATATGGAATTGAGAACAAATGTTTGTTACAATAGATGGTAGAGCTGTAGGGGAAGCCCCCGATTGTTGATCGGCATGAGGGGGTGATAATGTGAATGTATATGAAGTTATTCTCTACATAACGGTCATATTGTTTACATTGGCTCTCATAGCAAAATAGAGCCGAACTCCCTATAAAGGGGATGTCGACTCTATTACCACAAGTAAATTCTTGTCGGTCGCTATCGGGGCTACCAGATCCCCTATAGCTCCTATTAATATATATATCATAATATTTGGAATATAACAACAGCACCGGCACATATGTAATTTAGCGAAGTTTTTCTAAGGAATCATGAAGAGGTATCCTAGGGATTATTAACTGAACCGAGAAGTTTGGTAATAGTGTTTTAATGAATATACTATTTCCTGGTATGGGGCAGGCATACTCAGGAGCCATAAGATTAGGAGGGGCCTTTTTAATAGCCAGTTCTGTTGGAAGCATACTGGTTTTTTGGTTACCTGTGATATCTGACGAGAATATCGATGCAGGATGGAATTTGTTACCATAGTTATTTATTCTGGCTGTTTTTGGATTTGCCACATATTTTCAGGAAGCAGTAGAAGAGTTGAAAAAGAATAAAAACCTTATTGCCAAAAACAAATTTAGTTAAAGACATGATTGCTAATCGATTTTTAATTGCCTATTCACCTACCTTATTTCAAATTAGATTAATAACTATATTAAAATACAATAATCAGGTTGGGGGTATGAGATGAGGGGAGTAATGATATAGATGGCTGATTTGATTATGTCCATAGCAGAAATAATTTATGGAATGCTCATGATTCGTTATAACAAAAAGATGTACCAAGGGATACTTGAGTTTAATAATTCAGTGTTTAAAATGGGACTAACTAATGCAGGTGAAAGTATCGAGCGTATTTTCATTATTGTATTGGGCATTGTATTTTTAGTATCAGGTATATTTGATTTAATATCCTTGAAACCTTAGCCAGGGCTTTACGGCTGAGCAAGAAAAAGTCAGGGAGGACAGCAACTTAGGGGAAACCGGAGAACCCTCCCCTTGTTTCCCAGCATTGACCTCAAGCATATAAATAATTATGATATTTTAAGAGGATGGTGTTTTTTTGCTTACCAATAGATTGCTGGCAATCTCAAATATGATAATTAGTGGACAGGCAGCTGCTGATATTGGTTCGGATCATGCTTTTCTCCCCATTTATTTAATAGAGCATGGAATAGTAGCGAAAGCAATAGCTACTGAATTAACTGATGGACCTTTATCAAGGGCTCAAGAGGCAATTGAGAACAGCTCTTTTCAAGATTCAATCGAATTAAGGAAAGGGGATGGGCTGCAGCCGCTGGCAGCTGGGGAAGCTGCCACGGTAATTATTGCTGGTATGGGCGGAGAAACAATATGCAGTATATTATCATGTGATTGGGATAAGGCAGCCAGTTTTCAGCGTTTTGTGTTTCAGCCTATGAGCCGGGCTTATATGCTGCGTGCTGCTCTGGCTGAGCAGGGATGGCCTATACTCGACGAGATACTGGTAATAGAAAATAAGCGAATATTTGTTATTGTCAGCAGCAAGCCGGGGAAAACGCCTTATCAACTTTCTCAATTAGAACTGGATATAGGCCCTATTATACTCGATACTAAGGATAGTGAATTGGGTAAGCTCTATTTGGAGCAGTGGATGGCAAAATATAAAGCTGTGTACAAAAGTCTTTTGCGATCAAATATTTTTGAAAATAGTGAATTAATACTCGATTATCAGCAGAGAATAGAAGGATTGGAGGTAATATTGGATGCAAGCGAGAGTTAAAGATGTGATCAACATGATAGAAAGCTATTTTCCTTTGCATCTGGCGGAAACTTGGGATAATCCAGGCCTTCAAATAGGTTCTCATAATAAGCCGGTGGAGCGTGTGCTTATCAGCCTGGATCTGGATGCAGAGATTCTAGAACAAGCTTTACATGAAAAGGCTGATATGATAATCACCCATCATCCGCTGTTTTTTAAACCGTTAAAAAACATCAATTTTGATTTACCTGAGGGCGCCCTGATTAAAAGTTTAATAAAGTCAGATATAAGCGTTTATTCAGCTCATACCAATCTGGATGCTGGCGAGCTAGGGTTAAGCCAGGTCCTGGCAGAAAAACTTGAACTCCAGGATATAATGCCTTTGGATCGATATAAGAGAGAAGAACTATTAAAAATAGTAGTTTTCGTTCCCGCAGTCCACGTCGAGGCAGTTAGAACTGCTATGAATAGTGCTGGAGCCGGTAGCATTGGCAATTATAGTGACTGCAGCTTTAGATCACCTGGTACAGGTACTTTTCGTCCCGGTGCAGATACTCATCCATTTATAGGCCGTACCGGGCTATTGGAAGAAGTGGATGAATATCGGCTGGAAACGGTTGTCTATAAGAAAGATTTAAAAGATGTCCTTGAGGCTATGGGGAAGGCACATCCTTATGAAGAAATAGCCTATGATGTATACCAACTCAAAAATGAATCTAAAGTATTTAGTATGGGTAGAAGGGGATCGTTGAAATCTCCTTTAAAACTTAAGGAATGTGCGGCTCTAGTTAAGGAAGCCCTGCAGTTGAAGAATATTAGAGCGGCTGGAGATATGGAAAAAGTAATAACGAGTATGGCAGTAGTCAGCGGTGCCGGGGCTGGTTTTATTAACAGTGCCATAACGCAGAATATCGATGTCCTGGTGACCGGGGACGTGAAATATCATGAGGCTAAAGATGCAGTAATCAGTGGATTAGCTGTTATAGATGCTGGCCATCAGGGGACAGAACAACTGGTAAGTAACCATCTATATAATTTGTTGGTAAAAGCCAGTAGTCAAAAAAGTCTGAAAATAACTTTCATATCAGGATATTCGTCCTGTTTATTTCACTTCCTGTAGAGGTAAATCTTATAAATTGGCTTCTATAGAATTAGGGAATATTAGGAAATTATAGCATTACCCTAAAAATAGGGTTTTCATGAATAAAAACAAAATATATTTGCCAGAATGTAAATAAGAGAATAACAACAAATTATTTCAATATTTTTTTAAAAAAATTTAGAATATAAGCAGGAATTGCCGTTTTTTTGGGGAATGTAAAATAAGGTCAATAAAATTAAAGGGAGGACTAATGTCGTGAACAAATCGGAACTTGTCAAATCCTTAGCGGAAAAAGCTGAAATTACTCAGAAAGATGCTGCTAAAGCACTGGACGCCACGGTAGAAGTTATCCAATCTGCGCTCGCAAATGGAGAAAAAGTCCAAATTATAGGTTTTGGTAGCTTCGAAGTTCGTGATCGCAAAGAAAGGAAAGTTATTAGCCCGGCAACCGGGGAAGAAATTAAAGTTCCTGCTACTAAAGTTCCAGCATTTAAACCCGGCAAATCCCTTAAGGAAGCAGTCGCGGTCGAAAAGAAAACCGCCGCTAAAGGCAAAAAGAAAGCTACTAAAAAGAAATAAGGGCCAACTAGAAGAAAAAAAGGGATACGCTAAAATGCGTATCTCTTTTTTTGCGTTAATGCAGGTCAAAACAATAATGATATTATCCCTGTGGAAAAGCATAAGATTACCCGACTTTCCAGGGTTATGATGTTCTGCCCCAGGCCCAATAAGTACTTGGGAAATATATATTACCTGTTCTTTTTACATAAAAAGAACGACCAGGGAAAGGTACCCTGGTCGTTGAAAGGATTAAAGACTATTTTTATATATTAACCCCTGAGCAGGTCGCCAGCGATAACCATGCGTTGTACTTCACCGGTTCCTTCATAGATCTGGAATATCTTGGCATCTCTCATTAGTTTTTCTACCGGATATTCTTTGGTGAATCCATAGCCACCGAATATTTGGACAGCTTCAACACCGCACATCATGGCAGTGTCTCCAGCATAAGCTTTCGCCAGTGATGCGGCTTTACTGAAGCGAGGTACATCCATATCCTGCAGGGAAGAAGCTTCCAGGTAAAGAAGCCTTGATGCTTCAATATGCATAGCCATATCCGCCAGTTTAAACTGGATAGCCTGGAAACTAGAGATAGGTTTACCAAACTGAGTGCGTAGTTTGGAATATTCAAGTGATTCATCCAGGCACCTCTGGGCAACGCCAGTAGCCATGGCTGCAATACTTGCTCTCGAAATATCCAATGTTTTCATGACTACAAACCAACCCTGCCCTTCTTTACCCAAAAGGTTCTTGGCAGGAACGCGAACATCTTCAAATATTACTTCAGTAGTATTTGAAGTACGGATACCCAGTTTATCTTCAACTTTACCGATGCTGATACCCGGGGTATCTCTATCAATCATGAAAGCACACATGCCTTTGTAACCCATACTTTTATCCAGAGTTGCCAGAAGAGTATACTGACCAGCTATGCCACCATTGGTGATAAACTGCTTAACACCGGTGATTAAGTAATCGTCGCCATCCTTTACACAGCGAGTAGCGAGTGATCCTGCGTCAGAGCCAGCACCGGGTTCAGTAAGACAGAATGCGCCTAATACTCCCTCGTTCTGGCGGCCAAACCACCATTTCTTCTGTTCATCGTTGGCTGCAACCAGAATGGGGTCAGTAGCAAGAAGAGCGCTGGCCACCATAGTAGTTCCTATGCCTGCGTCACCCCAGCAGATTTCTTCGGCTACGGTATTCTGAGCTACGTGGTCCAGACCAACTCCGCCGTATTCTTCTGGACAGGCCAGAGTCATGAATCCCAGTTCCTGCATTTTCTTAATAACGTCTTCCGGGTAATGATGGTTATTGTCCCATTCACTAGCGAACGGAGCTATCTCATTTACCGAAAAATCATGAGCCATTTTCCTCATCATTTCTTGTTCATCTGATAGACGAAAATCCATTAATATTCCCCCTCTTATTTTATAAAAAACTACTTGGCATCAAAGTATCTTGACAGCTAGATGTCTCTGGTCCACAGTGAACACATTCCGGAACCGCCGCCTACGCACAGAGACGCGCCGCCCATAGTTTTACCCTGTCTTTCCAGTTCATAGTATAGAGATACAATAATACGAAGTGCGGTACATCCGACCGGGTGACCCAGAGCTATCCCTGACCCATTAAGGTTGCACTTGTTCATGTCCAATTCTATACCGAAGTCTTCCTTCAACATACGGCCAACTCCCAGGAACTGAGCCGCAAAAGCCTCGTTGATTTCCCAGTATTCAATATCTTCAAATTTTAATCCAGCATTCTTAAGAGCTTTGGGAATAGCCAGTGCAGGTCCCAGACCCATGATTTTGGGGTCAACTCCACCATGACTGATGTCGATGAGCTTCATCAAAGGTTTGATGCCCAGTTCAGCTGCTTTTTCCTTGGACATTATGACCACGGCAGCTGCTGCATCATTAATACCGGATGCATTGGCTGCGGTTACTACTCCGCCCTTTTTAAAAGCTGACGGGAGCTTGGCCATTGATTCTAGATTAGCATCTGGAATCATATGTTCATCAGTTTCATAGAATTTACTGCCTTTTTTACTCTTGATTTCATAAGGAATGACTTCACGTTTGAATGTACCTTCCTTGACTGCCCTGGTTGCACGCTGATGGCTCATGAGAGCTAGATTATCACATTCTTCTCTGGTGATACCATATTTTTCGGCAATATTTTCGGCTGTGACACCCATGTGACCCGGTACCATACCGTCAAATAGGCCATCAAAGATCATGGAATCTTCTAATTTACCAGCGTTCATACGATAACCCATTCTGGCTTTAAGTGCCATATAGGGTGCATTAGTCATGCTTTCCACTCCGATTATCAGGGCAACGTCGTTTTTCCCTACTTGAATATTGCGTGCGGCAATTTCCAGTGCCCGCATTCCGGAAGCACAGTTCTGATTAACATTACAGGCGGTGCTGTCAAACCTTAATCCGCAGGCCATAGCTACTTGTCTGGCCGGCAGGGAACCCTGCCCGTGTGGGAACACCTGGCCCAGAGTTAATTCATCGATTATTCCTGCATCAATACCCGCTCTTTCAATAGCAGCTTTGCCTGCAGCAATGGCCAGATCGTTGGCCTGTACATCTTTTAAGCTGCCCATAAAACCAGCGATAGCAGTTCTGCATGCGCTTACCAGTACGATATCCTTCATTTTTAAGAACACTCCTTCCAAATCACTCTACGAGACTAATCGTCGAGTACAAATTGTGGTCCCCGGAGGGGGCTTCCAAATCACTCTGCGAGACGTACTCGTCGAGTACTAATTGTGGTCCCCGAAGGGGACTTCCATAAGGTGCTTTTTGAACCGAGTCATTGACATGACTTCTCTCTAGGGGTTTACAATTATTGATCAGGGGATAATTTTTATTTATACTTGGATAAGGTTAAAAACTGCCTGATTGAATACACCCCTCCTTTCCGGCAGACTGAATATTAATCTAGCAAATAATATGCCATTAATTAATATTATGGATAGTAAAAGCTTGGATTAAAGTGTATTATGCGGTAAAGTCTAAATTAGAGGGATTTAAAAGTAAAAAAATATTTTGGTGCATTTGAAAAATAAGGGGAAAATAAATTTTTGCCCCAGCTTAACGAGGATCAATCTTGCAATATTGCAAGATTGCCTTGCGGTTTTGCAAGGGGGAAATATATTTCCTTCCTGAACTGGAAGAAAAGCGGGATTTACTTAATATTAAGAGCCTTGCAGAATTGCAAGGCTCTTAATATTAAGTGCGAATTGACATAAAAAAGTTATTCCGGTTTTAAATGCCATAAAATAAAAAAATTAGAAATGCTGTCGAGTATACCTCGTAAATGAATAATTTATGGAGAGAATAGTTACCATGCCATGTACAAGATTTTAATTAAAGTAAGCAAATCTGTAAGCGGAGTTCTGTATTTGATAGTCATCTATCTGGGATATCAGTTGCCTGACACCTCTAGCGACCTAACCCGGAAACGAAGCGGGCCACTTCAATGTTTCTCTATTTGGTCTTGCTCCAGGTGGGGTTTACCTAGCCGTTCAGTCACCTGAACGCTGGTGAGCTCTTACCTCGCCGTTCCACCCTTACCCGGCAATCAATAGCTTATATGGCAGGAAATCAGTTGTTAACCTGAAGATCCGTATAAGCCATTGATTGCCGGGCGGTTTGTTTCTGTGGCACTTGCCTTGGGGTCACCCCCACTGGACGTTATCCAGCACCCTGCCCTGCGGAGCTCCGACTTTCCTCAGATAAAAATATCTGCGACTATCTGACTTACTTACTTTAATTACAATTTGCCTACTTATTATAGTAAAATTAACTAAAGAAGTAAAGTTGCAAACTTTGGAGGTTTTTAAAAAATAATCATTCACTGAGCAGGAAAAAAGAAATTATTAGAGAATATTTTACAAAAATAGTGTTGAAAGCAGGAAAGTGATTTCTAATTTTTATTTATGTTTTTGTAGAGATCATATTTACTTGTTTTCGAAAAAATAAAGTAATAAAATAAGTAATGTAATGAAGAGGGGGTGACAAGGTGTTAGCATTTGGATCAGAAGCTGCTCAAGGCGCCAGTGGAGGAGGTATACTTTCAAACCCACTAATCACATTTTTGATGGTGTTAGTAGCAATTTTTATTTTTTTGAAATTTTGTGGTTGGGCAAAGACTTTCCAGCTTTCGGGCGGATTTAAGAAAACGGTTTTTATTCTTACGGCTGTAGGTTTGGTCGGATTCAATGTTCTGTATAGCCTGGGAAATGCTGCGATCACAGCGGGAAATGGTTGGGGTACTGCAACCATAGCACTGCTTGCGGCAATGATATGGGCATTTATTTTTGCGTTTACCCTGATGGCGGAAACTAAATAGTTAGTGTTAGTGCCAGGCCGATGACAGAAGCCCCCTTGGGGACCACCCCGTACCGGGGCAGCTGATGTACCTTCATTTCATTGCGGTACAATTAGGGGTGCAAGAAATAATATGAAGTGAAGATTAAGGCATGAAAGAAGCCCGTGATTGAGGCGTACCTGAGTACGTTAATTGAGCGGGCTTCATTATCCTTTGTGAGCCTATGCGAACATAAACTGTGGTCCTGTGGCTTTTTGAAATAACGCAGAGAAACGTTTCCTATGGTTGGTGAGCCCTGTGCGAACTTCTTATTGCACCCTTATTGGTGTTAGCGTTAAGCGATAACACATCAGTTGCCCCGGCACGGGGTGATCCCGTGTATCCCCGCAGGGGATAAGGGCTTTTATCATCGGCCTGAGGCGGCGGTTGCCGCCTTTTTTGGGTTAGGAGACAATAATCAGGTAGATATTAATCTAATACAGTTTAGCATAGGGGGGGAAGGCTTTGGATAAGGCAGTTATGTTCAGCTTAATTAAACGCTATTCATCAGACCAGGGACTAGTTTCACTAGAAGATCCAATGATCGTGGAGATTGGTCTGGATATATTCGTTAACGACCAGTTTTATAAGAAGATATACTGTTCCCCTATAAATATTGATGAATTAATTATTGGTTCTCTAGCTTTCGATAATATGATCAATTCCGTAAAAGATATCAGTAAGCTGCATATAGGAAAAGATAGAGCTTACGTTGACATCCAAGTATTGAACCCGCAGGATTCCATGAGCTGTGAGAAAATAGCAGCAGAAAACCAGGTTGATGCTCAGGATATTGCCAGGCTTATGAAGCAGCACCTGGATGCATCAGATATCCATAGACAAACCGGGGGAGTTCATATTATGAGCCTTAGTGAGGGCAAGAGCCTGATGGTGAGCCGTGAAGATATTGGCAGGCATAATGCAGTAGACAAGATATACGGCTACTGTTTGAAGAATAATCTGGATTGCAGCAGAAAGATCTTATTCAGCAGCGGTAGGATAAGTAATGAAATAATTGAAAAAATTTGTTTTATGGGCGTTAAAATAGTTGTGTCCAGGGCCACGGTAACAGATTTAGCCCGGAAAAAGGCTGAAGATGCTGGTATAACCTTGATTGGATTTGCCAGGGGTGAGAGGTTTAATATTTATTCTCATCCGGAACGTATAATTATAAATGACCGCAGGTGATTTGCTTATGAATGAACAGGTGAAGATAAAGGTTGTTACGGCTGATGGAAAAGAACAGGTTATATGGACTTTTTCTGGGAAAAGACTTTGGGATAGCCTGGCTGATAGCGGCCTGGATATAGGGGGCATATGTGCTGGTAATGGTGTGTGCGGCAAGTGCAAGGTACGAGTTGAAGGCGCAGTTAATGCCATTACAGATCGAGAAAGAGAGCATCTGCTGCCGGAAGAAATTAGAGAGGGATTGAGGCTGGCTTGCTATTGTAATGTCCATGCTCCGTTAAGGGTATATATCGATTATGCTGGTAAGGATTTGAGCAGTAAAGGTATATATGCAGATTTAAGACATTCATCAGAAGAGATTCCCCTCGTAGAATGCAGGCAGCTTTATATACCCGGTATAGATCAGGAAAATCCTGTGTCCATACACCACCGCCTGAGAAAGGCTCTTTCAACCCATAGTTTGGAATTGAGTATTGACAATCTGTCATTTCTTTACAGCTTGGATAGGGCTGGTCGACCTGCTTTGGAGCTAAATGCTTTAGTATTTCCAGATAACAGAATCAAGTATATCGGCCCCAAACAATCCAGAGCTTTTGGAATTGCTCTGGACATCGGTACTACTACTGTTTTTGCTGCTCTGCTGGATTTACAGAAAAAAGAAGTGGCTGCGATGATCAGCAGGAGCAACCTGCAGAAGACTTATGGTGCGGATATAATTTCTCGCCTGAGTTATTCCCTGGAGAACGATGATGGCATGAAAACCTTACATCAGGTGCTAATAAATAGTATCAATATATGTATTGAAGAAATGATTGAGGAAATTGGGATTAAGGAGCAAGATATATACGCTTTTAGTGTGGCAGGCAATCCAGTCATGCTTCACTTCTTCCTGGGATTAAGTCCGGCAGGTTTTGCAGCGGCACCCTATGTAGGAGTATTTAATGACGAGCTTAGCTGTCCAGCCAGACAATTAGGACTTAAATCCGCCCGGGAGGCAGAATGTTTTATCCTGCCCCAGATAGGCGGGTTTGTTGGAGCAGATACTACTGCTGCTTTGCTGACTGTCCCTGAAAGCGAGGATCACACTTATCTACTGGTTGATATTGGTACTAATGGGGAAGTAGTACTCAGTAATAAAGGGAAAATGTGGGCTGCTTCTGCAGCTGCTGGACCCGCATTTGAAGGCGGTGGAATTAGCTGCGGCCTGAGAGCTGGTGAAGGTGCTATCGATAGGGTTTATCTAGGTGAGGATGGCAGGTTGGAATTTAATGTGCTGGGCAATAGTTTACCTCGAGGTTTGTGTGGTTCAGCAGCCATAGACCTGACCGCCTGCCTTTTAGAAAAGGGGATTATCGACAGTAATGGAATCGTTAGCAATCATGATTCAAACCAGTTTTTGGTCGAAAGTGGCAGGCGTGGAGATGAGATAATTCTGCTGTCAGGAGAAGAAACTGGAAAAGGGTTAAAAATATTTATCGACCAGGAAGATATCAGGCAGATACAGCTTGCCAAAGCTGCAATTCGTTCAGTAATTGATATTCTATTAGATGAGGCCGGGATAGGGTATCAAGAGATTGATCATATTTACCTGGCTGGATCATTTGGTAACTATATTAACCCGGCCAGTGCCTTAAGGATTGGAATGCTGCCGCCCGTACCCACTACTGCTATCAAAAACGCTGGTAATGCTGCTGGCCAGGGTGTGATGCAGGTATTATTGTCATATCCTGCCTGGAAAAGAGCAAAACTGCTCAGAGATCGGGTTAAGCACATAGAAATTGCCGAGCGGACAGACTTCCAGGAGTTGTTTCTCAGCCGGCTGAATTTCTAGTTTCATATAAGATGATAAATCTTTTAGCTAATAATTAAAAATACTATTTAATAAAGGGGGATTTTACTTATGGACTACAAAAACTTGCTGGTAGAAAAGGATGATAATATCGCGGTAGTAAAGATTAACCGTCCAGAGCTAAAGAATGCCCTGAACTTGCCCCTGTTGGAATCAATAGGAAAGGCATTTGACGATCTGGAAAAGGATACTGAAGTGAATGCAGTGGTACTTACCGGCAGCGATGAAGTGTTTTGTGCCGGATTCGATATGAATACGGTGATGGATCTGGGACAGGGAAAAATGCAAAAGGTAGATATAATTGAAAGAGCATTTTTAAGCATTCTGCGTTATCCTATGCCGGTCATAGCTGCTGTAAGCGGACCTGCTATAGCGGCCGGCTTTGATCTTATGGTTCTGGCAGATATCAGAATTTTTTCGGAAACTGCTAAAGTGGGTCAGGCTGAGATACGCTGGGCTTTAACACCATTAAATGATCCCCTGTGGAAAATTATCGGTATGGGAAGAGCCAAAGAGGTAACTATGACCGGAAGGATTTATGGCGCCGGGGAAGCTAAGGAGATGGCCCTGGCTAATTATGTTTATCCAGTAGATCGTTATCTGGAAGAAGCCAAAACATTGGCCAGGAAAATAGCGTCATTCGACCGCAATGCCCTGAAAGCTAATAAAGATCAAACCAACCGGATACCCGGAATGGATACGGAAGCAGCCATACGCACTCAAATCTGGGGTTTTAGAAATTTTGTGGGCAGTGATGAAATGATCAGCAGGATGTCAGAATTCTTGAATAGTGGTAAGAACCAGTAATGAATATCTGCTGGAGGAGCTTGGAAAGTAGGGAATGCAATGAAATTGGATGGTAAAGTAGCCTTAGTTACAGGTGGAGGTACCGGGATCGGTAAAGCTGCAGCTCAGGTAATCGCATCAGAAGGTGGCAGGGTAGTTGTTGCCGGTCGGCGACTGGAACTACTGGAAGAAACTGTGGCTGAAATTGTAAATGAAGGCGGAACGGCACTGGCCTGCTCCACAGATGTTACAAGTATCAAGGATATTGAGAAGTTGAGAGACATCATTCAAGAAAAATATGGCCGATTAGATATATTGGTTAACAATGCAGGGTCAGCTATGTTTAAATCATTTTTAGACACTACGGTGGAAGATCTGGATCGCATATATCAGGTTGATCTGCGCAGCGTATTTCTGGTTTCCCAATATATGGTTCCGCTGATGAAAGAAAGCGGGGGAGGAAGTATTATTAATATCTCCTCCATACTTGGCGTGCTGGGGGGCAAGAAGGTAAGTGCTTATTGTGCTATGAAGGGTGGAGTGGTTCAGTTGACCCGGGCCCTGGCAGCCGAATTAGGACCAGATATTAGAGTCAACTGCCTGTGCCCATCGCATATTGTTACTGATATGATGCAGGAGGAAATGCAGAGGATTGAAGCCAGCGGGAAAATTAATCAGTTAAATAAATTATTTCCGATGAAAAGGGTTGGTTATCCACAGGATATGAAAGGCATTATGCTGTTTTTTGCCAGTGAAGATTCAGCCTGGCTTACAGGCAATATTTTCATGGTTGATGGTGGATTGTCCTGTTACGTTTAAGAATTAGGGGGTACATATATGCTGCTGGATTATCATATTCATGCTGCAGCGCATGGGGAATACAGTTATACATGGAGCTGGATTGAACAGTTTTTAAATACTGCTCGCAGCAGGCGGCTTATAGAGATAGGTTTCGCAGAGCATGACGAATATAGCAGCAGGATCGATTTTGAATTACTTGAGCATATCCGGCAGGAGAATGAAGATATTACTATAAAAATCGGACTTGAAGTAGATTACTGGGAAGGCCGGGAAAAGGAGATAAGACAAATAGTGGCTAGATATCCCTTCGATTATATTATCGGTTCTATCCATTACATGGATGGTTGGGCTTTCGATCATCCTGATTACAAGGATAAATTTGATAGTATGGACCTGGATGACATTTACCAACGCTATTTTGAGCTCGTAAACAGTTCAGTAAAGTCAGGGTTATTTACTGTTATTGGACATATTGATCTGGTTAAAAAATGGGGACATAGATCGATCAAGCATAATTTAAGCTACTATATCAAAGACGTTTTGAATAATATTAAAAAGTCAGATCTTACCGTAGAAATCAACAGCGCCGGGTTGAGAAAACCTGTAGCCCAGATGTATCCCTCGCGGGAAATACTAGAAATAATGGCTGATATGAGAATCCCGATCACTCTCTCTTCTGATGCCCACCACCCTTCGGAAGTTGGGGTAGGAGTAATAGAAGCAGCCAGTCTGGCCTGGGCAGCAGGTTATAGGGAAATAGCTTCATTCAGCAGGGGAAGTAGAATAATGCTGCCGCTGGTGCTTTAAAAGACGGGTTAAGGCTTATATAATGTTACAAATATAACCTATATTTAAGAATGGCATGACTAAGGAGATAGATAAGTGGTAAGCATTGCGATACTGGTGATCAGTCTGGGTGTGATTTTGGTTGGGGCTGAAATTTTTGTAAATGGTACCGAATGGCTGGGAAAAAAACTAAACCTTTCCGAAGGAGCAGTTGGCAGTGTGCTGGCAGCTGTTGGAACAGCCCTGCCGGAAACTCTGATACCAATAATTGCTATAGTCTTTGGCAGTAACTCTAAGGGATATGATATAGGGATAGGAGCGATTCTGGGAGCGCCTTTAATGCTATCCACTCTGGCTATGTTTGTAACTGGTATCGCCGTAGTTATATTCAGGCGCAAGAGGACTTTTGGGGCTAAAGTTGTTGCTGATTATTCCAGTATGTCCAGAGATCTGGGATTTTTTATCCTGGTATATGCTACAGCTGTTCTAGCCGGGCTGATTCCACCTGATAACCGAATATGGCAGATCATTATCGCCGTGATCATGGTAGTAGCTTATTGCTGGTACATTTTCGTCATGATAGCTGAGGAAAGGGATATAGTATCCGATCATGAACTGCCGAAATTCTATTTGGCCAGGAACGATTCTTCACCTGCCTTGGGCTTGGTGCTCTTTCAGGTATTTATAGCTTTAGGTTTAATTATTTTGGGTGCTGATATGTTCGTTAAATCGGTTACGGAAGTAGCTGACATGTATGTGGTGCCGGCCTTTGTACTGGCACTCATTATTACTCCTATTGCTACTGAGCTGCCTGAGAAGTTTAACAGTGTGATCTGGATATCAAGAAACAAGGACACTCTGGCTCTTGGCAATATAACTGGAGCTATGGTCTTTCAGAGTTCCTTAATACCGGCCCTGGGGATATTCCTGACCCCCTGGCAATTAACCGGTAGTGCTTTGATCGTAGCGCTGCTGGCTATCGCTTCGGCAAGTTTCCTTTACCTGGAACTCAGGAAAAAGAAACATATTTCGGCGCCGATATTGTTAATGGGTGGTTTTTTTTATGTTCTCTTTATCTATTTAGTATATCTGGGAATTATTAAATAATAAGCTGTAGAGGGATAGTAAAAGATAATGAAAGATTTGGGTGGATATAGCTTTTATGGTATCCTGAATGATATGTATACAAATAATTAACAAAGGAAGTGGACGAAATGGTTGGTAGTAACCCATATGACAGAGCCCATGAACTGGCTCGTGCCATTAAGGATAGCGATGTTTTTCGCGGCTATATAGCAGCCAAAAATGAAATGGAAGAAAAACCTGAATATAAAGAAAAAATATTTAGGCTGCGCGAAAAACAGATAGAAATTAATCGTGCCCAGGTATTGGGGGAAGAACCTGCGCCCGCATTGATGCAGGAACTAACCTTAGAATTTGCTAAATTAAATCAACATAAGGAGATAGCCAGCTTCTTTGAAGCAGAGGCTAGATTTGTTCAAATGTTCAACGATGTACAGGAAATTATTCAAACGAGCATTAAAGACGATCTGGGTGAGTGATCACTACAAATAATTGCCCGGAAGCAGCCCCATATATTTAAGAAAAAAGCTGTAGGCAGATTAATTGCTCCAGCTTTTTGTCTTTTCTGCTGCTGAAAACCTTAGAAGAAGATGTGGAAATTTGGAATATGCACGGCGTCATATTTAAATCGGGCTGCGGCTCCAATTTTTAACATGAGTGCAGAGAAAAGGAGACATCGATGTTGCTCAGTACCGGTATAATGCCTATGTAAAAGATAGGGATAATAGCATAAATAGTCGATGTATACATATTGCATACTTGCATACAATATATCTGTTCAAAAAGTATTTACATTGTAATGAATTTCAATAATAATTGGAAAGGTAAAATTCTTGATTAATTCCAAAGGAGGAAGAATAAGAATGTCATATGTAAACAATTTAATGGACAAACTCATCCAGAGAAATCCTAATGAGCCTGAGTTTCTACAGGCTGCCAGAGAAGTATTGGAGTCGCTTGAACCGGTTATGGAAAGACATCCAGAATATGTTGATGCCGCGCTTTTCGAAAGAATAGTTGAGCCTGAAAGGCAGATTATTTTCCGGGTTCCTTGGGTAGACGATAAAGGGGATGTCCAGGTTAACCGTGGTTTCAGGATCGAATTCAGCAGCGCTATTGGACCATACAAAGGTGGATTGAGGTTACATCCTTCCGTAAATTTAAGTATTATTAAGTTTTTGGGGTTTGAACAGATTTTCAAGAACTCTCTGACCGGTCTGCCCATTGGTGGCGGTAAGGGTGGAAGTGACTTTGATCCCAAGGGGAAATCTGATGCCGAAGTTATGAGATTCTGTCAGAGTTTCATGACCGAACTATACAGACATATTGGTGCCGATACTGACGTTCCCGCCGGTGACATAGGCGTGGGTGGGCGTGAAATCGGTTATATGTTCGGGCAATATAAGAGAATAGTAAATCGATATGAAGGCGTCTTAACCGGAAAAGGTTTAACCTGGGGAGGAAGTTTAGCCCGGACTGAAGCAACTGGATACGGTCTGGTATATTTTGTGGATGAAATGTTAAAGACCAAAGGTGAATCATTTGCTGGCAAGCGGGTAGTTGTATCCGGATCTGGGAATGTAGCTATTTATGCGGCTCAGAAGGTCAAAGAACTGGGCGGTGAAGTAGTTGCCATGAGCGATTCAAATGGTTATTTCGTGGATGAAAAGGGAGTCAACCTGGATACTATAAAACTTCTTAAAGAAGTACAGAGAAAAAGATGTAAAGATTATCTTGCTGTACATGACCATGCTGCCTATTATGAAGGATGCGATGATATTTGGACAGTACCGTGCGATATCGCATTACCCTGCGCCACCCAGAATGAAATCAATGAACAGTCAGCCAGGACTCTGGTTGCTAACGGCTGCATAGCAGTAGCTGAAGGTGCCAACATGCCTTCCACTCCGGAAGCAGTTAAAGTATTCCTGGACAACAAAGTACTGTTTGGACCGGGAAAAGCTGCCAATGCAGGTGGGGTTGCAGTATCCGCTCTGGAGATGTCCCAGAATAGTATGCGGTATTCATGGACCTTTGAAGAGGTAGACGCTAAACTTAAAGATATAATGGTAAATATTCATAAGAAGGCCTACGAAGCTGCCAATGACTATGGCTCTAACGGCAACCTGGTAGTAGGAGCAAATATTGCTGGCTTCCTGAAGGTTGCAGATGCCATGTATAGTCATGGTATCGTATAAAAGATAAAATACAAAAACATAGATATATTGCCAGGGAGAACCCTTTTGGGGTTCTCCCTACTCGTTGTTCGCCCTGCATGGGCATAGTCTAACGGGTGAAAGTCCCTAACACACCCTGATAGTGGGAAGTGTACAGCCAAAGACAAGGGTGTCCGCCGCGAGACGGAATCTGAAGGAAGTCGGATGGCAAATCTCTGGCCTGACGGACAGAAATCACATAGAAGGCATGGCATATCGGGTAAGGTTGCAACACAAACTGAAGCCCAATAACTATCCGAAGGTATGCTGTGTAAATGTGGCAGGTATATGGAGTGAAAGACTATGCGCCTTAACGGGGGAGATCTGCATGGTACGCTCTGCATAGCGATAAAATATTCGCTACTTAGTAACCTTTATCACAAGGTAAAGCTGAACATGCAGAAGTCAGTTCGAGTCGTAGTATCGAAGAAGTTAGTGAAAGCTAATGGAGAAAAGGGCTCGACGGTTGCAGTAAATTAGACATGGTTTACTAAAATAACGAAGATAGCAGTTGCTCGAAAGAGGTTGCTTATCTGAAAGTAGGTTGGAAACCGATGACAAAAGATAAGAACGCTTAGTTATTGAAGATAAACCACGCACGGCATACGCCAAACAACATTTCTTATTAAACAAACAATATATGATAACCCCGATATTCAAAAGCAGTAGGGACCCCAACTAGGTTATTATTGATCTAACCAGATTTTGATAATTATGGATATGCTCTTTATAGGCGGATGCTTTACTGTAGATTAAGATTCTATGTTATAATGTCAATTGCATGAAGGTTGAAGGTTAGTTTAGGAGGAGATATATCGTGAAAAAAAATATTATACTGCTTCTGGCCTTAGCTGTTGTTTTATTTTTGGCTGGGTGTGGTAGTACCCCTTCCGCAGACGAATATGCAGGGGAAGTTAATGGGGAAAAAATTACTAAAACTGAATATCAGGAACGCTTTGCACTTTTGCAGGCCAGCTATAAAATGCGGCAGGAGGCCTATAGCGGCGTGACAGTGGATGAAATAACTGATGATGTTTTACAGGAGCTGGAGACCCAGGCTTTTGATGACATGGTATATCAGAAACTGCTGATGAAAGAAGCCGAGGATCGAGGCATTGAAGTAAGTGATGAGGAATTGGATATAGCTATTAATGATTTTAAGGAATCACAGCTGCAGAACAGTGAAGATGCTTACGCCGAATTTCTTGCTCAAGTAGGAATGGATGAGGAAAAATTCAGGGAAGAAATGAAAATGGAGTTAATAATCTCAAAAATTCAGGACGAAGTAACTGCAGAAGTTTCAATAAGTGAAGAAGAAATCAAGGCTTTTTATGAAGAAAATTTAGAAATGTACAAACAGCCGGCTGGAATTCAGATCTATCATATACTAGTTGATGACGAAGAACTGGCCAATCAAATCCTGGACAAATTAAATTCCGGTGCTGATTTTTCTGAACTAGCCAAGGAATATTCCACCTGTGGCAGTGCAGCCAGTGGTGGAGATTTAGGTATTGTTAATGAGACTACTTCTTTTGTCCAGGAATTTTTGGATGCTGCTTTGAAGCTGGAACCAGGCCAGATAACAGAAGAACCAGTAAAAACTGAATTTGGCTATCATATTATCAAGGCCGGGGATAGGCAGGAAGAATCCATTAGCGATTTTGAGTCGGTTAAGAACAGCATCATGCTCCAACTTCAGCAGGAAAAAGAGATAAGGACTTTCAATGATTTTGTGGAAGGATTAAATAATAAGGCAGATATTAAGGATTATCGAGATACCAATAAATAAGCTAACTTCATTACTTGTTCAGTTGATATATGTTTTTAGAAGCACTCCTGGAGTGCTTCTAATTTTTGATAATATTGACCAGTGCTGGTACTGAGGATAGAAAGGAAACCCGTGGAGCAGTTATTATTTTATTGCATTTTCTACCCAATTCCTATATAATTATGATAATGATTATCATTATATAGGAAGGAAAATATGGTTGTGGATGTTATCAATGCAAAACTGCACGAAAACAGTTATCGTCTTACCGGTCAGAGGAAAGCCGTTTTGAACGTGATGTTAGAAAATAAAGGCCGGCATTTATCTGCCGAAGAGGTACTATGGGAAGCCAGGAAGATATTGCCTAACATTGGCATAGCTACGGTTTATAGGACCCTGGAAAAACTGGCCAGCCTGGAGGTTTTGTACAAATCCATGTTTGAAGGTAATAAGTATCGCTATGAACTGGCCGAAAACGAAAAGCATCATCATCATCATGTGTTGTGTTTGGCTTGTGGGCAGATATCCGAAGTATCAGGCGATTTATTACATGAACTGGAAAGCAAGCTGGATGACCAGGGATATAAAATTATTGATCATGAATTAAAATTCTATGGCTACTGTCCTACTTGCACTAGAAAACAATAATCTATCTTGATATTTGATTCAGGGGGCGGCTTATGACAATAGTTATTATCGGAAACCCCAATGTAGGAAAAAGCCTGGTATTGAACCGCCTTACGGGGAGCAATTTCATAGTTTCTAATTATGCTGGCACTTCGCTGGAGATTAGTGAGGCGATGCTTAAATTACCTAACCATGAAATAAAAATAATTGATACACCAGGTGTCTATTCGGTATTTACCATGGGACAGGATCAGCAGGTAATAAAAGATCTACTGCAAAAAGAAAAACCAGAATTGATATTAAATGTGCTGGATGCCTCCAACCTGGAACGCAATCTGCTCTTAAGCTTTGAGCTTAAAGAACTGGGTATACCTATGATCGTGCTGGTAAATCAAATTGATCGGGCTCGAAGGTTAGGTATGCAGATCCAGCGAGATAGATTGGAAAATATCCTGGGAGCTCCAGTGGTATTCTTCTCTGCAATTACCGGGGAGGGTTTAATGGAATTAATGCAGATGCTGGAGAAGAATATTGACGAATTTGCCTGGCCCAGCAGAATAGAATCTTTTTTTGAGCAGGAAAAAAAACCGGAATGTGTTTTCCAATGTCGGGAATGTTCGATTGGATCAGAAAGCTGCTTGAGTTCAGAAGACTTCAGAAGGGCAGAAATGGCCCGCTATACAGCTCAGCTGGTAGTACATGGGCAGAGTGAAACCCAGCGTTACTGGATGGAAAAGGCAGAAAAATTTATAGATCGACCCTTATCGGGGACCATATTACTGTTGGCTCTGGTATTTCTGGGTTTTTTTATACTGTTAAAGTTTATTGAATTAAGTGAAGGACCTATAAGCGCACTCTTATATCCACTAAACCTTATAATAGAAAATTTTGTTGCTAATCTATTGCCTCCGGGTATAGTGAATACCGTACTTTCCAAAGCTATCCCGGAAGGTCTTATTATACCTTTTACCATTATTATGCCAGCTATGTTGATGGTCAGTTTTTTGATGTCTATTCTGGAGGATAGCGGGTTGCTCCCCCGTTATTCGGTGGCTCTGGAGAGAGTGGGAAGGCTTTTTGGAGTATCCGGGCAGGCGGTAATTCCTCTGTCCTTAGGTTTCGGATGCCGAACTCCAGCAGTTCTCGCCACCCGCTTAATGCCTACCATGGCAGAAAGATTTATTGTAATAACTATTCTCAGTATAGTTATACCCTGTGCTGCTACAATTGGGGTTATGGCGGCTGTAATATCAGCTTTCCATGCGTCATTGATGGTGCTGGTCATTACCATGCTGATGGTATTAATGGTATTAGGCTTTATTATCAGCCGCATGATGCCCAGGGAAGAAGTATTTGTATATGAACTTCCTCCCTTACGAATCCCCACTAATAAGAATGTTTTGAAGAAGGTCAGGCTCAGGTTTGCAGGATTTTTTACTGAAGTACTGCCTTTACTGCTGGTAATGAACATTATTATCAGAGCACTAATGGAATCAGGATTTTTTAAGCTGTTTCATTCCATGGAAGGATTTACCCGGGCATTATTTGGTATCCCGGCCGATGCCTTTGTGGCAGTACTGGTTACCATGTTTCAACGCTACCTGGCACCGCTGGTCTTATTGAATATAAATCTGACCCCAAGAGAGGCCACTATTGCCATTGCTATGATATCATTATCGCTTCCCTGTCTGCCAGTAATGGTGATGACGGTCAGGGAAATAGGATTTAAAGGATTAATTAAAATACTGATAATAGGATTTATTACTTCTTTTGTGGTTGGCGCGGCACTGAATCTAATATTACCATGGTAGGAGGGCAATTATGTATTTAAAGGATATGCGAACAGGACAGAGTGGACTGGTGGTGAAAATTAGTAAAGGACATGCGGCTGAAAGGCGTTTATTTGAAATAGGACTGGTTCCTGGGGCAAGTGTGGAGGTTGTTTCCCGTCATCCCTTTCACGGTCCTTTGTTATTGCAGGTCGGGAATACTAGAGTAGCTGTAGGGCAGGGGATTGCAGAAGCTGTAGAAGTGGAAATAAACAGCAGTTCAGGTAGTACACCTTGATGCACCTGTGACTCTCGAGATGCATGGATTAGAAAGGGTATTAATGGTAAATAATCCATTAGTAGGGTGAAGATTGAATTATTAGACGTATAATCTGAAGTTATGATAAAATATATTCGAAATTACGTTTCTTATTAGCAGTGGAGGGCATTAAGTATGTTGAAGCTTGAGAACCTATGCATGACAGTCAACGGAGATAACGGACAGGGCAGAGAAATTATCCGCGGTCTTAACCTGGAATTTGAAAAAGGCAAAATCTATGCTATTACCGGGCCTAACGGCGGAGGTAAAACTTCCATCGCCAAATTGGTGATGGGTATATTCAAACCCAACAGCGGACATATATATCTGAATGACGAAGAAATAACCAATCTTAGCATTAGTGACCGGGCCCACCGGGGTATAACTTATGCTTTTCAGCAGCCCCCTCGATTTAAAGGCCTGACTATTGAAGACATGATTAAGATTGCCCGGCCAGGCATAGATCAGTTGGCTTTAAGAGGCGCCATGAGAGATGTAGGGCTTTGCCCTGAAGACTACTTGGTGAGGGATGTAGGCCCAGGGTTAAGCGGGGGGGAAATGAAACGGGTTGAAATAGCCCAGGTTCTAGCCAGAAATGCAAAAGTAACAATATTTGATGAACCGGAGGCCGGCGTTGATTTATGGACCATTCAGAAGCTCATAGGAATCCTTTACAACAAGTTCAAAGATAATCCGGAGTCTATTACTATAATAATTACTCATAACGAAAATATCCTGCGCATATGTGATGAAATTATGGTGATTCAGAACGGTTTGGTACAGGCGCGAGGAACGCGGGAAGAGATATGGCATTTAATTAAAGACGATGTGGAATGCAAAATGAAAGAACAGTGTGGAGAGTTGTTAACATATGAAATTTGATAATTTAAGTCTGGATCTATTAAACACTATTAGTAATCTAACTGAAATCCCAGATGGAGCAGCAAATATAAGGGTGGATGGACAAGCTGTGGTTCGGAGCTCCTCTGCCAACGTCACTATAACTCCCAGAGAAGATGGGCAGGGTTTTATTCTGGAAGTAAAACCTGGGACCATTGGGGAAACTGTCCATGTGCCAGTTCTGATCACCCAAACGGGTTTGCAGGAGACAGTTGCCAATACTTTTATTATTGGAGAAAATTCTGATATTATCATAATCGCTGGCTGCGGTATCCATAATCCCAGCCACAGCGATTCCAGGCACGATGGTGTTCATGAGTTCATAGTGAAACCAGGTGCCCGTTTAAAATATATTGAAAAGCATTATGGTCAAGGTCAGGGCAAGGGTAAAAGAATAATGAACCCGACTACCAAAATTAACCTGCAAAGCGGAGCATCAGCCGAAATGGAGATGACCCAGATCAAAGGGGTAGATGATACCGTTCGTTTAACCACAGCCCATATTGAAGATAAAGCCAGCTTAAAGATAGTAGAAAGACTTATGACGGATGGAGAGCAGGCAGCCGAATCTGATGTACAGTTAAACATTGTAGGAAGAGGAGGAAGTGGTCAAATATTATCCAGATCAGTGGCCCGGGATAAGTCTATCCAGGTGTTCAGGGCTGCATTGGTAGGCAGGGTGGAATGTACTGGCCATGTAGAATGTGATTCGATTATAATGGATAATGCACGTATAAGTTCTATTCCTGAGCTGGTTGCAGAGGACTCCGAAGCGGTTTTGACCCATGAGGCAGCTATTGGAAAAATTGCAGGTGAACAGCTGATTAAGCTCATGTCCCTAGGGTTAACCGAGCAAGAAGCCATAGATGTAATATTAGATGGTTTCCTGCGTTAGAAATCTTTAACCAGATAATTTTTGGTTCAGAAATTTTAGACGGGTTGGTGGATGTATGAATCTAAACCTATTTAAAACTTATGTAAGGGTGGTAGAAACCCAGAATTTATCGCGTACAGCCAATGAGTTTGGCTTATCTCAACCTGCAATAACCAAGCAGATACAGGCTCTGGAAGATATTTACGGAGTTCTGCTGTTAGAACGATCCGGAAGAAGGTTGAAAACTACTGAAGCTGGAGAAGCTTTATACAATTGTGCCCGAGAAATTATTAAGGCGGTTGAGAAATCAGAAAGCATTATGGAAGATGTAATAGAAAGCCGTAAGGGTTATATATCCCTGGGAGCCAGTACGATACCGGGAGAATACATACTGCCCATTCTAATAAAAAAATTCAAGGACAGTAATCCCAGTATAAGAATTAGTATGGATATAGGAGATACGGAGAGAATATTTAACAAAGTGGCTGAACGAGAACTGGATCTGGGAGTTGTCGGGGCCTGGTATAATAACCGAAAGGTAGACGGATTCCAATGGGTTGAAGATGAACTGGTCATCGCAGTACCTGAAAACCATAGAATGGCGGTCAGAGAGAGTGTTAAAATATCAGAACTGGCGTCTGAAAGATGGGTATTTCGGCAAAAAGGATCGGGAACCAGAAAGGTAGCCGAGGAAATAATCAATAGCAGTGGCTTAAAGATGGATGATATAAATATATATATGGAAGCAGGCAGCACGGAAGCAGTATTGGCTACAGTTGAAGCCGGAATGGGAATATCCATGGTATCTGACTGGGCGATTCAGCGACTGGACCCGCATCGGAAGATAGTGAGCATACCTATAGCTGATCAGGGTGCCAGACGCAATTTCTATATAATTTATCCTCACCAGAAGAAGAGGCGCAAGTCGGTTATACAGTTTATGGAATATCTGCAAAACATAAATAGCAGCAAATAAATATTAAAATAAGTTGGGTGCCTGGCACCCAACTTATTTTATGATAATATTTTTATTTTAAATTATAGATGGTTTGTATATAATATATCTGTTTGGATAATTAATCGGGGAGGATTGCCAATGTTACCGTTACCTAAGAAATATTTCGTTACCGCGGCTGCTGCAGAAGGTGACACCGAACTTACTGCTTTTGATGGAGCTTTATTAAAAGCACGGGTAGGAAACACAAATTTGTTGAAAGTCAGCAGTATATTACCTCCAGGTTGTGTATATGATCCGGAGCTGGTAATACCTGAAGGGTCCCTGTTACCCATTGCTTATGGGGATATCATCTGCGAGGAACCTGGTACTAAAATAGCTGCAGCTGTATCGGTAGGAATTAAAAAAGACAGTTTTGGAGTTATTATGGAATTTTCTGGCAAGTGCAGCAGGGAAGAAGCGGAAAAAAAGGTAAGCGATATGGTTAAAGAAGCTTTTAGAATTAGAGGTTTGGAGTTAGAAGAAATTAAGATAGCGTCTGCTGAGCATGTAGTCGAGAAAATCGGATGTGCTTTTGCAGCGGTACCATTGTGGTATTAAAAGCTCTAAGATCTTATTATGAATGAATAAGGGAGGAACTTTGTTTGGAATTGTGGGTTACAGAATATCAAACTCCAGCCATAGGATTTAGCTGTAAAAGTACAGAAACACTTAGAGTTGAGCAAACTCCATTTCAACATCTATCGGTTATCAATACGGAACAGTTTGGTAAGATGCTGTTACTGGACGGTATGGTAATGACCACCGAAAAAGACGAATTTGTATACCATGAGATGATAAGCCTGGTAGCATGTAATTCTCATCCCCAGCCGGAAAATGTTCTAATAATAGGTGGGGGAGATGGCGGTACCTTAAGAGAAGTAGTTCGCCATCCAGCCGTAAAAAATGGAACCCTGGTAGAAATAGACGAAAGGGTGGTACAGGCTTCTCGTGATTTCTTTCCTTCTTTGGCATGTGCATTTGAGGATACTAAGAGCCAGGTGCTTATAGAGGATGGAATCAAATATGTCAAAGAACACAAGAATTGCTATGATATAGTTATTGTTGATTCAACAGATCCTGTGGGGCCTGCAGTAGAATTGTTTTCAAAATCCTTCTATGAAAACGTATTTGAAGTATTGAAAGATGATGGTATGCTGGTTGTTCAGAGTGATTCTCCCTATTACCATCCCAATGTAGTACAGATGGCATATAACGGTATAGCAGGTATTTTTCCGCTAACCAAGCTGTATCTGGCTAATATACCTACCTATCCGAGCGGTCTATGGAGCTTCACCATAGGATCTAAAAAGTATGATCCTGAAAAACTGATGCATGAGTATGATGACGGATGTCGTTACTATACCCGTAATCTCCACCGGGCAGCCTTTAATCTGCCTGCCCTGGTCAGCAAAATAATAGCGAATGGGGAATAGGTAAGGTATATGGATAAAGAAATGAATTTAATTGAACAAAAGGCAGTCTTCATGGCTGCCTCTAATAAATTAGAACAGTGTGAAAAAGTACTCCTGGGAATTCCGTTTGATGCTACTACCAGCTTCAGACCGGGTACACGTCTGGCTCCGTACCGCATCAGGGAAGTATCAGAAGGTATCGAAGAATACAGCCTGTACCAGGATAAATCTCTGGAAACACTGGATTTCTACGATGCCGGAGACATCGTACTGCCGTTTGGGAATGTTAATGAGTGTTTGCGGCGCATAGAGAATGTTTGTAAATGGTTTTTGAGCAGGGGCAAAAAGGTGTTTTCTATAGGAGGAGAGCACCTGGTTTCCTGGCCGCTGATCAAGTCCTATCATGAATACTATCCTGATCTGGTAGTAGTGCAGTTGGATGCCCATGCTGATTTAAGGAAAGAATACCTGGGGGAAACTTTGTCACATGCTGCAGTTATGCGCCAGGTGGCTGAATTACTAGGTGAAAACAGGCTTTTTCAGCTGGGGATTCGCTCCTGTACTCGGGAGGAGTTGAGTTATGCAGAGAAGAACACTCAACTATATGCAGATAGGTTGCTGGATGTGGTTGATGAAGTGAAAATGAAAATTCACAATCGTCCGGTCTATTTTTCCCTGGATATCGATGTTATAGATCCAGCCTATGCTCCTGGTACCGGGACACCTGAACCGGGCGGGTTTTCGTCCCGGGAAGTATTTAAACTAATGCAGGAATTAAAAAGTCTTAACGTAGTAGGATTTGATGTGGTGGAAATATCTCCGCCTTACGATACAGCAGACATAACCGCCATCCTGGGTGCTAAAATAATACGGGAGGCCTTGCTGGCATATTAGTGTGTAAATTGGGTCAGGCTTTTAATATTTAAACTATCACGTCTTTGTACATAACTATACCCGTTCATCTTAAGTTATAAAAGTGTAAAAGCCGGACCCCTTTGATACTTAATAAATAGTCAGGCGGTTGGAGTATACATTTATTAAATTGCTATTAGGTTTGTTATTAAAAGTAAACAAGTCCGCTAAAAGGTCAAATATTTTATCCATTTCTTCTTCCACATTGTTGCATTCTTCACTTAAGTTAACTTCGAAAACAGATACCGGGCTTTCCAGCCAGTTTAAGAGTCGCAGTTCCTGCATACCTTCTCCCAGGAACTCTAAATCGGCTATGGGCATGGAAAAGGGTGCACGGGGCTTGCTTTTTATATGAGTTTCTAGTTTTTCAATAAAAAACTTGAGTTTTTCTTCTTTCTCGGGGTCAATCACATATTGGAATAAAACATCATAGAGGTTTTGAACCAGTATAATTGAAGTGGTATTGGGCAGCATGATATGCTGTTCCTGCTTCAAATAATTTAGCTGAAATTTCATGGTTTCCTGCAAAATCGATCACTCCTAATCCTTACTTTTATTAGATTTTACATGTTTACGCTATTATTAACAACTGTGCCACATATTACTCCAGCAATGTTTAGAAAGCAATATAGGTCACTTTATTAGGATATAATACTAACATACCTCTTTGACAAGGAGAACTAAGCATGTACCGCCGGAAAAAAGAAAGTAAAATTAATAAAGATGAAGATGCCATGCGTATTGATAAAATGCGGTTGAAATACAATCTGCTGGGAATTGTGGTGCTTATTTTAATGGGGATTCTGGCTTTTGACGTGGGAGGAGTCAGCACCTGGATAAATCATTTTTTCGGGGGCTAAGTATAGTATATAGATACATAGACTTCGGAAAAGCCTGTTCAAGTCAGTTTTTGTTCTAATTACCGTCATAAAATCATGTATACAAGAAATAGCTGGATTACAGGCGCTTTGTCAGCAGGAAGTATAATATATTATAATAATAATACTAAATAACAAAATATAATATAGCGGTATTTAGCAATTCTCATAAGCCTAATCTCTAGTAGATTCAGTAAAGGAGAGCGGGGGAACCATTAATTGGGGTGAGTTTCCGGTTTATGCCGGGATAGGGCGGCCCTTTAGCCCGAATCCGTCAGCTAACCTCGCAGGCAAAGAGGGGGGAGAATTGGATGTTATGCTGTATTTTTCCGTGTAGGTTCCCAATTTACATTGAAACATTTACTGCCCGCATTCAAATCCCTTTATTCACTTTAAGCTAAACGTGAAAACCCTTCACAAGTTTACCGTTAATCAAACTGAATTGCCGTCAATGATGAATATGCATTGGCATTTATTAATGCGCCCTTTTTAGTAAAAGGAATGGTGAGAAAATGATTGAAGTGAAAAATCTTATAAAAGTATACGGTAGTAATACAGACAAGGTTTTGGAATTAATAGAAAAGGGCATGAGTAATGAAGAAATAAAAAACAAGACTAAACATGTAGTCGGAGTCCGTGATGTCAGTTTCACCGTAGAAAAAGGGGAAAGCTTTGTGATCATGGGTCTTTCGGGAAGCGGCAAATCTACTCTGCTGCGCTGCATCAACCGACTGATTAAAGCGAGCAGCGGAGAAATATTAATTGATGGTCAAAATATTATTACTATGTCTGGCAAAGATTTGGAAGAAATTCGCCAGCATAGAATGGCCATGGTTTTTCAGCGCTTTGCACTCTTACCTCATCGGACAATATTGGACAATGTTGGATATGGTCTTGAAATACAGGGAGTAGATAAGAGAAAAAGACTTGACAAAGTATTGGAAGTAATTGAGATGGTGGGGCTAAAAGGCTGGGAGAATTCTTATCCGGAGAACCTGAGCGGTGGCATGCAGCAGCGGGTAGGTATCGCCCGGGCTCTAGCGACAGATCCGGATATCTTGCTTATGGACGAACCATTCAGTGCTTTAGACCCGCTGATCCGTCAGGATATGCAGGATGAACTGCTGGATATACAAAATAAGCTGCAAAAAACTATTATATTCATTACCCATGATTTGGATGAAGCTTTGAAAGTTGGAGACCGTATAGCACTTATGAAAGACGGGTGTATTGTTCAGATGGGACAGCCTGAAGATATACTGCTTTCTCCGGCAACTGAATATGTAGCCCGCTTTGTTGAAAATGTCAACCGTTCACTTGCCTTAACAGCTTCCTCGGTAATGGTCAGACCTCGCTATGTGGTTCATCCTAAAGACGGGCCCAGGACAGCTCTCAATTTTATGGAAAAACATGGGCTATCTACCCTGTTCGTCCTGGATCGCCTTGGAAAGCTCAAGGGATATATCAAAGCCGAAGATGCTTCTGATATAGCCTCGCAGGGGATTAAGGACCTGGGAGGCATTATTCAGACCGATATGCCTACTGCCGGACCTGATAGTCCATTGGCAGGTCTACTGGAAGTGATGGCCTATACTAAAGTACCTATCGCTGTTGTAGATGAAAACAATAAACTTCAGGGAGCGCTGGTAAGAGGATCTGTTATTGCGGGACTTGCTGGTGGAAGGGGGGAAATGAATAATGGATAGCATACCAAGGATCCCGCTGGGCGAATGGACTGATAATTTCATTACCTATTTACAGATCAATTTTGGTTCGGGTACTCAGGCATTTTCAGATGGATTGGAAAGCCTAATAAAAGGACTTCAGGGATTTTTGATTTCCCTGCCACCGGAACTTGTTATTATCGTTGTAGCAATTCTAGCCTGGTGGTTGGCCGGGAAGAAAATTGCTCTATTTACAGTGCTGGGTTTGTTCTTTATATACAATCTGGGCTTGTGGTCGGTAACCATGGAGACAATTGCCATGGTAATTTCAGCGGTATTATTTTGCATGATTATCGGGGTGCCCCTGGGAATACTGGGAGCTAAAAACAATACTGCTCATAGAATTATTATGCCGATACTGGATTTTATGCAGACCCTGCCTGCTTTTGTATATTTATTACCTGCTATTCCTTTCTTTGGACTAGGTGTTGTACCCGGGGTAATTACTACCATTATTTTTGCTATGCCTCCGGTTATAAGGCTGACTGACCTGGGACTCAAGCAGGTGCCCGAGGAACTTATTGAATTAGGGAAATCTTTTGGTTCAACTTTTTTTCAGATGCTGTTAAAGATTGAACTGCCCCTGGCTCGATCCACCATACTTGCCGGTATCAACCAGTGCATTATGCTTTCTCTTTCTATGGTGGTTATTGCATCGATGATCGGGGCTAAAGGTCTGGGGGGGGTTGTATGGAGAGCTATTCAAACCCTGAAAATGGGGATGGGTTTTGAGGCTGGGGTAGCGATAGTGATTATCGCCATTATCCTGGACAGAATAACTCAAAACCTGGGTAAATCAAAATAATGGAAGGAGTGGATTTAGCTTGTTGAAAAACAAAAAGCTGATTCTGATTTTAACTTTGCTGGTGTTTGTCATGTTTAGTGTTGTTGGATGTGGCGGAGGAACTGAGAAAGAGCCCGGAGATCAGGCCACACAAAGTGTAAAGGATAAATTTGATGGTAAGATCATAGGAATCGATCCGGGTGCCGGTATCATGAAAGCCACTGACAATGCTATTGAAGCATATGGATTGGATTATGAACTGGTAGAAGGCAGCGGAGCAACTATGACTGCCACATTAAAGCAGGCCATCGATAACAACGAATGGGTAGTAGTTACTGGTTGGGCACCTCACTGGAAATTTGCCCGCTATGATCTCAAATTCCTGGAAGATCCCAAGGGTACTTTTGGAGAAGCTGAGACGATCAATACTATAGTAAGGCTGGGACTTAAACAAGACATGCCAGAGGTTTATGAAGTATGTGATAATTTTGCCTGGGACAGTGGGCAAATTGGCTCAGCCATGGGAATAGCAGAAGATGTGGGAGATGATGTGGCTGCAGCCCGTCAGTGGGTAGAGGAAAACACGGAACTGGTTAACAGCTGGCTGCCGGAAGGTTATGATGCAGCTGTTACAGTTGATAGTCCTACTAAAGAAACAGTTACTCTCCTGTATGTTGAGTGGGCTTGCGCAAGAGCTGAAACCCATGTAATGGGGGATGTACTGCAGAATATCATGGGTTATCAGGTTGAGTTGCTTCCTGTTAGTGCCGCTGCTATGTATGAAGGCCTTGCCAATGGAGAAGGTGATGCCCTATTTACTGCCTGGCTGCCTTTTACACATGGTGATTATATGGAACAGGTGGGAGATAGGGTCGAGGATCTTGGACCCAGCTATGAAGATGCTAAAATCGGTCTGGTTGTACCTGCTTATGTAGAAATTAATTCAATTGAAGAACTGAATAATTAACAGCCCACCTTAGTAGAATGTTAGCAACAAAGGGGGTTCATCTCTTAAGAGGTAAACCCCCTTTATAATGGACCTAACCCACTAGCCCTTTATGCTGCTGCCCAGTAGCTAAATAGGAATTTCGTGATCAAAGTAATTGATGTGCATTGCTTCACGCACATCCACCATTGTTTCTCTGGCTGCAGAGTGAGCCTTCCTGGTGCCTTCCATAAGGATCTCTTTAACCAACTCAGGAGCGGTTTCATACTTCCTGCGTCTCTCCCTCATTGGATCTAGAAGTTCATTTAGTTTTACGCTAAGTTTGTTTTTGCAGGCTACACAACCTATGCTTCCATTACGGCAGTCTGCTTCGATTTCTTTTACTTCTTCCGGGTTAAATACGCCATGATATTCAAAAACGGTGCAGATTTCCGGATGTCCGGGATCAGTTTTTCTAATCCGGGCCGGGTCAGTGATCGCATTTCTTACCTTCAAATTGACATCTTCCGGAGTATCAGACAGGAATATAGCATTGTTCAGGCTTTTACTCATTTTTGCCTTCCCGTCCAGCCCTACCAGGCGGGGAACATCGCCTACCAGAACTTCCGGTTCTACCAAAACCGGCCGGTAGAGATCATTAAAACGTCTCACGATCTTCCTGGTCAATTCAATATGCGGTACCTGGTCTTCGCCTACCGGGACCAGGTGAGCTTTAAAAATACTGATGTCAGCTGCCTGGCTTACCGGGTAGCCCAGAAAGCCGTAGGTCATATCTTTAAACCCATGTTGGGCGGCTTCGGTTTTCACGGTAGGATTATGACGCAGAACATTGACCGAAGTAAACATGGAATAGTACATGGTCAGTTCATGTATTTCCGGAATCATACTCTGAATAAAAAAAGTTGACAGTTCCGGGTTGAGTCCAGCTGCGAGATAATCCAGGGTTATCTGGTATATATCCCGGGTCAGGTTTTCTTCCTTTTCCCAGTGGGTAGTAAGAGCCTGAACGTCAGCAATGATTATGAAGCTATCGTATTCTTCCTGTAGCTTTACCCGGTTAGCCAGGCTGCCCACGTAGTGTCCCAGATGAAGATTGCCGGTTGGTCTGTCACCAGTTAGGATTCTTTTTTTAACTTCCTGCATAAGATATCTTCCTCCTGATTTTGGATTTATAAGTATGCATAAATAAAGCCTCCTATCCACCAAGGGACGGAGGCTATCAGCTATCCGCGGTACCACCCTTATTGACAAAAAAATGTCCGCTTAATCCTTTTAACGGGGGAAACCGGCTCAACCTGACCTGCCCAGTGCATTTCAGGCGGCAACTCAGAAACCCATTCGATGGAACTATAGTACCGGTTTACAGCTGCTCCGGTTCTCTGTGACTATAATGTACCCATCTACTATCTTTCTTCATTGTGTTTATAAGTATTTAGTGCTTCTAAAATACCATTATGGAATCCTTTATGCAAGTCTAAACTCTAAATTGTGTTGTTAATCAGTGATAATGTCATGGTATAACTCGTCAGCTAGAATGTCATCCCCCACTAAACAGATATAATGGGAGGATGAAAATAGAAATGAGCAAACAAGAAGCTAGAAAAATAACCATTATCGAAGAACTGTTGGCAGGTACTAAAAGACCTCTTCGCAGAGACGCTCCAGGAAATGCTGGAGGCCGAACTGGACACTACCCTGGGCTATGAAAAGAGTGATGCTAAGAGCAAACAGACCTCGAATCGGCGTAATGGGCACACCCAGAAAACCGTGCGTAGCGAGTACGCTGAAATCCAGAAGTGTATTGTCCACCAGATACAGTCTAAACTCTAAATTGTCTGCAGCGGTTGAACTGATATTGCAAATAGTAAGATTATATAATATTATGATTAAAGATTATTTATGATGGAATAGTACTTTTTGAGCGTATTTGCCTTTGTATTTTCAGGTGAAGGAGTATTTACCGATGAATAGATTAAATGCCTATGTTTGTTTTAATATGCGTGCCGCCATGAAGAAAATTGACCGTTTATTTAGTAATAAACTGGAAGATATAGGGATCAGTATACCCCAGTCGTTTATACTATTTTGTTTGCAGGAAGAAAATGGACTGACCCTTAAAGAAATAGGCAGTCGTACTCTCATTGACAGTTCATCTATGACCGTACTGGTAGATAAACTGGAAAAAGATGAACTGGTGAAAAGACAGTTAGACTCCCAGGATAGGCGAGCTATCAGGGTATTTATAACCGATGCGGGTATGGAAATGGCTGATAAGATTTCCAGTGTAATATCGAGTTTGAATACGGTGCTGTTTGATCTGTTGGGTGAGGGTAATCAAAAAGAATTTATCCATGGATTAAATAATATTGTCAATGGAATCGAAGACTAATCATTAGAAAATTTGGCTTGAACTAAATAATGAGTATAAGGGCTGCAACTCAAAGAGCTGCAGCTTCAGACCGACGACAAAAGCCCTTTACAGGACTACCCCGGCATGGGGTTGTCATGTAAGGGCTTTTCTTATGCATTGATCTTGATTTCTTTAGCTATATCGAGTGCAGCGAGGCCAAATTGTGGTCCCCGAAGGGGGCTTCTGTAATCGGCCTGTCATCTTGTCTGCTTATATCAGAGTATGGGATGGACACTGTATAGAACGGGATATTTTGATCTAGAGCGGAGTTTCCTGGTGCTTCATCATCATGAGCAGAAAAGGCATCACCAGGTAAATGCTGGTAGTAGAAGCTGCCACAATACCAGAATCATTTACTATTAAAGCCACCAATGCTGCAGTAACTATGCCAACAAAACCTTTAAGAATAATAGGGCGGCGGGTAAAGAGATTTTTCATAGCCCCAACCGGAAAATAAATAAATGTGGCCAGAACCAATAAAATTACTATAAATACCCGGCTCCAGATGGTGTATCTAATGAGTTTAATGTTAACCTGCAGTTTACGCGTTATTATTGTAAGGGCTTCCTGCCAACCCCCTCCCATGATCTGACTGGCTGCTCTGCCAATATGAGACTGGAGTTCGGGAGGCCGATTCATATCATAATAACTAACACCAAGTACGGTCAGCACAATGATTCCTGCTATGCTCAAGTAACCTATAAAACTTAGTCTCATTTCGCTGAAGAGATATAAACTGACCAGGAATGCTAACGGAGCTGTAATTACTCCATCTGATTGAGCCCCCAGGGAAGGCATGCCAATCAGATAACATTGGGAGAAAAAGAAAAGCGCAATAAACAATAACATCCATTTATTTTTATGTTTCTCGTACAGAGCTGCTCCAGCGGCTATGGAGGCCCCGATCAATATTCCCATATATTCGTTGCCTATCCCATAATAACGAGCTCCTGACATAGGATCGTACCCTAGTACCGAACATTGAATCAAATGGGTACCTGTTAAAACGTCAATATCTAAAGCCAGTACGGTGACAATACTCAGTATCACAAAAGCCAGAAACCCATTTCCCCTGCACAATAAGAGGGACAGGAAAGTTAAGATAACAGTAGCCAGGATGGCTGCCATTATGTATAACCAGTCATAGGCCAAGTTTGACAGGCCCAGGAATAATAAAACCAGGGGGAAGCACACCATAGCTATGATCAGAGGCTGTAAAATGTACTTCAGTTTTTTGAACTTGAGTATTATTATAGATGCAATTAATAATATGATAATCAATGCTGCCACATAGCCTTTTATCAGGGGTGTTCTTAGCCGGCTGGTAGTACTGGTATGGTTGGCTAATTGCTGGGCTTCATCCAGGTTATCAATATTCCCCGCAGGTATACCCTGGATAGGTCGGCCTATCATTGAGTTATCCGTGTTTTTTAAATTAAAGAAGTTAAGAATAGTAGGAGCAATATCAGTATTGGCTATTATATAATCCCGCTGGGTGGCTGGAGATGTCAAATATCCCTTATTAATTCCAAAACCACTGGCAATTACGGGAGCGAAATTATTCTTATTGGCTGTCTCTGTCCGGGAACAAGAAGGACTAACTATAAGCAGTAAATCCCGGGAAGAGTCCATTTCATTATTTATCCAGCCAGCAAAGCAGTCTATTTCACCCAGTATCTGGTTTTTCTCGGTTTGAATCACTTCTTCAAAGGCAGCAGGCGAATTTTCCAGGCGCGCCAGATCAGATAGATCGAGTATTAGCAGGTCAGACTTTTCTGCTAAATGGTCAGTCTGTTCTTTAAGGTATTCATAGTTAGTTTTATAGCTTAATATGCTATCCTGAGGAATCAGGCGGGTAGAAACCCCTACATCTCCCAAAGCTACTTTGCCGCTGGCATCCATGCCCAAGGCCACTACAGGACGCATCAATTCTATACCGTTATCTGCATTTCCTAAAACACAGGTGGTATATCCATTATCAGCCAGTATCTGTCCCATAGCTCCTGGGATAGTAGTAACACTTTCGCTTTTCATGCCAATGAGTAAATCTGGTAAATTTACCAGCAGGCAGGCACTATCCCCCGGTTCCCAGGAAGTCATGTTCTTATAAAATACTGAAGCGATTTGATGCTGCTGGGGAACCATTTCATCCTTATTAAATCCCATCAATCCGCTTTTGTTGGTGCGAGCTAGATTTCCCGCCCCAATAGTAAGGTAGGTATTCATAGTATTGTATCCTTTGAGAGTGCGGGTACTGCAAAGACCAACTGCTCCCTTATCTATTATCTCTGTCAGGTAGGGGGTGGTGGCTTCATTAATGTCATTAATAGATAGTTTATCTATTACCAGCAGATACACATGGCCGGTTTTCTTCTGCTCAGGAACCGATGCGTATAAAGGTGATAGAAGAGGATTTATAAATAGAAGTATTACTAGCATGCTAAGCACAATCTGCCGCCAGCAGTCTTTTATTTTTGTGGAGTTTAAGGTTGGATCAATAAAAGTAGTATCTTTTGATTCTTGCCGTAATGGTAATAAAATCATCTTTTCCATAGAAGCTCCTCTGTAACTGATATTAATAATTTTGCTCACTATTTATATATTCTAGTATAAAAATACCATATTGGCGAAAAAAATATGGCTGTTATTAATTGATATGGAAATTAAATAACAAATTATTAAAATTATGAATAAAACCCGGTATATTAATATTGCATACTATAGTAATTAAGGAATATTTATTTAATTTCGTTGTACCAGGGATATTTAACGGAATTTTAATAAAAACGGTAAATTGTAAAACGAAGTGTCGTTTATAGAAAAAAGAGAGTCCCACAGGGAC
>JAENYG010000028.1:0-27901 GCA_016841875.1 Syntrophomonas sp.
TCCCTGTGGGACTCTCTTTTTTCTATAAACGACACTTCGTTTTACAATTTACCGAGGTCCTTCATAGCCATCCAGGGAGTTGTAGAAACGGGTGAAATGAAGCCCCGGACCCGGTCCGGGAATTAAAATATCGGTTTCCTGCCGGATAAAGTTGCCGGTAGACATATTAACCGAGTTGTTGCCGTAGAAGCAGTAAGGGCGAATACCTAAAAGGTCTTTGGGAATGATTTCTCCTGCTGACAAGGTTGGATAACCGTCATTAATGCTGGGACTGACAACCCAGGTATCAGTAAAATCCCAGCCTTCATACGTACTCTGGGTTTTCATCTCTGCTGTTGTCCGGGGTATACCACGGCCATTATTATCAGAATGACCGGAGGTTTGAGAATCATAATAACAGGAAGTGATAATAGATGGGGTTTCACTGTTTTCGCCTATAAACCCTCCTGATGTTTCAATGGTTGGAACTAAACCAGTACTGTAACAGTTAGTAATTTCAACGGCATCTTCACAAGATCCTGCAAATCCCCCTGCTGTACAAGATTCATCTATATCTCCCAGGATAGATCCTCTAGTATAGCAATTACTTATATTAGTATATTCGGAAATGATGCCGGCAAAACCACCCAGGTAACCTCCTGGATCGTCGGGATCAGAACTATAATTAATATCACCGGTGGCATAACATCTGCTTATTGTTGTTTCTTCATCCTGATCACCGCAGATAAAGGCTGCAAAACCACCGCTGCTGGTATATAACTTTACTGTTACCGTAAGATTGGCTGAAGTGCTGCAGCTATCTAAACTGCCAGATATGTAGTCAGCAAATCCTCCGGCGTACACGTTTGAATTTATGCTTCCGGAAACGTGTGAATTATCTATGTTCACATTTTCTGCATATTCAATCAGTCCTCCAACATAACCACCTGCACTTATTATTTCTGCAACATTGCAGTTACTAATAGCAGATTCCCAACAAAATTGCGCCAAACCGCCTGCGAATCCCGCAGACGTCTCTATACTGCCGGAAACAATACAGTCTTCTATTGTAGCATCCCCAGCATACTGAATTAATCCACCTACATATCCGTCAGTGGTGGTTATGTCGGCTGACACATCGCAGTTCAAGATGGTAACATTATCGGCGAACTGAACCAACCCTCCCACAAATCCGTCAATCGTGGTTATATCTGCAGTCACATCGCAGTTTAAGATAGTAACATTATCGCCTAACTGAACCAACCCGCCCACAAATCCGTCGGCAGTGATTATGTCGATTGAAACCCGGGAGTTTATTATTGTTGTGTTATCGGCATAATAAACCAATCCTCCCACAAATCCGTAGTCAGTAGTTATATTTCCATAAACCTGACAGTTCTCAATCATGGCATTTTCAGCAAACCCGCATAAACTGCCAATATCACTTAATATCTGAATATCCACGTCTTCCAGGTATACATTTGTTACTATGCCCCCGGCTATATGGGAAAATAATCCATAAGCCTCATCTAGTTCACCCATGGATTCGGTAACAGTTAATCCTGTGAGTTTATAGTTATTACCATCATAGGTACCTGTGAAATCGCAACTAATTCCGGCCCAATCGGGGTGAGCACTTAGGTCTATGTCGGCCATTTGCACATAACTGGCACCGGGGTCTGTGCAAATACTGTCCAAATCTTCGAATGTCCAGATTTCAATTATTTCCAAGCTTGCCGCTAAATTCTGCATAGTCAAGCTGCTTGAGGCTATTGCAGCGTCTTGTTCCTCACTTGATTTATACTTCTGGCGAATTTCCTCCATGCTAGTTTTCAATGAATTTATTACATCCTGATGCTGGGCTTTAATAATCTCTGCAGTGATATTTTCCTCCTGCACAACCTGATTAGCAGAAATAACAATAGTATCCTGCTGAGATGGTTCAACTGAAGCTGCAGTCAGGGCATAACCATTGAAGAATACCATACAGCCTAGTATGAGAATGAGTGTAAAAACGTTTATAGTCAAAACAAAAAACTTCTTTTTCACAACCCGCCTATACCTCCTATATTTGTTTTATATTTCCAATTAATGCTAATATTGGACACAATATATTACTTTCCCTTTTTTTGTTTGTATTTTTTGCAATAAATAAACTCTATAATGATTTAAAAATAATAAGGGTGGATAGAATTAAGCTTAGACATGTCTTCAATAACTCGGGGCGTTTTTAAATATACGTTTTTCAAATTTATCACCACTCCTTTATTCTCTTTAAAAAAGCCGCCCATTTCTGAGCGGCTAAATTCTCATCATCTACTTTGCAATTACTGTTGCAACTTGGTTAAAAAATAGCATGAAAATAAGAGATTCCCTGGGAAGTTGACTTTATAGAAAAGCCAATATAAAGCCATTTGGTAAAAGCAAGAATTAAGAACATATATTTCGCAACGAGGGGGTCAGGGGTTCGAGTCCCCTCGTCTCAATTATTAGTTTTTTGACAACAATTGCACAAATGCCTATATAGCGCCCCTGCAGCCATTTCAAGTGTTTGTACAACGTGAAATCCCGTGGTAATGGTCTATATATAGGTTATGAGCGCCTCGTACATAACGCTTTTATCCCATCGAATATATTTCCGATGATAAAAACATGGTCATAAGAAGCATATATTTTCCTGGCATTTTTGAGTCTTCTTTCACTAATGTATGATATACAGTGAAATGAAAAGTATGGCCAGTAATCATATCCGTACATTTCTCTCTTAACAAAGTCATTGGTTAATTAATTAAACATTCACTGCCGAAGTCCTTAATTAATCAAAAACTAAACTATTTTATCTTGCTATTTTATTAGAGGACAACGTGCCTTCTGAATTCCTCCATTGATAGATTTTATAAAGTATAATTGAAATAAGTGGTAAAACAATAGTTGAGATGAATGGAGATGTAAGCGAAATAAATGTTGTGAAAGTCCCCTCACCAATCAAATGTCTGGAAACGGCGATCAGCCCACGGCTGATAATCAGAGCTAAGCTAATAATCAGACAGACAACCAAGCCATTACCGAAGACCTGCCAGGCGCCCCCTCGAATCAGGTTCCAACTTCGCTTAATGGAATGTATAGCATTAGTTTCTTCAAGAACAACAACGGGAAAACTAAGTGATAAATGAACCAGAAGAATAGTCATTGCTACCAAGAAAAGGATTAACTCAACAAATCCTATTACTACCGCTCCTGCTGTATATGTGCTTTTTGAAAGTGTCAGAACTAAAGGAAACATAAGAATAGAAAAGCTAAGGCCTGACAACAAGCTCAGTGTTAGATAGATCAAGGCCAACAACAGTATGAGGGCCAGAACTCCAGGGACTTTTTTTATGGCGGTACGAAATAAGTCCTTATATCTGATGGTTTCATTCAAATCTATACAACGAACCAAGAGCATTAAGTAAATATTGTATATTACATGCAAAAACATGAGTAGAAATAATACCGATCCTGGATAATAATCTGATGGGTCAGCCAATAATGTGCCGTACATGATTACAACAGGAAGCTGAGCTATTATAGTTACCCCTACATAATATACTATAGAAACTATGGCAAATGTATTAAATGCTTTGAAGTAAAAATGGAATGTATGATTCCACAAATTATCCTTTGCTATAATCTTTCCGGGAAATGTTTTTGTGGATGACATGGGTCTGCCCTTAATTTTATCCATTATAAATGCAGATCCACATAATAGTATAAATATCAAAAGCGGCAAAATTATGAGGATACATATGATAATTATTCCAAGCATAGCATCAATTTTATCCCTTCAAATTTGATATGGGTTATCATACTAGTCGGTTATTAATTCGCCGCCCGGCATATGTTGTCTTACAATATATTCCATCATCTTCTCCATTCTTCCTTTATTTTTCTTGATAAGCAATTATCTTATAGTGGTATTAAGGATGTGGTTGGGAAAAAGGAACGGAAAGGTCCCCCTTCTCCGCTTCTTCATAAAAGTTTTGCGATTTACTTATGATAATCCATTTTGAGATAATAAGTGTATACGGAAGGATTAATGTTTCTTTGGCAAGAAGAAAATTATTAGTATGATCTCATAAAAACAGAATGAGGTGTTCGTAAACATGAGTACTACTGAGATTGAAAACAGGGGTATAGATAATGATTTTTTTAATTTTCTCTGCAAGCGATGGGAATCGGCTCCCATTCATCAGACTATGGATATAAGGTTGATCTACCTGGGACCGGGGGAAGCTGGAATAAAGATAAGTCCAGGGCGGGAATATACCACTATCCGTGGAAGACTGCACGGAGGAATGAGTGCTGTTCTAGCGGATACGGCTATGGGGTGGGCGATCATAACAACCGGTCATACCTGTGTAACGATAGATATGTATACGAACTATTTTTCACCTGCTTACGGGGAAAAGGACCTGATAGCTGAAGCTCATATCATTCATTCAGGCAGGAGGACTGTAGTCTCTGAAGCAGCTTTGTATAATGATAAGGGCGAGCTGGTAGCAACAAGCAGGGGAACATTTTCTCTGAAGAGAGGCAATATGGAGGAATTTGAATAGGCCAATTCCTTAGCTGTATATAAAAACATACTTGTTCATTCCGGCTAATCAAATCTGCACACTTCCCTTAATAGAATAATAAATAGCTGCCTATACCAAAATATTATAACTTAAGCGCCAAAACTAAATTTATACTCCATCCTTTTATCAACTTATACATTTAATAATATTTAATGTATACCCCTGCCTGTTACTAACGCATTACAAGTTAACAGCAATCCCTCCCAATATAATCCTCCAATTTTTTGCATAGTACTTTATGGTAATAGCTGTCTCATCATATTGGATTATTACATTGACTGGAAGGTCTATGACTTATTAATGTCGAAATTATAATTATCAAAACATGGAAAGAAGTGTTTCCCATGGGACTTTTCTCTAAAAGGTCGATAGTCATACCTATCGCATTAATGGTGTTGATCCTGATTCCTTTGCCAGTCCTTGCTGCCGAGGCAGATTTTACACTGGGCAAAAGCTACTATACGGTGGATGATGTCTATAATGGAATGGATGCTGTACCATTCATAAGCAATAGTCGATTCTTTGTTCCGGTAAGGTATACTGCCCTGGTCTGTGGAATCAGCCAGAATAATATCACCTGGGATAATGCTAATCAAATAGTTAGTCTGGTAACAGATGACGGGATGGAAATAAGACTGCAGGTAGGGCTTAAGAAGATTTATGCCGCGGAAACGGTCACTGCTATGGATGTTGCACCGATAAATATCAATGGCCGGGTCTATCTGCCCATTCGTTACATCGCCGAAGCTATGGAGCGAAAGATAGCTTGGGATGCCAGCACTATGACGGTAACGATAGAGATGGAGGACTATCTGGCCGCAGCCCTGGATGAGATTGAGGGCGAAAGGTACGATGATGCCATAGGGCTATGTGACAAATTCACTGAAATCAGCCCTAATTCATCCTCCAGCCTGGTCATCCGTGGTATTGCTCAGTATCAGCAAGGCGATTATGAGGGGGCGATTGTTTCTTATGATAAGGCTGTGCAGATCAACCCTTATAATGAATGGCCGTATATCTGCCGGGCGGAAGCTCGCTGGCCTTTATATTTGGCGCAGACAGAAGAACAGATAGATTTAAATGTCATTATTGATGATGTAACTAAAGCAGTCGAGCTAACAGACGATCAATTGTTTTACTTCAGACGGGCTGGTCTTTATAACTACATGGGTGACTATGACCAAGCCATCGCTGACTGCAACAAAGCAATTAGTCTGCAGGAGGATTTTAGGCAGGCCTATTACCGGCGGGCAATAGCTTACTGCCTTCGAGACGGAAATGACGCATTCATAACGGAACTAAATGCAATACTGGAGAAGTTTCCCGGTGATGAGTGGGCTGTCCGTTGTATGAACCTGTTAGACAGTGGCATAAAGATAACTCTGGATGTTTCTGATTGGTAGGATGGTTAAGATATATAGCTTACACTGGTGTTAACCTTAATCTTTGATATTTTCCATACAGAGGAAAATGTTCGCCGTGAAAACCGTCATTAAGCAAAAATTGTTATTCACGACCCTTTCGGCGTTGGCAAGAACCAGGTTACGGGGACCCAAAGAACCATCTATATGTAATTCGCATATCTCGAAATAGTTCGGAATGAAAGATCAAAGCATTCAAAAAGCCCTTACAGAACCACCCCGTACCGGGGCAACTGATGTGCCTTCAAACTTCAATCCATTGCGCCACCATTAAGAACGCAATTCTGGGCTCACTGCGCTCGGAAAACCAGGAAGCCCGTGATTGAGCGGGCTTTTTTTAAATGGCGTAGATTTCGCCTGGCTATCGCCAGGTCTTGCATTAACTGAAAACTAATATTCTGATCCCGGCGGCTTTTATCACCGGCCTGAGCAGAGAACATCCCCGGCGGTCATTGTTGAGATAATAAAAATCCAGTGAGAATTCTCCCCATTTGGACTCAGGAAGATATCAGGGTGCTGTTCAGTCAGCCTTATCCTGATACCAGGCAAACAGAATTAAAAGACCTCTTGTTGCCATGTATTCAACAGGAGGTCTTCTGCTTCTTTTCTTCTATATATTTGTTTTATATTATTTGGTCTTGGTCTTAGTTCCGCCCTTGTTTCCTGGCTGAGGATCTCTGGGAGCCCCGTTTAGATCAGATGCATATGGATCTTTCACGGTTACCAGGCCGATCTCTCCATAAGGCTCATAATACCTGGCCGGATCTGCACCATCCACATAAGACCCTGCATTGGCATCCGCTCCTCCACTTATCGCCAACTCATACAGGAAAGCCTCGATAGCATTGTTGCTGTACCGGAAGACGCCGCCAGGTCCAAATTTGGCCGATGGCACGATATAGCTGTTGTACTCACCAGTCCAGTCTACCATTCGATCACCCTCGGAACTGGAAATCATTACATCCCGGCCTCCGCCGCCAAAAACGATGTCATCATAGTAGTCAGCCGGCAGTCCGGTCGGTGGGACGTCAGCGGCCGTATTATTATCGGCCGAGTTATGATCATCATCGGCGTTCAAGAGGTCATCGCCAAAGCCGCCAAAGAGTTGATCCTTACCAGGCCCGCCTACCAGCCAGTCGTTGCCCAGATCCCCGAAGATTATATCGTTTCCATCCAGTTCTTGAGTCTCAAAGTTCAGCAAGAATTCCATGCCTCCTGATGCCACCCAGTGTCCTTCCGTATCTACCATAACTTTGGTCATCGGCTCGTTCGGGTTGTAGGCGGCAAACAGGCTGGTGGTCGCATCATATTTCAAAACATCTCCAACATTATATGGGTTATCGTAGTATACCGGCAAAGCCTCAGTACCGGATATAGCATCATCACCCGACCCGCCATGAATAAAGTCGCTGCCCAATCCTCCGTAGAGAATGTCATCCGCATACGCCGGGTCGAAGAATACCGGGTCCTCGCTGTAGCCTGCCGGGGCTACATTAAACGGCATCAGGTTAGCAATCTTGTTCAACTCTCCCGTTACATAGGTGGTAGCAGTAAGCGTTTTAGCCCCCTCAATATACGTTTCAGCTGTCGCCTCGATCCCATATAAGGGTTCCGCTGTCCCGTTGCGGCTGGTGTAAATGTGTCCATCATCTCCGAGGATGCCATCGATGCCGGTGCCGCCGGAGATCCAGTCATTGCCCCAACCGCCGATGAGGTCGTCATCCTGGCCTTCGCCGTACAGGATATCATTGCCAGTCATACCGTAGATAACATCATCGCCAGCTTCACCATGAATAACATCAGCCCCGCCGATGTCGTATGCCGCTGCAGCCTCATCAAAGTCTGCCCCCCCAGGTGTATAGTCAATCAGGGTTACAGCCCTGGGTACAATCTTTAGGTCTCCGTAGTTATCATAATTGAAGGTCAGGTAATTCCCGCTGCTATCGACTAGACGATAGATGTTTCCGTTGTCGCCCAGGATCACATCCGCATCGGCTGCATGACCATCAGCAGTATCGTCTCCTATTGTATTCCTGTCCAGGTCGGTTCCGGACCCGCCATAGATGTAGTCTATGCCGTCCTCCCTGTTATCATAGTTCAAACCAAACAGGTTGGAGTTGCCTCCTATGATATCGTCCTGGCCCATATCGCCATAGATGGTATCCGTACCGCAGCCGCCCTCGATATAATCATCATTATTACCACCATAGATGGTGTCTAAGCCCCTCTGGCCGAAAATCATATCGTCTCCATCTCCGCCGAAGAGGACATCATCTCCAACCACGCCGTCGTTGTTGAGAGTGATTTCATATCCGCTCCAGAAGGACGCCATTCCTATATAGACCTGTGGATCGGTACCAATCAAGGCGTTGCCGTTCTCATCATATATGGTTTCGCCTGCAAGCATCCTGTAGCGGGTATAGGCTACGTTACTGCCCGTCCCTGCTGCCAGTCTTACATTGTCACCAAAGATCAAGTCATCGCCTGCCTCCCCTTCAATGGTGTCAGTGTAAGATCCACCAATGATGATATCAGATCCTGTATTTCCATAAATAAAATCATTTCCTCCATATGGAACATCAATGGCTTCGATAAGGTTGATTATGCCATCAGTCAATCCTATCTCACCCAAATCACCGAGAATAATATCATTTCCTTCACCAGCATAAATTGTATCTCCTGCTGCACCGCCCAGAATGATATCGTCACCATTTTCTGTAGTGATGGAGTCACTGCCTCCATACTGTTCATCGGCTGTTTCTATCCGTGTGAACAGACCGCTATCCATAGTAATCCAACCGAAGTCTCCAAGCACTAAGTCGTTTCCAGCACCCGCCTGGATTGTATCTCCTTCTGCACCGCCGAGGATGCTATCATCACCGGTTCCTGTGATAATAGTGTCATTGCTGCCATACTGGGCATCGGTGGTCTGTATCCGGGTAAATACTCCACCGTTCATGGTAATCCAGCCATAGTCACCCAGTACTGTATTGTTTCCTTCCCCTGCCTTTATAGTATCATTACCCTCACAGCCGAGGAGGATATCATCACCGTCTTCGCCATAAATAGTATCTATACCAATATCCGGGCCGTTATTGAATACATTGGGAGCCTGGATTTTTTCAATATCTGCCGGATTTGCTGCTTTTAGTATTCCTGCCATCTGCCCGGCCTGAGTGATAATACCGTGATCACCAAAGACGATGTCATTTCCACCGCCTCCGTATATTGTGTCCCCGGAAACAGTTTCCGTTGTCGGTACCTCGATCAGACGGTTCCACAGGTCAACATTGAACCCTGAATCACCATAGATGATATCGTTGCCGTCTTCGCCGTATATAGTGTCAATGCCCAGACCACCGGCCAGGTGATCTCCTCCCTGGCTGCCGGTTATGGTATCGTCTCCGGGGCCTCCGTACACGATCACACCATAAGAAGATGCGCTGGCGTCAATGGTATCGTTGTCCGGATTACTGAAGCTATGAGCGTACCAGGAAGCCACCGTTGGATCACTGCTGCTGTAGCGGGTGTTATCCTCCCTGGAATCCCCGTAGATCACCAGCGCTCCGCTGTTGCCGGTTACCGTAATGGTATCACTGCCTCCTCCGCCGTGGACAGCGGTAATAGCACCGCCAGCAGAACCGGTGATAGTCATGGTATCATTTTCTGCTCCCAACAGGATCTCCATGATCTCCAGATCCTGATAGGTGATGCCGCCGTTATAGGTAACCCAGTTGGGGGCTTCATCTGAACCTGTATTCAATGTCAGATATGTTCCCATCCCCAGTCCGGATAGGTTATCAGCTGTTAATGTGCCGCTGCTGCTGTCCGCGTCTTCATGGTAGATATACAGGGTATCCTGCATCTGGGTTTCATCCACATCAGTGGATATCACCGGCAGAGGTACATCCATTTCATATGGGAGCTTAATCCCGGGCTTCACGGTCCGGTCAGCTCCTTCATCTATACCGCCGAAGATGTACAGCGGTCCGGCAATACTGGCCAGATCGTGCGGAACAATAACCGCCAGATCCGGATTGGATGTCACTACGGATTCTATAACGTCACCATTTACATAGATGGTGTCGTTGCCCAGGCCGCCAAAGATCCTGGTAACCATTCCATCATGGGTGCTCTGGACGAAGAAGTGGTCATCTCCTTCCATCCCATCGATATCCGCTGCCTCTATGTTGCAGAAGACTACATTCAGACCTGCTCCATAAACGCCATCCTTGGTGATAATGAAACCATCACCAAATTCAGTCCCGATCACGATCAAAGTATCATAACCATTGCCGCCATCGATATCCACAGGTGCATTGACATGGTAAGCTATCACATCGTCACCATCACCGCCGTATACGTTGGTCATTTCCTGAGCTTCGGTTTCCCCCTCGGCCAGTGCAAAGGCTCTTACCATAAAGTTGTCATTACCGTTGTCACCATTCAATGATAAAGGTGCCAGGTTGGAATATACCGAGAAGGTATCTCCGCCCTCTCCGCCGTTAATGGTAGTGGCTTCACTTATACCCCGGCTGAGATAACCCCGGGTAGTATGAACGGTCCTGATCTCGTCGCCGGTGAGAATACCGGTTTCATCTCCAGCAATTCTTGCCGAGCCGAACATCTGCCCGATCTGGAAGAAGTCATTTCCGTTGCCGCCGTTGATCACCGTGTCGGCACAGTTGTCATCCAGGTAGAAGTTGTCGTCTCCGTCATGAGAGTTGATCACCAGGTCTTCTATATTTGAATCGTAATTGATCCTTTCAAATGGTTCAGCATAACCATTATCCGCTGGCTGGAGTACAGCTATGAATTTTTCCCTCAGGAGGAAATTATCTCCCCCGGAGGTTCCGTTGATGTTCAGTACATCTCCGGCAGTCGTCCCGGTATCCCACACATTGATGATATTGTCACTGCTGCTGGTTATATCAATGGTATAGATATCGGCTCCTTCCTGACCATTCAGGGTGACCGTATCACGGGCACCACCATGATACGAAGTCAGGTCTGGCAGCAGGATTACATTAAAGTTGTCGCTGCCGTCTCCACCCAGCATAGTTACCGGTGAGGAAAGCGTTCTTACATCCAGATTGAATATATCGTTGTCGACGTTACCAGTAGCTCTTATACCAAGAGCCAGGATGGTTCCCCTGATATCTATCGTACTTCCAACACCGCTGTCAGCATTGCTATAGTCACCCGACAGAGTAACCCGCCCGTCAACAGCATTAAGGAGTGAATCTGGTACCAGATAGATATTATCTCCTGCTCTAATGGTTATATCACCATTGGACTGTACCGAGACTCCAGAATTGACCGTAATGTCATCACCAATATTAGTTGAATCTACTGAAGTCAACATGATCTCTGCTCCAGCGATAATATCTTCAGCCACCGTTATGGGGCTTTGTGCGGTCAAGTGTACTGCTCCGCCAGCGTTAATGCCGTTGGTGTCTGCCTCTATCCCGCCCACGGTAAGGCCGCCGGTGTTGGTAATCCATACCGGTCCTGTACCAGCCGTTCCTTCTATATTACTAATTCGGGTCAATAGCGGTATGGCTGGTGTGCCTGCTCCCGCCGCTGCATCAAACCAGAATTTTGTACCTTCGACGTTGTATCCTGAAGCAGCCCCGTTGAGAATATTTCCGGGACTGATCAGGTAGACCATGGCGTCACTGATAACCTGGTTCAAGATCAGGTCGCCGGTCTGTTCTTTGACATAGATACTGCCGTTACTATCTGCGCTGAATTTTCCTGCACCGCCGTTGGCAGAATTTATTTCCAGGTAGTTATCAGCTGTTCCAATACCACCGTTTACGGCTATCAGGCTAATATTCCGTCCGGTAATATTGGTCAGCGTACCCGCCTGTTCATCCTGGGCGTCCAGGATGGCATCGGCTGCCTTGAGGACTACATCACCAGTGCTGGTAGTAACTTCGAGGACATTGATATCGCCATAACGTTCTTCCATATAAATGCCGCCCGCAGTGGCCAGAGTTTTCAGCAATCCATCCGCGGCCAGTTTTATTTCCACCCGGTTGGAACTGCTGCCGATGGAGGCGGCTATGATATCCAGGGAGTCGGCATTGATGTTTTCCATGCTGTCTTTGTTGGCATCGTGGATGAATCCGGCTGCCGCCAGCTTTACATTAACCGGACTGTATATAAAATCTATATTGAATGCACCCGGCTCGCCTGCATCAGCCACCCCGGTAAGGTATATCTCCTCACTGGCCCGGGCGGTCAGTTTCCTGCTGCCGGCATCCCTGACGGTAATGGCAATCGGTTTGGCAGTAGTACCAATGGCTCCATCTGCTGCTTCCAGAATCAGGTCATCGCAGGTGATAAGCGGATTGGTAGATCCCACCGCACCGTAAATCCCTGCTCCGCCCTTGATGCGGGTATTGCCACCGGTTAAGCTGCTTATATAAATGTCTTGCTCAGAACCCAAGTAAACATCAGATCTAGCGTTTATTGCGATACTGCCATCCGCCTCTATATCTACATCCTCATGGACGCTGATAATCATGTAGGCTACAGTACCATTAGCCGGGTCAACCAGGTTGTCTTCTGCGTCGTAAAACAATACGTCGCCCCGCTCCGCTGCTGCCAGCATGAGCCTGGCTTCGTCAGGAAGTTCAGTCGTGCCTTCGGTGAAGTCCAGGCGGAAGGTGCGTACATCTCCAATACCCTCAGCCACGTTCAGAGTAATATTATTTCCTTTTATATTCAAGTCTTCGAGACGGTATTCGGTATCTGCCAGCGGCTTCTGCAGGCTCCTAATGAGCAGCTGATTGATGTCCGCGGCTGTATACAGGTTGCCGTTCTCTCCGCTGCCGGTTATACCGGAATCGGTCCAGAAGCGGAGCAGTTCACCAGCGGTTATAGTATCCTTAGTTCTCATTGCATCAGCATCGGTTACTCCGCCATCCACGGTGGTGATGAATATGCTGCCGTCTACGGATTCAGTACAGAATACCGGCAGGGTTCCGTCTATTTCCTTCAGGTAAATGTCGCCGACCGCAGCTGCTTTTATGCCGCTTCCTTCGACATCACCTGTGTCGATCCGCAGTGGCTGGGCCCCGGTGCCGATGTGTCCGCCCGCATTGAGTTTAACCAGGCTGCCCTTTACCAGGGAGGTGCCGGAAGCAGCTTCGATATTGGTGGGTGCTGTCAGGTAGACGTTTCCGTCACCGGTGGTGACCGAACCCAGTTTCAGCCCGAGGCTCACTTCCCGAATGTTGACATTTCCGGTATCGGTATCAGCATTGAGGGTACCGCCCAGCAGGTCGATAAGGATAGCCAGTGAATTCCCAATCCCGGTTCCGGCATCCAGGGTAATGTTTTTTGCAGCAATGACCGAATTAGAGGTCTGCTCTATGGAACCGCCGGCTATCAGGGTAGTCTGACCCAACCGGTTGGTCACCGGACCTTCCAGGATAATATCGTGGCTGGACTGGACCATAATGGTTCCTTCCAATCCCCCGGCAAATTCAATGAGAATGGGATAGTCCGCCTTGACACTGTGATAATGGACGTCCTTTACGCCAGTGTCAAACCATTCCTCTACGTAGTAGGTCCGGCCCAGGTTCAGGAAGCCGCTCTTTTCTGACCACTCATGCTGGTATACCAGGGTCCTGGTCGATAAGTTTATACTTTCATACCAGTAGATGTACGGCTCGGATGAATTACCGGGTTCATATACCAGGTATTCACCGTTTTCCAGCGGGATAGGATCTCCTACCGTGATTCGCTCGTAGGACTCAAGATCATCCGGGTCTCTGGCCAGACAGTCAAATCCCAGCCAGTCTGATGATCGATAAAGGTATTTTTCTCTTTCAACTGCATCCTGACCATTAACATAAACATAGCGGTAACCTGTGGTCGGATTATAGTAGGCAGTACTGCCACTGCTGGTTGTCGGGGCCACAGTATCCACCTTGACGTTGCTCCAGCAGGTCCTGGTTTGTATCGAGTAGGTTTGGGTACCGGTGTTATAAACCCGGTTATACTGGGTTACCCGGTAAAAGGTTTCCCCACCTATTTCCGTAGTCTTGGAGGTATCAGTAATCTTAACTACCCCATGGCTGCCAGTTCCGGTATCCAGGGACTGGATGGCCAGGCTGTAATTGGTCTGATTGTCGATATTGATCGTTCCATAGCCGTCCAGGGCTACGACTTTGCCGGTGCCGGTGCTGAGGATCTGCCCGAACAGTTCTATATAGCCGCCGTGCACATTGACATCCTCCAGGAGGATGCGGTCATTGACCGGGTCGTAATAGAAGCTCATGTCAGATTTTTGCAACAGCGGGTAATCCAGGTAGTTCAGTGATAAAGTAGGATTAGCCTTGTATAGCGTGATCTTGGTATTAATGCCCGGGCCCAGGGTAATCTCCTGGGTGGCATGGCCCGCTTCAATCATCCCGTTTATGTTTAAGTATTTGGCCGCTATAAAGATATTGGCTGCCCTGATTTCGCTCCGCTCGGGGTCCTGGGTGTTGCGGTTGGCTTCATTCAGGATCACGGTATTAATATAAGTGCTGATGCTGGTACGCTCCATCACACCATAACCTGAAGGGTAATCCCGCGCCGTAAGCTCTGCAGCTAAGCGGGTTCTGGTATCAGTTTCCCGTCCGGTGGATACAACCCCCCACTGAATGCGCGGCTCACCGCCCACATTGTAATAGGTGTCGATATAACTCTGGGTGAAGTTACCGCTGGCATCGAGATGCAGTTCCCCGGCATTGATATCGGCCAGGCTGGATATACTGCCGGTGCTGGATATTCTTACTATGCCCAGGCGGGTCGGCTGGCCTACATTATTGATCTCGCCCATGAGCTGGATATCAGGATTCCGGCCTGAACCATTATAGTTGTTGCTCACCTCAATAAGCGGCGGTGCCGAGGTGGCGCTGGTAATGATGCTGGAGAAGTTTACTCCTGCGCCTGTCACCCGGTTGGACTCGTTAATGGCGGAGTTGTTAGTCAGATTATCACCGTTGAATACCAGGTTGCCTCCCTCGGTGGCCGGTATGTTCAAGCGGTTCACCCTCAGGTAGGCGGGGCTGTTGTTGGTTATGATAATTTCAGCATTGCCCGGGGCCTGCAGTGACCCGGAGCCCACCAGGTTGTCAGCGGTAACATTGATGTTGCCAGACTGTGCCCAGACGTCATCAACAACAATGAATTCAACGGTAACATCACGCTGCAGGAAGGGAGTCCCATTCACGTAGATGACGTTCCCCATCGCTTCAAGATCATTCATAAGGAAGGCAATCTCAGCATCAAAGGCATCCCCGGCCTCGGTGCCGGAATACTGCGCGCTCAAGACCAGCAGACGGTCCAGTTCCTGCAGGAGTGCGTTACTGAGCGAGTCCTCCTTCCGGGTAAAGGTAACCCCTTCGCTTTGTTCCTCAATACTTCCATCCGAGTTGATAATTAAAGCCTGGCGGTTGCGAATTCCGACCTTTATAGTACCGTTCACCCGAACGGTCGACTTATTGTCAATGGTTGTACTAAGCGTATTTATCGGGTCATCAATCAGATCCCGGTAGATGTGATTGCCGATTCCTTCGCCATGCAGTACAGTGATTCCGCTCTCAGTAAGCAGGTTGGCATCCTTCACACACTCCAGCAGTGATCGAGAATTAACGGTGATATTATTGGTCTGATCAACCGTAGAGTCGGCATAGGGACTGGTCTTGATCGGTATAGCCGTGTAGTTGTCCAGGAGAGTATCGGCCTTCAAGTTATATGTGTTGATCTGGTCGGCACTATTGCGCCCGCCCAGTAAGTTAATCTCTCCCTCGGAGAACAGGGTGGTCTCATTGCCTTCTTGCCCGCCGAGTATGGTGATGTCGTTCAAAGCTTTAACATAAGATATAGCCTTACCCTCGCCTGCGCCGGCCGCACCCGTGGTCCGGGCATAGCTGCTGGTTTCTATATCCGCGGTGGTGCGGGCGGAGAGGTTGATATCTCCGACACTGGTCAGATCGGCGCCTGCACCGATAGTTACATCAGCATCAAGAGCATCAGCATTAACGATGGATTCGGCTCTGGCCCAGGCAACAGCCCCGGCACAGTTTAATTTCACTTTATCCCGGGCATAAACACTGTTTAATGCGCTAAGAGTCAGGGCGCCCGGGTTAAACCGGTCGCCGATCACCTTCAGAGATGCATTGGTGCCCACGTTGATGGCCGTAGTGTGGCTGATATCGGTATTGCTCTTGATGGCCGGTATACTGGCCAGACCTCCGGAAATTGAATCGGCATTATAGGCGCCTCCTGACAACCAGTTTTTAACAGAACGGTTGCTGGCGCCGACATTGATATTGTAGGCTTCAATATTGGTATTATCTCCTATGTTAGCGGCTACACTGGCATTTACCTGATTGTCAGCGTCACCACCGCCGGTATCTACCGCTGAAACAGTAATCGTACTAACCTTGGAATTAAAATTGGCGGTATGATCAGCAGTTAGGAGAACCTGTTCCACTTTGATATTATTGCCGCTGCCAATGCTGGCCGTAGTAGAACTTGTGGTGCTGGTGCTGGCTTCGGCTCCCATGCCTGCCACAATGCCGCCGGCACCTGCTTTGGCAGAGGCGTTATTGTTGCTGTTTTCGTAGGCTGTCACTCTAAGTTCCAGTGCTTCCACATCCACTCCGGAATTCAAGTAAGCCTGAGTGGTATTGTCTGAGTTGGCTTGAACAAAATTATTTCCAAATGCCAGAAGGCCTCCGTTATATGCATCACCGTTAGCATTTGTTTTACTGAAAGCAAAGGCGTTGATATCTACCAGACCAGCCACATTCAATATGCTGTCCTGACCAACATAGGCTTTCACCGTACTGTTGTTATCGGCCGTCGCCTGGGTGGAGTTATAGCCAAAGAGGATGCCTCCGCTGCACCCAAAAGCATCTGCTGCAGCCGTATTGCCGGTTGCGGGTATGAACTGCCGCGCATTTACCGTTACTTCTGAAGCGATAAGATCAGGAATGGTTATAATCACATTGGTGGCCGTTTCAGGAATGAATTCATCCTCGCTTTCCAGTATCAAGTATTTTCCGTCAGCCGAAACCGAGTTTACCACATAGGAACCGTCATTGCATGTGGTACCGGCAATCCTTATGGTCTGACCGGCTTCAAACCCGTCATTAATCCAGCTTCCGGTACTCCTGCCAATGCGGTCATTGAGTTCTCCCCTAATAGCAGCTCCGCCGGGCCCCGCTGTGACGGATTCATATACCAGGCTCTCACTGCTGTCCAGGTACATGACCAGTCCGTTGGAACTAATATCCCAGATTTCGTAGTATCCATTATTGTTAGCCGTACCGGTGACATTGATCAACTGGCCGGCGTAGAATCCTTCACTGTTCCAGTTCCCGGAACTGCGGGTGATGGTGGGAGGCTCACCCGTATAAACCTGGGCACCGCTGTTAATAGTCTCACTGGTTAATTCCCCTTTATCAACCAGTTGCAGCGTTGCGGCTGAAACCGATGCTACCTGGTATATTCCATTGTTTGAGGAAGTGCCGCTCACCCGAATATAATCCCCTATTTGGAAGCTGTCCGTGAGCCAGCTCCCCGCGCTGCGGGTAATGGTATCTCCGTTGGTGGCATCGGGAGTTAAGGTCAAACTCGGATTCCCCGTTAAGGCTGCGTTGTTATTTTTAAACTCCAGGGTCGGCGTTCCGGAAAGGATCGCCGCAGTGCTGAAGGTCAGGATCGGGTTGCCGGTCATGGGCTGGGACCCGGCCACGATGCTGCTGTTGTTTCCTATATAGGCGGTAACCACCGGGTTCACCTGGGCAGTGGCTTCTGAGACGCCGACACCCACACCTGCGGAAACCGCTATGCCGTCCATGGTAGCAGAGGTTTTTGGAACTACCGTGGCGGTTATCTCAATATTTTCCTGGGTAGAGATATCGGAGTAGCTGCCAGTATAGGCGGTTACTTCCGGATTGATGGTGACCCGGGCTATGTTGGCCCCAACTCCCATCAACATACCGCCAACTACTGACGTTCCATCTACCATGGCGATTTCATTGGACTCGGCATTGACAGTGAGGTTAGCTGCCCGGATATAGCCGTAGTCACCTATATAAGCCCTGGTGATTTCATTGGTATTGACAATCCCTATCGAAGCGCCTATAGCAGCCAATCCGATTCCGGCCTGACCGGGTTCAGACTTGATATAGCTTTTGTTACTGGCTTTGATCATCACATCTCCGTCTGAGACAATTACTGCCCGGGATGATGTGCCGGCTGCACTTTCGATATAGGCTGCAGTGATCTTGCTGCTGTTATCCTGGGTGGTACTGAGTTGTGCGTCCAGGTCGGGTGTTGCCAGGCCGCTTACTTTACCATTAGCTCTCTGAGCAGTGCCATCATTGGAGACCGACAACGAATTTATTCCAATGTCTCCGGTCAGTTGCTGCATCAGGGAATCACCATCGTTATCCCGGTTGAATTCCTCTCCTGCTCTGCTGTCAGCAGCAGAACCAATGGAGATTACGGAAATAGCTCCGCTGATACCGATCAGGCCGCCGCTTATGGTCGTGGTTGATGAAAGAATGGTCTTATCTGAAAGGGCCTCTATATTTACGTTGCCCTTGGCGTATATTTTGGTGCCGGTTCCAATGCGGGCTACGGTCCGGTTCTTAATGCTGGCCACATCAATGGTGGCCCCAACCCCGGCGTATAATCCCCCCGCTAAAGCTCCTCCGGTATTGTCGATAGTGGATGTATTGTCTGCCTGGATCGTTACTGTTTGGGTCGCAGTCGGAGCAAATAATCCACCCGGTTTGTAATCGGCATTCTGGTTGATGGTGGATCTAACGCTGCCGGAACCAACCACCGCCTCGGTGGTGGCGTCGATGCTGTTCACTGAAACCGCTCCGGCCAATCCGCCGCAAACACCTACTCCTGCAGTACCTACCAGAGTAGTTATTGTATCGTCGGTCTTTGCTTTCACCTCAATAGCCCCAGTGGCATTCAAGTCAGATCCGATGACCTGAGCTTTGGTCTGGTTGGTTATGCTGTTCACTGCCACTGCTCCCCCGGCTCCTGCAAACCCGGAGAGAGAAACGGTGCCGGTAGTAGTATTGATATCTGCGGTATCGAAAGCACGGACGGACAAGTCTCCATTGGAGAAAATATCCGATGCTTTTATATAAGCGTCATTGGTACAATCAATGTCCACCACTGATGCTGAACCAGATACAGATATTCCCCCTGCCACTGCTGCACCGGCAATGAAGGTATCCACATCTTCCTTCGTGACTATCTTGACTTCCACACCCTTTGCATATACCACCGGGTCCACGTTGGTGGTATCATTTCCAGATTCATCTGCATTGGAAATAAATGCTGCCGTCCGGTTAAGGATAGAGGTATGGTCAACGGCCGCACCGATAGCTGTACCGCCGATGGCCAAGCCGCCGGCGTATATGTCAACGTCTGTTCCCTGATGGGCAATAACTTTTACCAGTTCGCCATATTGATCTGTGGTGTTTACATTAGATGAGGTGATATAGGCCTCGGTCAGGTCTGCTACCTTGTTAACAGATACCTGGCCTGAAACTGCTCCCATACCTCCGGAAAGGGCACCTGAGTACATGGTTATTACATCATCGCTGTCTGCGATAATGGCCAGGCCTTTGAGTAAACCGTCGTTGCTTTCAGTTCCAGTTTCTGTCCAGTATTTAATATTCAGTTCATCCCCGGTGCCCAGCGCTTTGATAGCTGCATGGTCTGCATAAGCCCGGGTATTATTTTCTACGGTATTGACCACAACGGCCGCTCCTACACCAACCAGCCCGCCGGCCATTGCGCCGCCGCACCCGTTAATAGTACTCTCCGAATCAGCCAGCAGGTAAATATTATCATCGGCGTTGGCAGTGGAGTGTATAATATATGCTTCCGTATCGTTTCCAATCAGGTTGATGGAAACTGACCCGGCTACAGAACCGCCGCAGGAAAAGCTGCCGCCGGCTGAGATTGAATCTATAGTAGATACGGAAGATGCTAGTATTATAATGCTGCCGGACGTATTCAGAACTGAACCATTGGTGCCCTTGTCCACGAAGGCTTTTACCGTATTGTTTATTTCGTTATAGGCCGCTGCCCCTCCGATACCGGCTGAGCTGGAGATGCTGAGCTGTCCGGCCATCGACCTGATAGTGGAAGAGTCGATCGCTTGTATGGTAATCCCAGGTACTGCTTTATCTTCAAGAATTTCATCACTGGTGTTATTGGAAGTGACCTCACTGCCGGTGACATAAGCCAGGATCTGGTTGTCGATATTGTTCAAGGAGACTGCACCGGCCAGTGCAAAGGTGCTGCCATTAGCAACGGCTGCCGAGACGGTCTCCAGGGTCACCTGGCAGTCGGCGGTCAGTACTACGTTGCCCTCGTCGGAAGTCACTGTAGAATTGGCGATACCGGCTTCAATAATGTTGGCAATATTATTGGTGGCAACTGCAGCGCCTAGTCCACCGATGCCGCCGCCGGCTACCCCGCCTGCCAGGGACTGGATGGTGTTCAAGGTATGGCTGGTAGTCTGATCATCATCGTCCTGGTCGGTGGTGTTGCCATCGAAGGTACTTACTTCTTGGTCACTGTCATCGGCCTGCAGCATACCCTGCTTTATAGTCTCCCGCTTCTGGGAAAGTGCACTCAGGGAGACATCATTTTTAGCTGTTACTTGTGAACCGTTATTAATCAGGGCAGCGATATCGGTGTAAACATTGTTGACGGCCACAGATCCCTGAATGCTGACCCCGCCTCCGCTGACGCCGGCCGCAATGTTGAAGATAAAGGCGCTGGAAGTAGCCTCCAGGGTTACCGCGCCGTTGTCGGAGCTAACCTGCGAGTCCTCGATATAAGCCCTCACCTTGTTGCGCCCGGTGTCACTGCCGATGTTCACCGTGCTGACGGCAGCCCCGGCACCGGCAATACCAACCGACACGTTCCCGGCGATAACGCTGGCCGCGGAATTATCCGTCGCACTGATGGTTATATCTCCGTCAGCAGTAACATATTTCTCGGAAGGTTCCAGATCATCCTGGCAACCCTTGATATAAGCTTCCGTGTCCGTATAGATATTGTTTAGCGTGATCGCTCCGTTTACTGCTACGAACCCGCCACCCCCGGCCGCTGCCACCGCTTTGATTTCGGAGTTGGAAACAGCAGACAGGGCTATGGCTCCGCCAGTGGATATTATCTTTGAATTCTCGATATAACTCTTGGTCCCGGTAGGATTAGTACTGATTATATTGACCTGGGTACCAGTGTCATTACCCTGGCCATCGTCACTGTCTTCCTCATTGGAAGCACATCCGATATCATTGATGGCCACTGCAGCACCAATCGATCCACCTATGGAAATGCTGACTGCCCCAGCCACGGCACCGATTTCCGAGTCATTGCTGGATGTAATTGCTGCGCCTTTATCGGCGGAGACCGTGGAGCCGGTTATGTATGCTAAAACGTCATTGCTCACCGTGTTCTTGGCCACTGAACCTGTGGCTGCCAGGTATTGACTGACACCGCCCCCGGCTGCGATGGTCTTGATAACCGCGGTGGAGGATGCTTCTTGAGTAAGAGAACTTAAAGTAGTTATGGTCGAATCCTGGGTATATGCTTTGACTGTATTATCGATTTCATTTACCGCAATGGCAGCTCCTATCCCGGCGGTTCCGGAGAAATTAAACTGCCCGGAGAAGGAATTGATCATTGAAGTGTCCTCTGCGGTCAGGATCACGCCGTACATTTCTCCTTCCGGTGGTGCAGCACTGTTGTAGGAAGTTACGGTGCTGTTATAAATATAAGCTAAAACTTCATTATTAATATTGTTGGTGGAAACCCCGGCTGCCAGGGAGAACTCTCCACTGCCTGCTATGGCTGCTGATATGGTCTCGATACTGGCAGCAGACATTGCCGCCAGGGTTATATTACCCTCATTAGAAGTCACAGTGGAATCAGTGATCCTGGCATATATGGAATTGGCGATATTGTTGGTTGCTACTGCTGCCCCAATCCCGGCTGTTCCCCCGCCGGCAATGGCCCCGGCCAGCGACTGGATAGAGGTGAAGTCTCGCGCGTCGTCGCTGCCGTCAGCATCATAGGAACTAACGGTGGTATCATCGTCTTCAACCTGCATAACGCCCAGCGGAGCGTCTTTTCTCTCCAGTGTTTGAGCAGTAAGACTAATGTCATCCTGTGCTTTTACCACAGATTCCGTAGAGATCTGGGCAGTGATTTCATTATAGATATTGTTTACGGATACGGAACCCTGCACGCCGGCAGTTCCGCCTGCGCCAGCCCCGGCGGTGATGTTAAAGACAAAGGTATTGGAGGTTGCAGATAAGCCCACTTTACCATTATTGGATATCACTTTGGAGTTTTCGATGGAAGCAGTTACCAGGTTAGCAGATGAGTTTTTGCCGATATTATTGATGGCAACGGCTGCTCCGCACCCGGCGCTTCCTGCGATGGAAATATTGCAGGTGATGGCGCTGATAGCCGAATTATCTGTGCTGTCCAGGGAAACATCCCCCTGGGCGATAACTCCTTTGGCCAGATCGGGATCGATATTGCCCGGGCAGTCTTTGATAAATGTTTCGGTATCAGTATAGATGTTATTGACCGACACCGCACCATTGATTGCTACCTTACCGGAGAAGCCACCCGCAACCGTTATATTCTTAATAGTCGACTCCGAAACAGCAGTCAGCGTTACCGGTCCCCCGCTGGAAGTCACCTTGGAGTTATTAATATAGCTCTTGGTTCCAGTGGGACTGGTGCTGGTCACTGTCACCTGGGTTCCAGTATCATTTCCGTCGCCATCCTCAGTATCACTGGCATCAGAGGTACAACCGATGTTGTTAACAGCCACCGCCGCACCGATCGCTACCTGGGATGACGCCCCGATGGCACCGGCAATAGCACTGATGTCGGAGTCGTTGCTGGCATCCAGGAGAACGCCGGTATCTGCGGAGACCGTTGCGTCACTGATGTATGCCAGCACATCGTTGTTGATGTTATTTATGGCAATGGAACCAGTCAGGGACAATTTGCCTCCGTAGCCACCGCCCACCGCGATGGTTTTGATATCAGCATTGGAATCCGCCTTGGCCTGGAAAGAGGCTGGTGTGGATACATAGGTATTGTCACCAACATAGGTCTTGACGGTATTGTCTATCTCATTGTAGGCTACGGCAATCCCAAGGGAGGCCTGGCCTGAAAGCGCTACCGCACCAGATATGGAGAAGATCGATGAAGTATCCAGGGCGTCCATGGTCAGATCACCGTCTGCCAGAACACCGGTCGACTTCTTACCTATTATATATGTATTGACATCTGTGGAGATGGTATTAATGGAAACCGAAGCTGCAGCTGCCATTCCCTCTTTGCTGGCCCCCAGGGCTGCGGTGATGGCAAAGATCTGGTTCTCTGAAGCAGCATCCATATCGATATAGCCACTGGCCTCCACATCGGAATTTTCTATAGAAGATGTTACAGTATTGCGGTCGGTCAACGGGATGTCATTAAGGGCAACCGCTGCGCCAACCCCTCCCTTGCCGCCGTAGGCGAGGGCCCCGGCGATGGCCAGGATTTTGCAACTATCCGTGGCATTCAGAGTTACATTGGATGCCACGATATTGGACTGGTTTAATATTGAGGCGCCGGTGGCGCTGCTTATCGAGTTTATACTAACCTGTCCTGCGACACTGACACTGTTGGAACTGGTCGATGCGGCTCCACTGGCGGCGAAAGAGAAGATTTTTTCGCCGGCATCTGCTTCGGCCTTGAAGTCCCCGGACAGTGCCAGGTCTGAATTATCTGTAAAAGCCTTCGTTCGGTTATTAATAGTATTCTGCGCGTACGAGCCCGCCAACCCGACTGAAGTGCCTTTGGTGGTCACAATAGCCATTGACCCTCCAGCAGCCAGAATCTTGGTTCGATTCTTGGACGAAATAACCAGTTCGGTAGATTGTAAGGCCGCATCATGGATATATGCCAGGGCATCATCCTTAACTTCGTTGAGAACGACCTCCGCTGAAGCACCGAGACCGAAACTTCCTCCGCCCTCCGGGGCTTCCTTCTTCTTATCATCTGGAGTTTTTTCTTTAACTACTGCGGCCGCCAGCGCGAATGAACCTATATAACCATCGTTGACGGCCTCCACCAAAATTGGGCCATCGGCGGTTATCGTCCATGTCGGACTAATCGGTTCAGATAACAGATCCATAGGATTCCCGATAGCAGCTTCGGTGTCTCGAACGATTTCATTTATTGCTATGGAGGCACCTATGCCAACACTTTTGGCCATGGCCACACCGCCAGAGATGGTAACGACAAAGGAATCGTCATTGGCACGAACCAGCAGGCTGCTACTGGTGCCTGGAATAATTAAATCTCCAACATCCACCCGCGCACCGTTATCGATGATGGCAAGGGTGTTGTTGTTCATCTTGATGAGGGAGAAAGTCCCATTGAAACCAAAGGTCCCCGACTCGCCACCCGATGCTGCCAGCGTTATGATAAAGTTTTTATTGTCAGCCGTTACCCGCAGGTTGTCACCATAAAGCACTACCCCGTCTTTGATTTCTGCGGTCGATTCATTATCACAGGTGATGATCACCACGGTACCGCCAACCCCGGCGGTATCGCCGCCGACTCCGCTGCCTCCAGTACTAACCTTTATTTTAAAGCTGGTACCTTCCCCGCCAATGCCTGGCAGCTCGACATTTCCACCCATGTGCATGGTTTCGTTTACTACTTTGGACTCCACAGCCACCTGCTGCGCTCCGGTGCGATAAAGCGGGTCGGTATCCTGGTTGATGAGAGCGTTTTCGGCAATGTAAGCATGGGCCGTGCCATCCAGATCGAGAACGGTTACCGCACCGCAGATACTGACTTTGGCCCCTTTGGCAGTACTCTGGGTCATACTGTTGAACACGTAATTGTCCAAACCAAAACAGCTGTTTGCATAAAGGCTAAGTGTCCTAACAAACTCCGAACTCCGGTACTGCCAGGCAGCGCCCTGATCTTCCCAGTCTGCCGTGGTATAATCTACCTCTGATAGTACGTCAGTGTAAGGAACAAGCCCTACGTATTTATATAAATGTCCGTCTTCTCCGCCTGCAGTATGTCCTTCTACCACTTCGACCATATCTCCGGGGTTACAGGTCTTTTCGCCATCACTTGAATACAACTGTTCCAGTGACCCCAGGTCAACCCACTTGGCCTCGGTAAAATCCACCTCACTCAGGGTCAGCAGTTCCTTGAAGGGATTGCCGCTGCCGTCAGCAGTATACAGGTAATAATGGCCGGCTTCTCCGCCCGCGGTGTGGCTGTCTTCCACCAGGACCACATTACCGGTCTGGACGTAAACAGTGCCATCGCTGCTGATGAAGGTGGGAGACCCGCCCAATCCCAGGTAAGCTTTATATAAATCCTGGGCGGCGCTGACTAAATATGAAAATTCCCAATCGTTTAAAGCTTCTGCCCTGACGATTAAATCCTGGGCAGCATCTACAGAAGCGTCTTCAGCAATATAAGCCTGGACATAGTTATCATACAGACCAACGGTTACTGCAGCTGAACCGGCGAACTGGGTGCCGCCGCCGGAAGACCCGCCGGCGGGTGGCTGAGGTGCTCCTTCCGGCTCGGAAATGGAAGCACTCGAGTAGACGTAAGGCTGGCTTTCGGCACAGGCATAAACCATGATAGCCCCTCTGGACTTCACTGTGGCTGGATCACAGGGTGAGATTGGATCAACACTGTCTGGATTACCGATCCGAGCGGTCACATTATTAGTATCCATACAGACGGCTACCGCTGCCGCCAGTTCAAAGGGTCTAGTCTGTCCCTGGGTCTTCTGCCCGTCCTGCTGTTGTTCTGATGACTTGCTGGATACCAGGTTCTTCACCTTGGTAGTGACAAAGGTTTTAACCTTGCCTGTAATTGCCAGCTGCGTGTCATCTGCCACATCACCCCATGAATTGGCATTTACCCCGGCTGAAGCCATAACCCCGGTTCCTGATGACGGAACCGAGCCGAACAGTTTGCTTATATTGATGGGCTCTTTGGTCATCGAGGCCTTAACATTGATATCCCCGTCGGCATCCGCCCAGCCGTCCAATAACGCACTGGTATTTCCATTCTCATAGGATACTGCCACGGCTGTTCCCAGTGTGCCGTCGTCTCCGGTTTTGGAGCGGGCCATGGTGTAATTCCGATCGATGGTTTCCGCTTCCAGGGTGAGGGTGCCGCCAACATCCAGATCTGAGGTGGAACTGGCCTGCACAGTACAATCAGTATTCAACACGCTTACTGCCACAGCGAAAGCTACGCCACCTGCTACGGAGCTGGCACTAGCAATCGACTGGATGGTATTGTCGGTCTTGGCTTTCAAATAACAATCACCCGTGGTGGTGATATTGCCGTCTACTGTAACCTCGGCGGTGGCATTTCCTATCGCCACAGCCACTCCGGCACCCAATCCCAGGGGGGAGATGGATGCATTTATGCGGGTTTCGGATACCGCATTGAAGGTATCTGCTGTAATCTGGCTGCCTTCCCCAATGGATATTTTGGCAGTAGCTTCTGAAATTGCTACCCCGCCGATGAGATCAAAGTCTTCAAGAAACTCGATGCCGGTATGGATTCCCTGGTCTAACAGTGAATCTTCATTGGTTTCATCTTCATCAAATACCACGGTATTATCAGAGGTGGCAAAAAGCTGTACCAGATCACCTTTGATTACGGCATTAGAACCGATATTGATTTCGGTATCAGTGCTGTCCGTATTGGCTATGAAAACATCAAAGGCATCGACGCCGCCGATATCGTAAGCAGTAAAGGTGATATCCCCGGTTTCATATGTTGTAGGCCCCCAGTTGACAGCATGGGCCAGAACCATGGCTCCGGTACCGATATTTATAGATGGTGCGGTAAGGGTGATATTGCCCGAGTCGCCGCGCGAGTAATCATTCTCATAGTCATCATCTCCACTGCTCAGCACCCGGGTGGAAAGCACAACATTGTCCGCCACCGTGATACTGTCAAATGGATCATCGCTATTGGCTGCTTCAATATTCAAATCGCAGCCCGGATAAATCAAATCCTCATCTATGGTGACATCGCCATCAAAACTGGCCCAGCCGGAGCTGATCCCGGTATCAATTGGATTACCACCAATCAGTATAGGATTGCCATTCACATCCAATTCATACCTGGGTGCCAGGTAGAAGTCGATCTGATGCAAGGGTAAGAGAAATGTGGTCTCATCTATCTCCTGGGTGAAATCCATTGCATAGGAGAGATAATTATCAGCACTGGCCTCGATCTGATATTCTCCCGCCTCCACCAGGAACGAATAATAACCGTTTTCATCCGTAGTAGTATCACTGCCCACATTATATGCATTGGTATACTCAACCTTATTTCTGGTCTGGGTTACCGGATCAGTTTGCCACTGGTATAAACTGACCGTCGCATCGGATATGACAGTTTTTGTAAGTGCATCGTAAACATATCCATCCGGGTCGACCAGGGTTGAATCTATAATGCTTTCCTGGTCGATGACTGTCGGCTCTGTTTCAAGCATTCCTGTATCTGTGAGGGTAGCATCAGTAACAGTTGATTCTGCTGCCACCGGCTCGGTAACGGTCGATCCTGTTTCGACTGCTTCTGTATCGGTGATGGTGCTTTCATCAGCAGTTGGTTCTGCTGTCACCGGCTCAACGGTCGATTCTGTTCCGACTGCTTCTGTATCGGTGATGGTGCTTTCATCAGCAGTTGGTTCTGCTGTCGCCGGCTCAACGGTCGATCCTGTTTCGACTGTTTCTGTATCGGTGAGGGTACTTTCAT
>JAENYG010000028.1:28001-36548 GCA_016841875.1 Syntrophomonas sp.
GGCTCAACGGTCGATCCTGTTTCGACTGTTTCTGTATCGGTGAGGGTACTTTCATCAGCAGTTGGTTCTGCTGCCACCGGCTCGGTAACGGTCGATCCCGTTTCGACTGCTTCTGTATCGGTGAGGGTACTTTCACCGGCAGTTGGTTCTGCTGCCACCGGCTCGGCAACGGTCGATCCCGTTTCGACTGTTTCTGTATCGGTGAGGGTACTTTCATCAGCAGTTGGTTCTGCTGCCACCGGCTCGCCAACGGTCGATCCCGTTTCGACTGTTCCTGTATCGGTGAGGGTACTTTCATCAGCAGTTGGTTCTGCTGCCACAGTATCTTGGTCAGAAGATTCTACTGTTGAGGATTCTTCTTGGAGTGTATCTGAAACCTGGAAATCTGTACTTGATGGCTCAGTGAGGTCAGATGATTCATTATCTGTAAGGGAGGAATCTGTAGAAGATGATTCTGATTCAGCTACTTGGGTCGAAGACGAATCGGTATCAGAGGGTTCTGTTGCAGATGGTTCTATAAATGAGGGCTCCGGGTCAGATGATTCTGTCTCGGCCTTTGAATAGTCAGTATCAGCAGCCGTAATGGTACTGGTACTTTCGGACAGACTGCTTCCATCATTCTCGTCACTTGCAAAGGCAGGGAGAGCCCAGAAAAGCAACATAAAAACAGCAGCGACCAGCACCACCGGGAAAGTTTTGAATATAGAACCTCTTGTTTCTTTCATCCTCTAATCCCCTCACTTAAATATTTTATTTTAAAAACACAAAAACCGGCCTTGAATCCGAGGCCGGTTGCACTAGTAACTCCATGTGATCGTAGTGCCCAATAAAAGATCACACTTCAATGTTTCCTCCTTGGGGTTAATTGTTATAATACCTTTGTCTTATCCATCTAGGGACTTTTGGCTAATTTATTATTATAATAATTAGTATTATTTGTCAAGGTAAAATTTAACAGTTATTCCCCTTACATCATCACAGATTGCAATTTTAAAAATTTGAATCGGTTTTTATGAGTGAACACATGCTTGTCACTCTGCGAATCTTTCTGCAGATAAAGCTGCATTTCGGGTATGAAATATTGCCCTGCTGCACATTCTAGAATTGGAAGTAGAATGCCAGTAAGTTTTGGTCCTACTACCATCAAGGATAATAGGAATCCTTAAAATGACATGTGCAAGAGGTTGAAACAATATGAAAAAACGGAACTGGGCGGAGTAGCGTAGAAAAGGAGGCTTTTCTTATTAATCGGATTGTATATTTTGACTACGGCGGCAGTCATACATCAGTTACTGCGGCCTGTCTCCATGTGGGGAAACTCAAGCCTGATAATCTACCCGATAGAGATACTTTTATGGAAATGCCTTATCTTGATAAAACTGTGCCCGAAGATTTCGGTAAGATCAAACATATGGGCACAGACCTTAATGGAAATGAAATCTACGCGCTGGGAACCAAAGATTCTCATCTGGGAAATTTGCTGGATGACATGGCGGGCATACAGGGCATTTCTAATCAATACGTGTTTTTAAGCACTTCCCAGTATGTAAACACAGTATTGAGAATCGGGGGATGGCTATCCCGTTCTGTTTCGCTTCCATTTCTCGGGCGTCCTCTGGTAATAAGGGGCTTAAGACAAGCATATCCTGCCCTCTGCTCACTTGTTGGTATGGAATATACGAAACAGGGAGAGATAAAGCAATGAAATTACTATTGGTTGGTAAAACAGGTGTATTTGAAACACTGGCAGTTGCATCAGGTTATTTAAATCAACCAGTCTGCAGCTGTCCTTATTTTGCAGATCTTGAATTGGAAAACAGCAGAAAAATTTTTAAAGTCGGAGAAAAGCAGGGACAGGAATTATTTGTTGTAGGATTCAAAGTTCCAGAAATAATCTTTAAAATCAATCAGGATTTAGTGTCTCTTTCTAACATTAACGAAATAGATCGCCTGCAGATAATTCCAATCTCAGTAGAAGGAGAAACCACTACCTGGGTGTTGGCTAAACTAGCTAATATCCCCATAATTGGTCACTTGTTCTTGAATTGGACAAAAAGGAGAACCCTTGATCGTTTGCCCTATCTTATTGAGTTTGGCGAAGATTTACGTATGGAAAGTTCCAGGGATAAAAAAGAATTGATTTTCGCTGCTAAACCATATCGAAATAGATGAAATAAGTAAATATTTAACCGCTAGCTGAAGGAGGTGATAATTAGTGGATCAGAGAACATCTGTGCTTTCGTTTAATTGAATCCAGTAAGTATATCTCTAACCCATAATGCACTCCGGTAAGCTTTCTCAATAAAATATTGCGGCGAGCTTATAATATCCTCCACTCCTGGATAGACTTCCAGGGTGATATTCCCTTTATATGTATCCCGCGGAAATGCATTGCTTAACTGCTGCCAATCAATTATTCCTTCTCCCGGCAGCCAGTGCCGGTCTTCTGCCAGGTCATTGTCTGACAGGTGCAGATGTTTCAGTCTTTGGCCCTGTTTTTTTAATATAGCTGCTTTTTCCTTACTGTATATGAAGTCATGGGAACTATCATAGCAGAACACCAGATGATCAGATAGCAGATCCCTCAAAACATAATCGATATAATCTACACTGCCGGTATTTTCTATGGCTATCTTTACCCCCAGGTCCTCCGCAGCTTTTAATAATCGACTAAGACTTTCAATTCCCCACTTATTAGGGTCAGGCAGGAAGTTCCGATCTATAATGTGCATGAGCATTACTGGTATATCAAGCTCAGCACAATCATTAAGCCATTCTATATGCCGGTATACTATTTTGTTCCGCAAGGTCTTTGATTCACTCCATAAATCATCTGCATCATCATAGGGAACATGAATATTCTCCAGAATCAAACCGGATTCCCTCACTATGTTCGGCATCTTTTCTTTCTTGATTTTCGGAGAACCGATTTCATCTTCCCACCAGATGGTAGCTGCATCAAAGCCCGCTTTTTTAATGAGTTCCAATCTTTTGGGCAGGGGCATTACAAATCCAAACCACGAAAATATCCCCAATTGATGATTAAAATTATTCATAATTCAACCCATCCCTGATAAACTAAACAAGTAAGCCGGCTTTTAACAGCCTGTAGTTCCCGTCTTCAAATTCAACAAAGGTCATTGAGCCCGGATCAACACCTGTTTTCCATATGTCTACCGAGTGATCTATATAATTTAGAAATGTTTTAACAACTCCCCCATGAGTAACCACCAGCACGGTACCATTATGCCGTTCAGTAATCTCCCTGGTGGCCATGAAAACTCTTTCCCATACTTCCGAAAAAGTCTCCCCCTGGTGCATTTTATATTTCCAGATATCCTGATACCATTTATTAAACTCCTCCGGGTATTTTTCGTACACTTCACTGAAGGTCATCCCTTCCCAGATCCCAAAAGAAGCTTCTCTCAAGCGGACATCATAATAAACCGGCAGTTTAAGTTTATCAGCTGCTATTTCAGCAGTTTCACGGGTTCGAGATAAATCACTGCAGTATATTGTCTGAACTTCCTCATTCTGCAGCAGGTATAGAGCTGCTCTTTCCGCCTGTTCCCGGCCAGTATCGTTGAGGGGAATATCTGTATGCCCCTGATACCTCTGCAGGATATTCCATTCGGTCTGTCCATGCCTTAACAATATTATTTTCATTTTATCAAGCCCGTTTCTATGTATTTTCACTTATTCTTATATATCTTTTTTATATCACAGTTCTTACTGCCATGGCTATTACGGTTATGATTATAAATAAAGTTTCCGTAACTTCACAAAGGGCACCATAGGTATCACCGGTCATACCCCCCAGGCAGCCAGCAATCCATCTGGCAATCATAACAACTACCGAAGCCGTTAAGGCAATTATAAGAAACCCCTCCCCCTTCATCAGCAGTAATACTACCATTAATAATGGGATGGAAGCACCAATAATTTTATATGGCCCATTGATATTCCCAAAAGAATTACCCAGACCCGGGCCAGAACGAGCATAAGGAAAGCATGCTACCGCGTATACCATAGCCCACCTGCCCACTGCCGGTGAGATTAAAAGAACCCATAGTTTATCAGTATAGGACAGGGTGGTCAGAAATGTAAATTTCAGCAGCATAATAACACCAAAGGCTATGACTCCCATCGCTCCTACCCGGCTGTCTCTCATAATTTCAAGTTTTTTCTCCCGGTCTCGGCCGCTGAACAAGCCATCGGCGGAATCCATTAAGCCGTCCAGATGCAGCGCTCCGGTTATTATTATCCACACCACGATAATAATTGCATCTCCTGCCCATCCCAGAGATAAGATCTCCGACAGATAAGCTGCACCAACCAGGAATGCCCCGATCAATAAACCGGTCAGGGGATAAAAATACAATGAATCAGCCATATCCTTTTCCCAGGCGGTTCGATTTCCATAAACCGGGACAATAGTCAAAAAGCTTATTGCCAGCAACAGACTACTCACCATTAACCCTCCAGTAAATCATTATATTATCCAGCTTTCACCTTCATGGCAATCATTACACCTGATACAAGCCCGTAATCTTAAGCTCGGTAAGTAAAATCAAGTGTTCAGGATCACCAAAATAAAGATACCCGCTGATATAACTACTTAATTTTCATAGTAATTCCACAGACTACCATATAAACTTGCCCCGCCTTGGCAGCCAGTTCCTGGTTGACCATACCATTTAAATCTCTGAATATCCTACCCTCCTGGCTGGCCGGGACTACATCCATACCAACTTCATCAGCTACCAGGATTACAGTTCCCTTCACATTTTCCAGGGACTCTGTTAAAAGCTTCAGTTGGCTTAGAAAAACCTGTTCTTTTTCCTCATCCCAACTAAATTCCGTCACATTTTGCCTGTACATCATATTTGTTACCCAGGTTCCCAGGCTGTCCAGCAGATATATTTGGGGCTGCTCTCTCTGTTCATTAAATACTTTGGATAAATCACAGGGTTCTTCAATAGTCTTCCATGAAGTTGGTCTCCTGAGGCGATGTTTTTCCACCCGGGCGGCAAATTCCTCATCCCAGATAGTTCCTGTAGCTATGTATATTACAGGATAGCCCAGCTTTTTCTCGCAGTCGTCAGCCAATCTTTCCGCAGTGGAACTCTTACCGCTGCGGCTGCCTCCCACCACCATAATCACTTCAGCCATAGATGACCTCCTTCAGTAGTCTTTTTATCTATCATTGTAGCGGAGAATCTACCATCCGTAACCCTATCTTGATTATTCTTTATTGCTGACCCCGGCTTCCTCGAAAGTAGCCATTTCGCTGATTATCTTAACAGCAGCTTCTATCAGGTTAAAGGCCAGAACCGCCCCGGTTCCTTCCCCCAATCTCAAATCAAGCTGCAGGGTTGGTTTCAGGCCCATTTCCTCCAGCAAGATTCTATGCCCGGGCTCCTGGGATAGATGGGAAGCGATCATGTAATACTGACAATGACTGTTCAGCTTATGAGCCAGCAGAGCTGCTGTGGTTGATATAAAACCATCCAATACTACCGGCACTTTCCTGGCCGCGGCCCCGAGAATCACGCCGGTTAAAGCTGCGATCTCCAGACCTCCAACTTTTCTCAATACATCCAATGGTTCTTCAGCATTAGGACGGTTTATTTCCAAGGCCTTCTGGATAGCTTCTCGTTTTCTTATTAACCCTTCATCGTCTACTCCTGTTCCCCGGCCAGTTATAAGATCCAGGTCTTTACCAGTCAGGCAAGCCAGTATTGCTGAACTGGGAGTCGTATTTCCTATTCCCATCTCACCGGTTGCCACTATAGTGGCTCCCTTATCGATTTCTCGATCAACCATCTCTATGCCCACTTCAACTGCAGCTGTTACTTCTTCTTCCGTCATGGCAGCTTCTTTAACCATATTCCTGGTACCCGGCCTGACTTTACGAATGTTTAATTCCGGGTGTTCAATAGCTGCGCCTTTTATACCCACATCGGTTACTACAATTCTGGCATCGGCTTGATTAGATAGGACATTTATTGCTGCACCATGATTCAAAAAATTGATTACCATCTGTTGGGTTACCTCCTGCGGGAAAGCACTAACCCCTTCTTCCACTACTCCATGGTCACCGGCCATTACCATAACCACTTTCTGCCCCAGAACAGGTATGGCCTTTCCCTGAATGGCAGCCAGCTGTACTGCGATTTCTTCCAAAATACCCAGACTTCCCGGTGGTTTGGTAAGACTGTCCAGCCTCTTCTGAGCTTGCTCTCCTGCTTCCCTGTCTACATCGCCTATTCCTGCTAAAGTCTTACTTAACAGTATCACTTGTAAAACCTCCTCCTTATGTCAATCGAGTAGGAGGGGGTGACTAACCCCCGTCCTCTCACACCACCGCTCATGCGGTTCCGCAAGCGGCGGTTCGGCTTTAGTAAATTTGGCGTATGCCGTGCGTGGTTTATCTTCAATAACTAAGCGTTCTTATCTTTTGTCATCGGTTTCCAACCTACTTTCAGATAAGCAACCTCTTTCGAGCAACTGCTATCTTCGTTATTTTAGTAAACCATGTCTAATTTACTGCAACCGTCGAGCCCTTTTCTCCATTAGCTTTCACTAACTTCTTCGATACTACGACTCGAACTGACTTCTGCATGTTCAGCTTTACCTTGTGATAAAGGTTACTAAGTAGCGAATATTTTATCGCTATGCAGAGCGTACCATGCAGATCTCCCCCGTTAAGGCGCATAGTCTTTCACTCCATATACCTGCCACATTTACACAGCATACCTTCGGATAGTTATTGGGCTTCAGTTTGTGTTGCAACCTTACCCGATATGCCATGCCTTCTATGTGATTTCTGTCCGTCAGGCCAGAGATTTGCCATCCGACTTCCTTCAGATTCCGTCTCGCGGCGGACACCCTTGTCTTTGGCTGTACACTTCCCACTATCAGGGTGTGTTAGGGACTTTCACCCGTTAGACTATGCCCATGCAGGGCGAACAACAAAAAGTTCTCGAGCCAAAACAGCTCGAGAACTTTTCCATCATCCTCAATATACCTAATACTTCCAGGCAGGTTTCCTGACTTCCGACTCAACGCCTGTTGGCCAGCCTTCCCAGGTTAAACCCAGTGACTATTAGGCCAGACTCGTCGGTTACAGTAGCGGGACCGTTCAGGACTTGCACCTTGATTCCCTTTTACCCCGTATACGGGCACCCGGAGTATTTTCCTTATATTAGCTAATTTATTATATTTTAGCTGTAATTGCAAGTATGATTTTCGGAAAATTTTTGATAATTAATTAGTTTAACTTTTGCACCGAACTAATCATTTTTATAGCAGCCATCATCTGCTATATTCTTTTATAGAAGCAAGTTTTTTTGAAGGGCTAGTAAGCTGGCAGTGATCAGCTTATTCATATAGAAAGGTGATAGCAGTGAACTCAAACTATTGATGGGGGGATGAGCAGGCTGATGATTTATCATGACGATTTTGGCTGGAAATATGATATGGGCTGCCATGAAGTATAAAGACATAAAACAAGCAAAATTTCTCATCCGGCCCCATAAATTATGGCACCTTATAGAAATTGAGGGTAAAAAGAAAACTGCTTGTTCCTGGAGAACGAGTAGTTTACATGTGACTATTTGTAGGAGAGTTTGTTACACCGCTGTAGGAATAATTACTTTTTCACGCATGTCTTCAGTGAGAGTAATAGATAGATAACCTTTATTCAAGCACAATTCTAATAGGTCAATTGCATTTTGCCTGGTGATTTTCAGGACCGTCATGGCTTCCGTGATAAAGAATTCCCTGCCGAGATACATTCTGGGTTTTTCGGAATTTCGCATATAAAAACTACTCACTAAAGAAACTCCCTGAAGAACAAGTGATTCCATATCTGTTGAGCCAATTTTTTTCGGATCCAAACCTAACAACATTTCAAGCGATATAGCTTCATCTGCATAATTCAATAGCGAACTATTCGCCTCAAATGCCTCTAAAAAAAACAAATGAACACTTTTTCCATAGTATTTCACCCTATTCATTAAAGGAAGCATATCTTCAGCTGACGTTATTGCATAACAATCTATATCAGGGAACTTTATCAGCGTTTCAAGAGCATCTAAGCTCAATTCAATGCTGCCTGCATTTCTAACCATATCGTATCTATTCTTGCTGCCAAAAATATGTTTTGTAGTGACCCTTTTTCTTTGAATCTCATTCTGTATCCTTGGGACCCTCTCAAAATCTGCATAGGCGCTAAATATTCTTACTTTATCGTCTTTGTAGATATCCCATATTTTATCTATAACGTGCATGATCATTTCTTCTGTATTTATCCCATAGAATTTCGATAATCCCCAGTAAACATTGTCTAAATCCCAAAAAACGGCAACTTGTCTTTCCATCGCTATTGCCCCCTAACGACTCCAAGTTTCACATACCATAAAAAGTCTCATTTTAATAATACATGAATTTTCCAGGTATGTCCCTCTTATTTGAAATTTCTTATCTGCCAGTTAATTGTAACAATAAGTGTCGCTAGATGTTAAGCGACCTGTTGATAAAATT
>JAENYG010000006.1 GCA_016841875.1 Syntrophomonas sp.
ATCTACACAGCACTAGGTGTGGATCCACCCTCGTTATAAATTCCGGGAATGCAGGGTGCTAACCCACACCGGAGTCTTTGGCTCATTTTTTTTACACCGTTACACAGACTTAACCGCTCTATTCCGACTATTTAATTATAACTTAAGTTCTTTCTGCTTTTAATAATGTTATCAATAATACCATACCAACGGGAAACATCTTCCGATGCGGTTTTATACTCTTCGCTATCTTTGCTAACTTCCCAAAATAGGAAATTAGCCAAAACAAAAGGGGTTTGTGAATCGTTGAATGATATTTTTAAATCAATTCTGTTGATTCTATCTGCCGCTGCCTTTCCAGATAGATTCCCTATTACCTTATCAACACTATCAGCTAGAACATTACCAACTGTTTGACTTCTCACCTGATTATTTATCGAAGTAGTTGTATCATTAACTTTATATTCTATAATTTCACAAGAGATTATATCATTAAATTTATACACCAAAGGAACAGGAGTGCCATTTTTCATAGTGCTTATGCAAATCTTTTTTTCTTCCTGATTTATGCCAATTACCATATTTTGATTTGCATATGTTTGTGTTGCAGAAAAGAAATTAACGGATTCCTCAAGCTTTTTCTTTCTATTCATATAATGATTATATATTTTCATATTTTTGTTATTAAATAACATGTAGGCAACAAATCCACAAACAATCAAAGACACCACAATCAACAAACGAATCAACTCCTTCAAAATATTGGCCTAACAAGTAAATTAGTTCCTATTGTAATATTTTGTTATTCTCTTTTATCTTTCGTACCCAAGGAGGATGGTTTCGGAACGACTCGGATAATACTAACTTTAAAACCAGCCTTACTGCCCGGAGCAATACACCCGCCTAACTCACTACTAAAATCATGAGTTTGCGACGGGTGATAAACAATCAGCATTATTGAATACTACATAATAACTGCGCGTATAAAAAGAATAATCCAAAGTAAAAAAATAACAAACCGTACTGATAGAAAAATCCCTTTTACTGTTTTGCTAGTCAGATACAATTTGATCAAATCCTCATATACCCATCCGCCGTCCAGCGGGCTAATGGGGAAGGAGTTAATAAAACCGAAAAACAAACTGCCCAATGCCAGAAATAGTAACAGCTGGGACGATATTAAAAGTCCAATTATAACCAGGATCACGGCTAGCAAGGCATTGGTTCCGATACCGGATGCGTTAAACCTCAAGTGCACCCTGGGTTCTGCCTGGAAAAAAGTAGTCTCGTCAGCCTCTACAAAACCCCCAACAATAGAACCTGCCATCGCCCCTACCCGTTTAATTTTAATATCGTTATTAGCCAGAACAACACCGTGGGCAAATTCATGAACGCATAAGCCTAGAATAACACCCACCGCAAATACTAAAGCATTTATTCCAGACATTCCTCCGCCGTAAAATTGAATGAACGGAAGGCTTCCAACGGCCAAAAAAACCGTCGGAACTATTAAGGTGAAGCCGATCATGCCGACTCCAAATGCGGTTGTCATTCTTTCAAAAATCTTCCACACGGCCTGGTAACGGCTGGTAATACGATAAAAGAACTCTGGAAGAGTGCTGCTGCTTGCCATGACCATACCTTGGTCATGCAACTCGACTTCATCTGCAATAGATTCAAATTTTACTAGTATATTTTTATACCTTTCAGTTGTTTCGGCTAATTCTTGGTCTATTTTTGTGTTCTTTTCGGCTTGAGCTCTTTCCAGGTAAGCTCCTACGTCTCTAAGATCGAGGTATACATCACCGAGCGAACTCTCGACCGCGCACCCCTTCTCCTGAATCACCTTAATCTTATCCAAATTCTTTTCCAGCTTGGACAAATGTTTATTAAGGCTAGCTAATTGCATTTCTGCCTTTTTCTGTTATATCATATTTTTTGGATCCGAATAGTTTCTTCTCTACTACAACAATATAGTCATTTTTTTCAAGTTCATCCAACACTGCTTGCGATCTCCCCGTTGCTCCCACGGGGTTATTACCACCTTTAATTTCAGTAAGTCTATCGCGCACTATTCTGGTGAGTTCACTTGAATCTTTGCGACCTTCTTTTAGGGCTTCAAGATAAAGTTTTTGAACCAATGTTAAATCATTATTTGTCATTTTATAAAAGCACCTCCAATTACATTGTTATCGACAATATTTTAGTAAAACCGACACGAAAAGTAAAGCTTTTCCCTGATGTTTCTCCATATAAAGTCAAGTACTGCATCTAGGAAACATAACATCTGACATGAAATAGAATCCACCATACGCTTCCGGTTTGCGCCTTCCTCTTCCAGCAACCTGATCTTTGGCTCTATTTTCATGTGTGCAGGCTTAATCGGTTCCGACCGGGAGATGAGAATACTTCCCCCGGTCATCCCCTTTGATTTTTACTTGCTCCCATTCGAGAAGTCTTTTTGTTTGGTTTCTCGAATTGCTTAATACTTACACTGCTTCTTCCTCCGCAGTTGCCAGTACAATATCCTGAGCTGTAATGCTATTTCTCTTCTTGAAGAAGTCCATGTAGAAGAACCCGGTCAGAATAACAGCAAGTGCCGGTATCCAAGCCAGATATAGCATATCTTGCACCACATAGGTGTAGCTAAGGTAACACGCTCCTGGTATTGCTACGACAAAGGTGGTAAACATTAATGCAAACCAGAAGTACCCTGTAGGTCTGCCAACTAACTTAAGCCAAATGATAACCGTCATGAAGGACATTAATGCCAGTAGACTCGACAGGGCCGGGAAAAGTACCCATATATAGAACCAACCCCCGGACAGTGCCAGGATTCCACAGAGAACCAGGGAAAGTGATGCTGCACCCCACTTGGAAGCGGAATTAGGAACAACCGGTTTAACCGTCATTCCGTAAAGTTCCAGCATGAATATTCTCATGTTCCTGGCACCAGATTCCAGTGTCGTTATCATGAATATGCTGCCGAGCAATCCACCCCAGACTGCCCATACATCAAGGGGAATGAAAGTGAATACATTTCCGGCAATTTGTGCATACCCGTTTTGGAGGATAAATATCCACCCTTTACCGATATATTCCGAATAGACTGCCAGAGGCAAGACAGCGGCAGAAGCCAAAGCTACAAATGCCGTTAGTCCTTCCAATGCTTCTCCGCCATAGCCTATGAGGCGCACATATTTTTCATCAGGTATTCTTCTGGAGGTATATCCTGTGGTCCAGAAAGAATGCATCCCGGTCAAGGCACCGCATGATATGGTCAGGAACAACATCGGCCAAAGAGGTCCCTTGGAGGTCGTCGCGATAACAGCCGGCAGCTCAAGCGGAAGATTACCGACAATGCACCCTACCAGCAGGATTACCGATCCCACGCACATGAAGCAAAAATTAAGGAAGTTTCTGGGTTCGACCAACATCCACGCCGGGATGGAGGCTGATATTACCGGATAACATACGAAAATACCAAACCATACATAATACGACAGATGTATTGGGTATTTGAGACCCAACACAACGCATATACCTACGATTATTACTCCGAGTATAGTAGCCCTGAGAACCGGCCAGCCAAAACGATAGATCAAGAATCCCATCATAACCCCGCTGACAGTGAAGGCAATGGTCGGAAGAGTCAACTGCGGTGTCGCTTCGAAAAGCTTGGCTAACGCAGTTAGGAAAACAGCTGTAAATGCTGCAATACTGAACCATCCTAGAAGCACGCCCATCTTTCCAGCCCTTACACTGATGAGCTCCGTTATAAGACCCCCTATGGTCTTCCCTTGTTTGCGCATAGAAATGTGCATAGTCGCATAGTCATGGGGTGAACCCAAGAATATGTTACCCAGGGTGATATAAAGGAAAGCGGGCAGGAAACCCCACATGGCACCAGTTGCGCCCCCTGCCAAAGGTGCACCGCCGGCTATTGATGCCCAGTGATCACCAAACAGTGTTACCGGATTAGCCGGATAAAAATCCACGTCATCCCGTAGTTCAATTGCCGGCACTTTCCTGCCTGGTTTGTATTTCAGATAAACTTTTTGCAGATGCCCACCAATAAACAAATATCCCAAAGTCCAGATGGCAATTCCTATTAATGTTAGTGACGTTGTAGTCATTGCTCATTTCCTCCTCTACAAAGCTATAAACTTCTAATCCTCAAAACCCGATTCAATACGCGAACTCTCTGCTACTAGTAAGTTCGGCTGTTGTGTATTAACAGTGAGTAATTAGGTCAAGATTTTTTGCCCAACTTAACCATTTCCCGACTACATACGATTGAATCTTACCCTACATCTCCTCCTCCTTTAATATTTAGTTTGATTGTGGCAATAAGAACTTATGTTACTAAATAAAATCGGGAACATTAGCACCCGGTTGCCACCTAATACAGATAATAATGATAAACCATGTCGAATAGTCACCTACCGCCTATATACATACTTTGCGGCCGAACGAAACCTTAACGAACGGATAAAACTATTTCTTTCTAAGTGAACCAGTTACGTCTACTGCTCTGAGGTTCTCCAGTTCCTTTTCCGTAGGCTCAGGAATGACTTGTACATCCGGGGCTACCTTGAGATCCCAGCCAGTATTTTCTTTAACTTCCTCTATGGAGGAGAAAGGATAATAACCAGTCAGAATAAACTCTTTAGTAACCGGGTCAGGTCTGAGAATTCCCAGAGTGGTAATCATTGCAGAAGGTCCGCCCCCTGGGAACCCATATTTTTCACGGGCATTTCCACCGTCCAGATAGCCCGGTGAGGAAATGTAAGAAACTTTTTCATTGAATCTCTTCTTCTCGTGAGTAACCATGAGCAGATATTGCTTGGCGCCGGTAGCAATCTCATTAGCACCACCGGAACCATTCAACCTTACTCTAGGCAGGGTGTATTTCCCGACCTTCCATGGATCGGTACCTTCCGCCCAGATGCCGGTAGTATTAACATTGCCATATTTATCAGTTTCTGCTGCACCGATAACTGCATTGTCAACTCTTCCAGAGGCCACCAGGAATCCCAGAGCATCAATAGCATTGGTAAAGCTGACTGCATTAGCGGATATACGATTGTCTTCTATACCCCAGGGCAGTCCACCTACTGGAGTGGATCCATAAACTCCGCCTTCAGTAAATGCCATCAGATTCGGAGCATGATTTCTCTGAGCAAAGAATCCTGCCAGCATACTGAGGCCAACCCCAAATATTGCCAGTTCACCATCTTTAAACTCCCTACCGGTTGCAATTGCCATCATTTCTTGTCTTGTATAGTCCATGGTCTTACCTCCTTTCCAAGAGTTCCTTGATTTCCGCATCAGTCTTAATCCACTGTCTGTACGGATCCATCAAGAACGCAGTATCAGTATTAGTTATCTTGTCGATTCTTTCCTGGCCGATCATGTTTACATAATCCCAGACATCGCCATATTGGCCGAATTTTTCGAGATATTCATTGGTGCCTTCCTCAGTCTTGAGCATCTTATTCATGTAGAACATGTGCTCTTCATCACTGTCATAAAGACCAGTGGAACATGCTGGCCACACGCCATACGGAGCATATACGACCGCATCAGTTACTATATAAGGAATTCTGACCAGGTTAGGAAATTGCCTCATAGCCCCGGTGTCCACTATCTTGTCAGCAACAAGAATTACCTTCTTGGAGCAGCGGGATAATTCATAGCGGCACCATTCGGTACCCAGCATGATAGCATTACCATAAATATCTGCCATGGTTACATGTATTGCTGCTACATCAGGTTTGATCGGAGTGAATGCTCCACATATTTTGCCGGTGAATGGGTCAGTGATTTCAGGGATTTTTTTGGTATTGGGGTAGTTTTCGGGATCATCTGCTGATGCCCACTGCTGGTCACAACCAGTATTCATAAATGTAGGTACAAATGGCCAGTTCAATGCTCCAGCCATCATCCGGATGGGGATAGCTCCATTGGAATAATCTTCCAGAATGGTTTTTCCGGTTTCAACTGCTCTTTTTAAGCCATTAGCAAAACCATATACTTCTAATCCGGAAAATCCTACTTCTATCCGTTTAATTCCGCCTACTGCGGCTAACAGGTTGGTTCCCTGAGAGTTACAGTTGGATGCACAGTCAATATCCTTTATTCCGGCTTTAACCATTTCTCTAAAAAACGAAATACAATCCGAGCCTACTGGCAGTGCTCCACCATGCCCAAAATACATGCCATCGTAGGTGTATTGTTCAACAGCTTCTTTCATTGTGATGAGCTTGCTTTTGTTCAATGACTTTTCCTCCTTTTTAACTTGGCGGGTATTTTTCTGGAGTAATAGTTTTTATCTTTCTCTCTAAAAGAATATAATGATATTGTGTTTTTGTATTGGACTGGCTAATTCAGGTACTGATTAGTCAGTCATTTTTTTCACCTCCTTTTCTTACCATTAGATTTCAACAAACTGCATCTGGTTTACCCTGAACACACTTATATAGATCTACCTGTATTTTTTTCAGCAGTTTCATAATAATTTACCTATTTTTATGCCAGCCCTTTACTCTGCAGTAAGGGAAAGGGACTGGTAAGGAGTCGCTTTAATCCCAACTGCGCAGGTGAATACCCAAAGGCTATCCCCATTAACTGGGTAAGATATATTATCGGCAAATCATATTTTTTACCTTTCTTGGCTGCAATAGCCTCTTGTCTGCTATCCAGGTTTACGCCGCACATGGGACAGGCTACCACAATCGCATCTGCTCCAGCCTGCTGGGCTGATTCCAAAACCTGTCCACTCAGATCCAGGACAATATCAGTGTCGCTAGCCGCATATCCACCGCCACAGCACTCTGCCTTGTGAGCCCAAACTACTGTATCGGCTCCCATAGCTTGAAGAATCAAATCCATAGATATGGGCTGTTCCGGATCGTCAAATTGCACGACATCTTTGGGCCGGGTCAGCAAACAGCCATAATAGGCAGCCAGTTTTAAACCCTGCAGCGGTTTTATAGTTTTCTCAGCTACAGCATTCAATCCCTGGTCCTCCATAATAAACTGCAGGAGATTGCTGACTTCCGGTTCCACGGGCGGCTCAGCCTGAATTATTTCTCCTACCTCAGCGGCCAAAACGCTATTATTTCGCAGTTCATAGGAAGCGCCTTTCAACCGACTAAAACATCCAGCACATGGTGCCAGCACTTTATTCATCTTCATATCCCTGGCTATAGCCAGATTGCGAGCACTCAGACTTATAGTTAATTCATGATTCAGACTATGGGCTGCGGTAGCTCCGCAGCAGTTCCAGTCTTCAATCTCATTTAAGTTAATACCCAGGTGTTTGCATACTACTTCTACTGAGATACCATATTCTTTCGCCAATCCATGTAATGAACACCCGGGGAAATAAGCCACATTCATCATTTAGCCCTCCCTCTGTGCTGGTATATTTCTAAACATACGCCGAACCTGCTGTACATTTTTTATTCTGGAAGGGAGGGGATTCAACTTGCCTTTAAAAAACATTTTTATCCCCATTTCAGCATCTTTGGTATACTGCTTGGACTTTATATTAAACTGCACAGTCATCAAAGCTTCTGCAACTCTGCCATACTGTTTGATAGAACCTAACATCAGTTCATGGAATAATTCTACATTGGGCCTGGTGGCAGGAACACACTGTTTATAAGCTTTTTCCCTCATATAATCCATTATCTTAGGAATATTAATGGATGAAGGACACCTGTCAACACACAACTGGCAGGCTACACAGGACCATAATGCATCCATCTTTAATAGTTTTGCTTCTTCTCCGATTTTTATTAATTGAATTATCTTCCTGGGAGTAATATCAAATATATGAGCATTGGAACATCCACCGGAACATTTGCCGCACTCCAAACACATTTCAATATCCGTGTGGCAGTGTTCTTTTATTTCCTCTCGGAGTGAGTTACTAGTTTGATCTATTCTTAAAACATGGTAGAAGTCTGCGGTATTATGCATTTACTCGCCCCCTAATCCTGATTGAACAGGGCTACCACGTCTGCAGCTGCGGCCGCTCCCTGATGCTGTGCTCCCAGACTCTCAACTGCGAATCCACATGCTCCGGCAAAGAACACTCGTTCTCCTGCCTGAACTGGATTCTTGCTATCATATTCAATAAAGCCATACTGGTCTGTTTTAGCCGCAAACATTTCTGCTAGTTCTCCCGTTTTGGCATTGGGGACTATGGCACTGGCCAGCACGATCATATCTGCTGCTACTTCCACCGGTACACCCATCAAAGTATCCTCGGCTCTTATCATAAGCTTGCCATTTTCGGGCAGTACTTTGGCGGGACGTCCTCTGACATACCGCACATGTTTTTCTTCAATGACCGAACGCACAAATTCTTCATATTCCTTGCCGGTAGCACGATAGTCCATATAAAATACAAAACATTTGGCATCTGGATTGAGGTCTTTCATAACCCCGGCCTGTTTAGCAGTATACATACAGCAAATCTTAGAGCAGTATGGAAAACCTTTAGAACGGTCCCGAGATCCTACACACTTGAAAAATGCTACTACCTGAGGCAATTCAGATTTATCTTTACCAGCCATGGCTTTGAGCTGATCTTCAAATTCCAGAGAATTATACACATTTTCAAAGGCACCATAACCATATTCGCCATACACCGAAGCATCAAACATTTCAAATCCAGTGGCCAGAACTACCGCATCAACTTCAACCTGTTCTGAAACACTGGCACTGTCCAAATTAACTATAAAAGTTTTCTCTTTTCGCTCCGCTGAAGTCACAACTGTATTCAACATGGTTTTAATAGCGGAGCATTTCTCAATCTTTTTTACTTTGTCGTCCACCAGATCCTGTGGGTTCTCCCAGCGCGGGAAACTGCTGTAAAGCTTGTTTAATGCTCCACCCAGTTGCGGCTCTTTTTCAACTATAAGCACCTGGTAACCTGCATTACCAATTTTGATAGCAGCTTCCATACCGGCTACTCCCCCACCGATTATGAGTGCTGTCTTTTTCCTATTGTTCATTTATTTGTCTCCTTTCCCCAACCCCAGTTTTTTAAGAATAGGATCAACAGATGTTGAATTCGCATTAAACCCGATCGATTCAATGGGAGCTCCAAATGCCAGAGCAATCAGCTGCCCTAAATCTACTACCGGGATATCGTATGGTCCAAAGCCTCTTTTGGCTAGTTTGGGCTGTTCCCGATCCAGAGCTACGTTGCATCCCGGACAGGTAGTGGTCATGATATCCACTCCCTCTTCCTTAGCGCTGTCGAATTTCTTGGCCAAATGAGGCTGCACCACGTTTTCCGGATGGGTAAATCCCCGGCCAACCGCATAGCCGCAGCACATCCTTCGCTCTTTATAAAAAACCGGAGTTGCTCCCAGAGCTGTGTATATCTCCTCATGGAAAGTAGGAAGATCCCCTTCATCCAGGATGCCATACTGCTGAGCCAAGTAGTGACAGCCATAGTGGGCTGCTACTCTTAAGCCAGTTAAAGGCCGAACTACATTTTCTTTAATACGATCCAACAGCAGGTAATATAATTCCTGCACATGATAAACGGTGCTCTTTCCTTCGTAATGGTATCCCCACTGAGCTATCAAATCATTGCACATCTTTTTATACTCCGGATGATGGTCTATAATGTGCTTTAATTCTTTATTGTAACCAAAACATCCATTGCAGAACACATAGGTATCCAAACCATATCTCTGTTCTACCAGCGCCAGATTGCGTGCCGTTACTGCCAGTGATGGTTCGGCAATATGCCCGGAACAGGTTAAAATATATCCAGAACAGCAGCTTTGATCAGGATCTTTTATTACTTCTATCCCCAATTTCTTGAGAACATATTCTACGCAGTTCTCAGTTCCCGGATATTCCATACTGCCGGTACAACTGCGGAAGAGAAATATTTTTTCGGGGATTTCCGGAATACGTTCCTGGGGTTTAACTACCCTCTTCTGTGTCATAGCGCTCATCTACTAATCTCCCCCCCAAAAATGTAAGAGTCACTGGTTTTTCTTCGCCTTTGGCCTGCACTTCATCCAGGGCTTTCATCCAATCATAAGCTCCGGTTTGTTTAAATATTTCACCATATTCGTGAATAGCTTTTTTCGATACCTTGGGCCAGGGGTCAACCCCTATTCCTTCACGTAAGCCTTTTATTTTATCTATACCTTTTTGCCCCGGAACAAAAGTCAATCCACATTCCAGGGATCGATAAGCATATTTGTTTATGGGCGTAACGTATTTAAGTCCATAACCATTCTCTAAGGCCAGATAGCGCAGTTGCATCATAAGCAGCGGGTAATGAATATCAACCGGACATACTCGGTAACAATTCGCACACCACAAACATCTCCAGATTTCTTCACTCTGCAGTACTCTATCAACTTCTCCAAGCAATATATCGTGTACTATCTGCCGGGGATTATAAGATGGATGCAAAGCTGCTACCGGACAGTTGCCGGTACATTTTCCGCACTGCAGGCATTCATCCAGGTTAGGCACTAGATTATATCGGTCTACCTTTTGATATAACTTATCATCCCACTGAGTCATATTTTCTCTGGGCAAATTATCTACATCTCCTTTGCCAGTGTTTTTTCCCGGAACAAACCGAATTCGAAATCACTTTGTCATTGCTATTCTATTTGCAATTAATATGCCAACTCCTATTAAATATAAGTTGCCCAGTAAACTGCAGTATATCCCGGTTTGCGAATATAAAAGTGTCAGCTTTCTAGAATTAATTCTAAAAAACTGACACTCTAAATTGGGCTTTCGTCATTTTTTTCACATTTTCGCTATTTCACAAAGCTTAAATAATAAATAAGCAACATTATCCCCTCATGCACATAAAATCGATAAATCACAATTATTTAAAAAACAAATATAAAGAAATAAAGGCTGAAGTCCACCCAAGCATAAATCCTGTACTAATTAAAACTCCAGCTTCAACTTTATCTCTTCGTGCAGCTATGAGAATTATCATTATTACAAGAACTGGAATCAATTATATATGCTGACATAATTTTACGTTAAACTTTTTCTTAATCTGATATCCCCAGGGCCTTCAGTTTATAATACAACGTACTGCGAGGAATACCTAGTTTCTTAGCCGCACGCGCTTTATTGTGTTTGCATTCTTCCATAGCCCGTATTATTACCTCTCGCTCCCTCTTGACCAGTAATTCATCCAAATTGGGCGGTTCTAAATCATCCTCTAAAATTTGACCTCTATTCAGAAGGTCGTTATTACCGCTTAAGTTCTCTAATACTCCGGCCTCAGCCAGGGAATTAATGCTGATAAAATCATCCTCCATAAGAATAATCACACTTTCCAGCAGGTTATGCAGCTGTCGTACATTACCTGGCCATTCATAAGCCTGAAATAAGTCCAAGACCTGCTGATCAATCCCACCTATGGACCGCATATACACGCACTCCATCTCATTGATAAATCTTTTGATCAACCCGATTATATCTTCCTGCCTCTGTCTCAGCGGGGGAATTTCCAATGTAACAACATTTAAGCGGTAAAAAAGATCCTCCCGGAATTTTCCTTCTGCAACCAGTCGGGACAGGTCCTTATTGGTAGCTGCAATTAACCTTACATTTATTTCAACTGTTGCGGTACCGCCCACCCGGTAAAACTTGCGTTCTTGAATTACCCTTAACAGCTTGGCCTGCATATCCAGGGGAAGTTCTCCTATTTCGTCTAAAAATATGGTTCCCCCATTGGCAAGCTCAAATTTACCCTGCTTTCCAGATTTGTTGCCGCCAGTAAAGCTGCCTGCTTCGTACCCAAACATCTCACTTTCAAATAGATTGCTGGGAATCGCACTGCAGTTAACGGCAATAAATGCTTGTTTAGCTCGTTTGCTGTTTTGATAAATTACATTGGCCATCAGTTCTTTGCCGGTACCGCTCTCTCCCTGAATCAGCACCGTGGCATCAGTTCCGCCCACCCGTTTGGCCTGTAATAATACTTTCTTAGTGTCTATATTAATAGTGTAGAATGGCTCTTTGATAATGTCTTCTTTATTCACAATTCTTTCCTCAAGCTGTTTTACTCGTCTGTTAACCCGGTTCAGCTCTTCCATTAACGTTTTGGTGTGGCTGACATCGGCAGTGGTAGAAACTGCTCCAACAACAGTCCCATCCGGCATAATCACCGGTACTGCATTGCGTACCACATATAAACCTTCCCTTAATTCATAAAAAATATTACGGCATGATTCGCTGGTAGCTATTACTTTCAAAGTAATATCGTCAGGGAAAAATTCCTCCAGCTGATAGCCGACAATATCCTCTGCCTTAAACCCGAATAAATCTTCTGCACTTCGATTCCAGAAAATCACCCTTCCCTGGCAGTCGACTACTTGAATGGCCTGACTAATGTTATCCAATATGGCATACATATGCTCGCTAAGCATTTCTAATTTATCGCAGAATCCATTGCATACATCTCTGGCAGTTAACATACCAACAATACTTCCAGTAACATCCATAACCGGCAGTCGGCCAATCTTGAGTTGCCTCATGACTTCCCGTGCCTCTACTAAAGGTTCATCGACAGTAGTAGTAATAGTATTTTTTCTGCCAATTTCAGATATGGGAAGATAGGGAGGAAAGCCGTTCTCTACACATCTCATAAGATGCTCTTTAGTTACTAGATGGAGACCATCTGGGCAACCATCTTCAATGACCACTTCTCCCCAGTGATTCTGCAGCATCATGCTGATTACCGTCTCTACTGCAGTATCGCTGTTAACACGCCCAAAATCGCAGGTCATCGCTTCTCCAACATTGATAGTATTAATCGGTTGCATTTGTGTCAAGGAAATACCTCCTTTTTCCAAGAAGATCAAAAGTCCGTCGCAATAAGTCGATTTATGTCTTGTGACTATTATAACATAGCAAAATCATTTATTCAGCAATATCATGACAGGCATTTATGGCCTTAACGGTAATGGCAATCGATTAGAATTTTCTGTTAATCATAAAAAGTTAACTGCAAGTATGCTGGATAAAAAAGACACAATAACCAGGCCAGCAACTACATACAAAAACATTCTCTGCTTCTTTTTCCCCCGGGCGCTTTTCATGAAACTCATATCCGTTCCCCCACTTAATTTATGATGCTACTATTGTACTGTATTTATAAAAAAAAACAAAAAGCCTGTTAAGAATAATATTAATCCTTAACAGGCTTTTATGACCTTTTATTGAAGTATTTCTTTAACCAGTAGATTTATTAGTTTCCCATCTGCTCGGCCCTTTAATCCAGGCATGATTTCCTTCATCACTTTTCCGGCTTCGCCTGAACTTTTGGCCCCCAGATCTTGTACCGCTTTTTCAATTATAGCCCTTATTTCACTTTCGTCTAACTGCTCGGGAAGGTATTCCTGAATTACTGATATTTCTTCCTGCAAGCGAACGACATCATCTACTCTATTCGCTTTTTGATAATCACCGATTACATCTCGGCGTTTTTTTAGCTCGCGATTTAAAATGTCCAGCATTTCCTGGTCAGTTAACACATCTCTTTTTGCTATTTCAGCTTCCTTCTGTGCTGCTCTAACCATTCTAATAGTAGCCAGCCTTATTTTACCGGCTTCTCTATCTTTCATGGCCTTTTTCATATCATCGAGCAATCTATCAGCAAGGGACAACTTATTCCCTCCTAAAATTTCTTCTTCTTGCGTGCAGCTTCTGATTTCTTTTTCCTTTTAATACTTGGTTTTTCATAGTGATCATGCTTTCTTATATCTTGCATAACCCCAGACTTTTGACAGGATCTTTTGAACCTTCTTAAAGCACTATCCAGGGATTCATTTTTTCCTACTTTAACTTCGCTCATCATTTCCCTCCCCTCATCGTTTGGGCTATATAAATGCCATTATATTGTACTATTTCAATAGGCATTGAGTCAAGATTAGCCTGCTGGCCAGGTCATTTTTCTTCCCCCTAAAAGGTGATAATGGAGGTGCATTACGGTCTGTCCGCCCCATTCACCACAGTTATTAACCAGTCGGTACCCATTCTGGTCTATATTCATCTCTCTGGCAATTACTGCAGCTTTTATCTGAATTTGACTCAAAATTTCACTATGGCTGTGGTTGACTTCATTCAAGGAATCGATATGTTCCCTGGGGATAATTAGAATATGCACCGGAGCGGTAGGACTAATATCTTCGATAGCAATAAGCAGGTCATCTTGAAATACTATTTTAGACGGAATCTCGCCAGCAATTATCTTACAAAATATACAATCATTGTTATCAGGCATTGCTTCACCTCCTCTATAGTATATCAAAATTATTTTCATTTAGCTGCTAAAGCTGTATAAAAATGAATGGTCCGAATTAATAGTTACCTAAAACACAGTTAGAGTCAAGACTAAAATGCAATTTAATAAGGAATTGCTTTATTTGCCTGAAATCTTGGCTTGCCTTCTCCAATAGTCGGATGTGCTGCTACCAAGAGGTCTGGCAGAAGAAATTCTATACCGTCCCAGCATTTACCTGCAATATCCCAGCGGAAATACGCTTGTTATTAATCATTTATCAAGTACTGGCTGCTTTATAAACCGGTGTCCCATTAACCCCCAGAATAACCTTCACAAATTTCCCGGTTATTTCTTGTTTGGATCTCATCTCCACCTGCACATAATTATCACTTAAACCCTGATATGAATCTGGTCCAGTTTTCTTCTCTACCAGAACCTCTAGTTCTCGGTTATCCAATCCCTTTATAAAGTCATCATTTTTTTGCCGGGCTACATTCATCAGCAATTGACTTCTCCGGTGCTTTTCAACCTCATTCACTTGGGGTGATAAAAGAGCTGCACTAGTCCCACTCCTTATAGAATATGGAAAAACATGGAGATCATATACTGGTAGTTCCTGCACTAATTCTAAGCTTTGCATAAAGTCACTTTCACTTTCCCCTGGAAATCCTACCATGATATCCGTGGTAAAAGCAATATCTGGTATTTGGGAGGAAATACTATGGAGTAGTTTTTTATAATATTTTCTATCATATCTCCGGTTCATAGCCCGTAAAATATTATCGCTCCCACTTTGTACCGGTATATGCAGATGTCTGCAAAGTCCCGGTTCAGAGGCTGCGATTTCAATCAGTGCTTCGCTCACTTCCAGAGGCTCGATGGAGCTGAGCCGAATTCTATATCGACCTTTAATACGGGCGAATATTTCCCTAATTAATCTACTTATATCCCAGCCCGGTATATCACTACCGTAAAGGCCAGTGTGTATTCCTGTTAATACCAATTCCCGATAACCAAGGGAAAGCATCTGTTCAATCTCAAACAACACTTCTGCTGGTTTTTTACTTCGAACCGGCCCCCTGGCGAATGGGACTATGCAATAGGAGCAATAATTCTCACAGCCATCCTGGATTTTTATAAAGCCCCGGGTCCTCTGATGAGGTCGTGTATAGTTAACCGTTTTCAAGCCGGTGTTCTTGGTTATTGAAGCGCAATAATTCCTGCAGGTATCGGTTCCTTCCGCCAGGTATGTTTCAATAATATCTACTATACTTTCTTTATCACTATTGCCCACAATCAGATTAAGCCCTTCAATTCCAGCCAGTTGCCCTGAATCTACCTGGGCCATACACCCAACCGCTGCAATTAATGCCGAGGGGGTCTTGCGTATTGCTCTTCTAATAACAGCTCTGGACTTTCGGTCACTGGTATGAGTTACCGTACAGGTATTAATAATGTAGATTTCCGCTTCTTGAGTGAAATTGACCAGCTGATATCCCCGAGCCAGGAATTCTTCTTTCAGTTGTTCTGTTTCTACCTGGTTGACCTTACATCCCAGGGTACGAAAAGCTACTCGCATGGATGATCCTTTCTTTTAATGTCAGGGGACACACCTCCCTGGGGGTTCCTTAATTGGAGGAATGTCCCCATTATGTGCCCAGCAGGCCATATTCGTACATTATTATGCTGGATGCAACTATACCGGCGGTTTCGGTCCGCAATATCCTGGGACCTAACGATGCAATGTTTACTCCCTGCTTATCGGCGTCTTTTACCTCAGCATCAGAAAATCCACCTTCCGGCCCCACTATTAATAATAATTTGCCGTTGGTATGAGCCTGATTCTTAATATTATGTAAAACCTGGCGCAGCCCGTTATTCTTCTCATTTTCATACAACATTATTGCAGGAAGATCACCAATCTCTTTATAGATGCTGTTCATTTCCATGATTGGTTTTACCATCGGAACAACATTACGGCGGCACTGCTTACAGGCCTCCCTGGCAATATGCTGCCATCTTATAACTTTCTTGACTGCATTATCTCCCTGCAGGCGAACGATAGTATGTTCAGATAATAGAGGATAAATGACTGCCACTCCGATTTCTGTTGCTTTCTGAATAATATTATCCATCTTATCCCCTTTAGCTATACCCTGAACCAGGTATAAGGATATTTCCGGGGAGTCTTCTTTTACCGACATCTCAGTTATTTTAGCCAATAAACCATTATTTGTGTCTTCCATCAGCAACGCCTGATATTCTTGCCCATTACCATCGAACAGTATTACCTTATCCCCAGCCTTAAGGCGAAGAACCTTCTTCATATGACGTGCTTCCTGTTTATCGATATAAGCTATGTCCCCCTGGATATTATCAGCTGACACAAAAAAACGGTGCATTAACAAACACCCTTTCCATGCGAGTGTGCCTCTTTCCGGCCCAGTCTTACTGCCTGAAAAGACACACCATGTTTTTTCCCCGGTCTATTTCACAATACCCCGGTGTAGGAAAATCTTTCTATTACCAGATTAAGCCTTCTAACCTTGCGGAATTTCAACAACAACAGCTATTACCTCTGCTTAACCGCAGAGACTCCTACCCAATCTGTATCAGTCAAGACTTTTTCTATGGTAAATCCGCAAGTTTCCAGCTGCTGTTTGACCCCAGGCCAGCGACTGTCTACTATACCTGATCCGAAAAAATAGCCTCCGGGCGGTAGTATTTGGGCAACTCCGGGGATCAACATTTCCACCACCTCAGCGGTTATGTTGGCCAGTACTACATCTGCCTCCATATTAGTAATTTCCTCAACAATATTGCCATAATCAATTTCTATTACATCCTGTAGTTGGTTCAAGGCTATATTTTCCCGGGCAACTTTCACTGCAATTTCATCTATATCCATGGCTTTTATGGAGCTGGCGCCAAATTTGGCAGCAGCTATAGACAGTATACCTGATCCACATCCAGCATCTATTATTTTTTCTCCGCCTTTAATATATTCATCCACAAAAATCAAGCAGAAGCGGGTTGAAGCATGTATTCCAGTACCAAAAGCCATACCCGGATCAATTTCTATGATTATTTCATTATCTTGTGGGTGGTATTCCTCCCAGGATGGCTTTATTACCAGCCGTTCCTTAACCTTAAAGGTATGATAGTACTTCTTCCATGATGTTTCCCAGTCTTCATCTCTTACTTCATTAATATATACTTTGCATTCAATATCAAAATTGGACTTTACGGCATCCAATCTCAGCATCAGCTCATCCATGATTTCCCTTTCTTCCGGGAAGTATCCTTTCACTACCACAAACTCGTGGTTCAGAAAATCCGGTGAAACGGAATTGGAGTCCCAGGTATCCTTTTTAACATACTTTCTGGCTGCCTGGGGGTCTTCAATAATAACACCACCTGAGCCCAGGTGGTGAAAAATGCCTGATATTGCTTCAACACAAATTCCCTCGGTCAGCACGCTTACTTCTTTCCAGTTCATTTACTCACCCCTATCCCATGGCATCCTTGAATTTATCGAATAAGCCTTTCTTACCAGTTTTAGCCTCTTCATCCTCGTCATAGAAAGAGGCCAGTAGTTCCTTCTGTCTTTTATCCAGCTTGGTAGGTATAGCTACATCGATAATAATTTTCAAATCCCCATGGCGATGTCCATTTAAATAAGGTACCCCTTTACTCTTGACCGTTAGTATGGTACCGGGCTGGGTTCCTTCAGGTATATGCAGATTGTGACTCGCCCCTCCCAACAAAGAAATTACTAAATCGATACCCAGAGCTGCTTGGACAAAATTAATTTCTAGATTTTTTATTAAGGTATACCCTTCCCTCTTAAACTCTGCATGAGGTCTTACCACAATGGTAATATACAAGTCTCCAGCAGGGCCTCCTCGTTGTCCATGTTCTCCTTCACCCTGTACCCTTAATCTGGAACCGGTATCGATCCCTGCTGGTATGCGCAGATTTATTTTGCGAGGTTTCCGAACCTGCCCGTTTCCCCTGCATACTGAGCATGGTTTTTCTATAACTCTGCCCTCACCTCTACAACGGTTGCAGGTTTTAACCGTCTCAAAGCGCCCAAACGGAGTGCTTTGAACACTTCTGACCTGACCACTCCCCTTACATTCCGGACAGTCTTTAATATTAGAACCAGGTTCTGCTCCACTCCCATTACATTTATCGCATTTCTCAACCCGGTTAATTTCAATTTCTTTCTCCAAACCAAAGACTGCATCTTCAAAGTCTATATCCAGACGAAATTCCTTATCAGCCCCTCGTCTCGGTGCGTTCTTGTTCCTGCGCCCGGCTCCACTGCTGCCAAAAAACATATCAAAAATGTCGCCGAAACCGCCTAGATCATTAGGGTCGAATCCTCCGAACCCTCCTGCCCCTGCATTCCTGGTAGGATCAAAAGCATCATAACCAAAGCGATCATAAGTGTCTCGTTTCTGGGGATCACTTAATATTTCGTAGGCATCGCTTATTTCTTTGAATTTTTCCGCTGCATTATCTTCCCGATTAACATCAGGATGATATTTTCTGGCCATTTTTCTATATGCCCTCTTGATATCTTCCGCAGAAGCATCCTTTGATATCTGCAGGATCTCATATAAATCACGTTTAGAAGACATTTCTCTCCACCTTCCTAAGCCGGGTAAACCCGGAAGCAATTGCTGCTTCCGGGTTTATAATACTCTCCTGTTTTTATATCTTCACAGTCTCAAATCTATATTAACACTGTATCAAATACTAAAACTTTACCCAGATTTAAAATACTTATTTTAATATTATACTCTGTACACTCGGTATTTACATCCAAAATTTATTTTTCGTCATCAGCAACATCGTAATCCGCATCAAACACATCTCCCTCGGCTGATCCATCATCTCCCTCTGATTGCGGATTAGCATGTTCATACAATTTAGCACTGACTTTGTAAATTACCTGGGTTAATGCTTCTGTAGAAGACTTAATGGGTTCAATATCGTCTCCTTCCAGCGCTTTCTTCAGATCATCTCCAGCTGCTTCCAATTCATTCTTTAATTCATCATCTATTTTATCAGCATTTTCTTTTAAGGTTTTGTCACTCTGGTATATCATACTATCCGCAGCATTCCTGGCTTCAATCTCTTCCAGGCGTTTTTCATCCTCTTCCGCAAATTTCTCCGCATCTTTTACCATACGTTCTATATCTTCATCTTTCAACCCGCCCGATGAAGTAATGGTTATGGTCTGTTCTTTGTTGGTAGCCAGATCTTTGGCGGTAACATTAACGATACCATTTACATCGATATCAAATTTAACTTCAATTTGAGGTAAACCCCGGGGAGCAGGTGGTATACCGCTCAACTGGAAGCGACCCATGGTTACATTGCCCCCAGCCATTTTCCTTTCCCCCTGCAGTACATGAACATCTACCGAAGGTTGATTATCAGCAGCAGTTGTAAAAATCTGGCTTTTAGAAGTTGGGATAGTAGTATTTCTCTCAATAATCCTGGTAAACACACCACCCAGAGTCTCTATCCCCAGTGATAACGGGGTTACATCCAGTAATACCACATCTGTTACTTCACCCGACAGAACGCCGGCCTGTATTGCTGCTCCGACCGCTACGACTTCATCCGGATTTATACCTTTAAAGGGTTCTTTCCCGATAAAATTTTTCACTGCATCCTGTACTGCCGGTATCCTGGTAGAACCGCCTACCAGGATGATTTTATCGATTTGTTCTGGTTTCAACCCCGAATCTTTCATGGCCTGCCGGGTAGGCCCCATAGTCTTTTCTACCAGGTCGGCAGTCATCTCGTCAAATCTTGCTCTGGTTAAAGTCCGTTCTAGATGCATAGGACCTTCCTGAGTAGCAGTAATGTAAGGTATGTTGATATCCGTGCTCATGACCCCGGAAAGTTCATGTTTTGCTTTTTCGGCAGCTTCTTTTAATCTATGCATGGCCATTTTATCATTTTTTAAGTCTACGCCATTATCTTTCTTAAATTCTTCCACCAACCAGTTGATGATTTTGTCATCGAAGTCATCCCCACCCAGACGATTATTTCCACTGGTAGCTTTAACCTCAAAAACACCGTCTCCTATTTCTAGAATAGATACATCAAAAGTACCACCACCCAGGTCAAAGACCAGTATGGTCTGCATATTCTCTTTATCCAATCCATAAGCCAGGGCAGCCGCAGTTGGTTCGTTGATTATTCTCAATACCTCCAGCCCGGCAATCTTACCTGCATCTTTAGTGGCCTGGCGCTGTGAATCGGTAAAGTAAGCCGGCACCGTTATTACGGCCTGGGTGATCTTTTCTCCCAGGTAGGCCTCTGCGTCAACCTTGAGTTTTTGCAGTATCATAGCCGATATTTCCTGAGGCGAATACTTTTTCTGATCTATTTGAACACTATAATCAGTACCCATTTTTCTTTTAATCGATACAATAGTTCTTTCCGGGTTGGTTATCGCCTGTCGCCTGGCTACTCTGCCTACCAGTCTTTCACCTGTTTTAGAAAAACCCACTACTGAGGGCGTAGTACGTTCTCCTTCTGCATTAGTGATAACATTTGCTTCTTTACCTTCCATAACAGCAATACAAGAATTGGTTGTTCCCAAGTCTATTCCAACAACCCTGCTCATTATCAACACCTCCAAAATCTATATAAATGAATTTATTAACTTAAAGCAATCTGCTTTAATTACTAACCTTAACCAGGCTCGGTCTTATAACCCTGCCATGCATTATGTAGCCCTTTTGCAGTTCTTCAATAACAGTATTTTCCGGATAGTTGCTGTTTTGTTCTATGGCCAGTGGTTGATGATACTGTGGATCAAATGGTTTACCAACTACATGCAGAGCCTCGGCTCCTTCCTGTTCAACCATTTCTTTTAGTCTGGAATGTATCATTTTCACACCTTTTACCAGCACTTCCGGATCCTGTTTAGGGTCATACATACTAAGCGCTCTTTCTAAATCATCTATTACCGTAAGCATATTTTTTACCAGAGGCAGCGCTGCAAATTTGACATATTCTTCTCGTTCCCGGGCGGATCTTTTTCTGATGTTTTCCACTTCAGCTAGAGCTCGGAGATAAAGCTCGTTAGTGGTCTTTATTTCTTCCTTTAGTTTGCTGATCTCCTCTTGCACCTGTTCTTTTCCATTCTCAATCACTTCTTGCATATCCTCACTGCTGGAAGTATTTACTTCACCTGCAGCAAAATCAAACTTATTATCATCCAAGAATATCACCTCAATTCATTAGATTATTATTTAGACTACCTTGGTCAGTTTGCATTTTAATTATCATATTGATCCGTAAAACTGCGGCAGCCACTTCTCCAGCTGTTTTTAGGGCGTTTGTTTTAACTCCAGCCGAATCAACTATTCCTTTTTCAAAAGCATCTATCAATTGTTCTGAACTATAATCTATGGAAATAGAAGAGCTGCCTGCTTCTTTCTGGGCGGTAATCACATCCCCCATTTTTTTAAGAGGATTTAATCCTGCATTAGCAGCCATACACAAAAAAGGTCTTTTTAGAGCTTCACTTACACAGGAAATACCGTAGGAACTTAAACCATCTTCATGATCGGCTAACTCTTGAAGTCTTTCGGCCAGCCAAACTTCCAATGTTCCTCCCCCTGCAACTATACCCCCCTGTACCGCCGCCTGAACAGCAGCTGCTGCATCTTGAGCAATACGTTCTCTCTCCTCTGCCGCTTCTCTGGTGGAAGCCCCTATCAATATGGTAGCAAAACTCTCTCCGCTGCCATCATAAACACATACCTGCCGGTTTTTTTTGTCAAACCAGACCTGTTCGGCGCAGCCGATATATTGTTTAACCTTTTCAATGGTTTCATCCAGTGTACATCTTTTTAGTTTTTGAGCTCCAGTGTGTCTGCATAAGTCATCCATTTCACGGGATGATACTCTTTGAACTGCTGCTATACCGGAGCGGCTGAAAAATTCTTCGGCTGTATCGTCAATGCCCCGGTCAACCACAACCAAGTTAACACCGGAATCTCTTATCTTCTGAAGATTATACTCGTAGAGATCACGGGACTGCATATAATGTTTAAATCCGCTGTCTGTTTTCAGAGCATCATTATCTATTTTGCCTGGTCCAAGTGCATCATTAATAACCATGATGACTGGATTGCCGATATATTCCGGCAGTATATGCATATTTATCGGTTCCTTATTAATAATGACCCCGTTAAATACCCTATCTGCTGCTGCTTCACAAGATGTAACCGCATCAGCCAATTTATAAACCGGATGCAGCAATTTCTCCATCCCGCTTAGACTGGCACCATCTACTACCAGCCTTGCTAAATCCTCATATCCCCTTCCTGCAATTACTGCAGTATCGAATAAATGCTTATCGTCTAAAGATGAAATATGAACAGTAGCTTCATTAATCAGCCTAATAGCTTCTTTTATACCTTTATTAATACCATCGACCAGTGAGCTCACAGGTACTCCTTTTAAAATTCGGGATGATCCCTCAGCAATAAGGGCACCGGCTAAAATAGCAGTAGTTGTAGTACCATCACCTACTTCTGACTGCTGTGATTTAACGGCACTGATAATCATTCGAGCTACTGGATGGTTAACTTCCATCAAATTCAATATGGTGAGGCCGTCATTGCTAACAGCTATACCCCCAAAGTTATCAATGAGCATAACATCCAGGCCCTTGGGACCGAGGGTTCCTTCTACCACCCGAGACACTGCCTGGGCTGCGCTGGTGTTATTAAGCAGAGTCCGAAAATTTTCCTCCACTTCCTGATGACCTGTAAGAAGATGATCAGACATTAACTCCTCCTTGACATTATCAGTCCTCAAAAAAATTTTTTACTTAATAACTGGTCCAGGATGTTGCGGAGCGATTCAACCGTTCCGGCTGCTTTCCAATATTCCATTCTAACCGGTCCAATAACCCCTATTTTACCCATTTCACCGAAGTTATTGTACCCGGCTACAACCAGACTCATCTCCTGTATATCTTCAGCTTTGTTTTCTTTACCAATAGTAATATTTACATCCTCGCTTATTTTCTCGGGAATTATCTGTTTTAATAATATGTCCTCTTCGAGAATGGTTAATATACGTTTTAACTTATCCATATCCTTAAATTCTGGTTCATTTAATATGTTCAAAGCACCGCTTATGACAACACTTTCGTCCCGGGAACCCTGCATCATAACATCAACGGCTTCCAGCACCTTATCAATAACTTTTCTCCGGTTTTTCAAATCTTCTCGCAGGGCTTTTAGTTCATTACGCCTCATTTCCTCCAGCCTGGTTCCTGATAAAACTCGGGTGAATGCCTTCCCTATTAGCTGCAATTCTTCACTGGAAATGGAGGATGGAACATCAATTCTACGATGCATCAACACACCTACGTCGGTTACTACCAGCAGCATTGCTTTTCCATCGGTAATAGGGATAATTTGAACATTCTTAAACTCACTCAGTTTTATAGATGGAACTATGACGAAGGAAGCATAATTGGTTACCTGGGATAGAAAACTACCCACTTTACTAACAATATCGCTCCATTCGCCTATATTTTCATTTAATATCTTGTTCAGTATTTCCAGCTCAGAATCATCCAAAGTCTCTTTTTGCATCATACAGTCAACATAATACCTGAAACCCATTTCTGAAGGTATTCTGCCCGCAGAAGTATGGGGCTGCTCCAGATATCCCATATCCTCCAAATCAGCCATTTCATTCCGAACCGTAGCCGCACTTATCCTCAGATTATGTTTTCTTACTACCGAACGTGACCCAACCGGTTCGGCAGTTTCAACATAGTCCCGGATAATTGATTCTAATATTTTGCTTTTTCTGGTATCTAAGCTCATATTTTTCACCAGTCTGTTAGCACTCTCAGCGATTGAGTGCTAATCAGTATTTATTAAAAAATAGCACCTGTAGTGCGGATTGTCAAGCCTCTAAATCAAGCAGTAAAGTGGCAAAGAACCTCATTGGAAATAAAATATGCTCTTCTGGTAAACATGAGCTGGCCTTTGCTTATATTTAATAGACCCCTATCTACATATTTTTCTATTATATCTTTATAGTAATCTAATATTTTTATGCCATACCTCAAATCGAATTGTTCCAGGTTAATACCATCGCACATTCTAAGTCCCAGGATAATTGCGTCGGAAGCTAATTCTTGCTTCTCCTTCATACTTTCCAGTTCTTCCACTTCAGACTCTCTGCCGTTCTCCAGCGCCCCTAAATAATGGTTTAGATCCTTCTTATTAATATAGCGTCGTTTATCAGTAAAACTAACTGCTCCAGCACCTATCCCCATATATTCCCTAGCCTTCCAGTATATCAGATTATGCTGACACTCATAACCCGGGCGGACAAAATTTGAGATTTCGTATTGTTCAAAACCTCCTTGCTTGATCATATCAATGCCCATATCATACATCTGAGCTTCGCTTTCTTCCCCCAGCAGCTCGAAACGGCCTTTTCTGATATCCACTGCTAACGGGGTATTCTCATCCAGCTGCAGCAGATATATGGACAAATGAGCAGGTTCTAGTTCTAAAGCAATTCTTAGGGTTTCCTCCCATTTGCTTATAGTCTGCCCCGGTATTCCATAAATTAAATCAAGATTATAATTGCTTAGCCCACTGTCCTGTATGAGCTTGATGGTATTAACAGCATCACGGGCATTATGAGACCGACCCAGGATATGCAAATCATCATCCTGGAAACTCTGAACCCCGAGGGATATCCGGTTAAAACCAGCCTCACAGATAGCTTTTAACTTATCACCGTCCAGAGTAGCTGGATTAGCTTCCAGGGAAATCTCAGCATTATCATCCAGGTCCAGGTATGTTCTAACCGCATCCATCATGTTTTTTAATTCTTCCCCTGACAATATACTAGGTGTTCCACCACCAACATATACTGTTTTCGCCCGGGTATCGGCTAAAGATGCAGCTTTAAATTCCAATTCCTTTTGCACTGCCTTTACATATCGTTTAAACATGGCTGAAGACTCTGTGGGCAAAGAATAAAAATCACAATAACTGCATTTTTTTATACAAAAGGGTATGTGTATATATATACCCCTGTCGCTCGTTTTACCTTGTACTGGAATCATACTGGCCTCATTTCATTTTGTAATCATAAACTAGTTTAAGAATTGTTCGCCTGGATTATAATTTGGTAATAATGGTTTTATAAAAGTCTGCACTTATCCATTTTCTGTTAATATCATATTCTTCCAGGGGCAATAAATTTTCCATAAAAGGGACATCGGGCGTATAAATCCAACTGCCTCCTGGAACAAGTGACTCTAATATTTTCATATATGTTTGCGCATAACAAATATCCAAGCCATCATTCTGCAGAAAGTGATGGAGAAAATGGCTGCTAAAAGAGAGATGCGAAATAATCGTTCCCCATTTTTTATGGCCGTATGAAAATTCAAGCCAGTTACAATTGAAAAAATAATGGCTATTTTTCTTCAAGCAATCCATTCCATACGCTTCCAAATGCTGTGCCCTGAAATATTCAACTAAATATCCGTGTTCTCCACAGCCAATATCTAATATTGGCTCAATCAGAAAACGCTTATCGATACTTAGCAGATCTAATTGAAATGCAGAAGAATATTCGGCACACACAAAATGTTTAGCCTTAATATTTGAATTGTTGTTAATTTGATAAATGGCTGGATTTGTCTTTTTTATTAACCAGCGAATCCTCTCATAATGCCTTTCTTCGATTTTCTCAATTGGAAATTTATTAATAATATCGCGAAGCAACAATAAATAAATTTGCTTCATAATTGATTTGTCTTCATTGCTAAAATTTGTATAGGGGTCTATCTGATAAAATGTTCTGACAAATCCATTTATATAATCCAGCAATAAGGCTTCTTTATCTTCACTTGAGAGATTGTTTAATTGCCCATCAAGCAGTTGAATTGCTTTTACGGTAGTTGAATTAAAATGGAACTGATCTTCTACCGTACAAAATAAATTCTTAAATGAATTTTCCTGAAATTGTTGGTTCGTAATCTCAGTAAATTTTGTTAAGCTGGCTTTCATGTCCATATAATATTTGTTCCCTCAAACATACTATAAAAAAGGTTACAGAAGTTTCATCAATATGTTTTTCCAGCAGTATTTTATTTTTATTGACGTCCTTATTGCATCTTTATGCACCCTGCCCATTTATTGGGGGGTATTACATTCCTATTCTTTTTCAATATCCATTACGCTCATGAAGGCATCTTTGGGTACTTCAATATGACCGATTTGCTTCATCCTTTTCTTGCCTTCCTTCTGTTTCTCCAGCAGTTTCTTCTTCCGAGTGATATCTCCGCCATAACACTTGGCCAGTACATCCTTTCTCATGGCCTTTATGTTTTCCCGGGCAATCACCTTGCTGCCAATGGCAGCCTGAATAATTACTTCATACATCTGCCGGGGGATAATTTTTCTAAGCCGCTGAGCTATGGAGCGAGCTCTCTGATAGGAGTTGTCCTTATGGGTTATAAAACTTAAAGCGTCGATAACCTCCCCATTGAGCATAACATCCAGTTTAACCAGATCGGAGATCTCATAAGCACTCAGTTCGTAGTCAAGAGAAGCATAACCTTTGGTTCTTGATTTCATTAAATCGAAGAAATCGTAAAGAATTTCGGCCAGAGGCAGTTTATAAGTAATAATTACTCTCTGTGCAGTCAGGTATTCCATGTTAATATAAGTACCCCGTTTTTCCTGACACAGTTCCATGATAGTACCCACATACTCATGGGGCACCATAATGGTAGCCTTATAATATGGCTCCAAGACCGCCTGTATTTTTTGAGCAGGAGGCCAGTGGGTGGGGTTTTGCACATCCTTTTCACTGCCATCAGTTAACTGGATTCGATACACCACCACCGGAGCTGTAGCCATGAGGCTCAAATCATATTCTCGCTCCAGTCGTTCCCTGACAATCTCTAGATGCAGCAGTCCCAGAAATCCGCAGCGGAAACCAAAGCCCAGCGCATCTGAGCTTTCAGGTTCATAGAATAAGGACGCATCATTCAGCTTAAGTTTGTCTAAAGCATCTCTTAATTTTTCGAAATCATTGTTCTCCAGGGGGTAAAGTCCACAATAAACCATAGGTTTTACTTCCTGATAACCTGGCAAGGCCCTGGGAGCTGGTACCCTGGCTCCGGTTATGGTATCACCCACCCGGGTATCTATGACGTTTTTGATCCCTGCTACCAGGTATCCCACCTCACCTGCCTTCAAGGATTGCACCTCGGTCATGTAAGGGGTTATCACTCCAATTTCACTTACTTCAAATTGCTTACCACTGGCCATCATCTTAATCATGTCACCTTTTTGAACCTCCCCGGCCACTACCCTTATATAAGATATAGCTCCTTTATAAGAATCAAAATAAGAATCAAAAATAAGTGCTTGTAAAGGGCCCTTCTCATCGCCAACAGGGGCCGGAGTTTTATTCACTATAGCTTCCAGTACCTCTTCAATACCTAAACCCATTTTGGCGGATATAGGAATAATCTCGCTGTGGTCAATCCCCAGGACATCTTCCATTTCCTGCATAACTTTTTCTGGTTCAGCACCAGGTAAATCTATCTTGTTAACTACTCCAATAACCTCCAGATTTAATTCCATGGCCATATAAACATTGGCCAGGGTTTGAGCTTCAATCCCCTGGGAAGCATCCACAATCAGCAGTGCTCCTTCACAGGCCGCCAGGCTGCGGGATACTTCATAGGAAAAATCCACATGACCGGGCGTATCGATCAAGTTAAGTATATATTCCTTTTCATCTCTGGCTTTGTATTTCAATCTAACCGGCTGCAGCTTGATAGTAATACCTTTTTCCCTTTCCAGATCCATCTTATCCAGATACTGTTCCCGCATTTCTCTTGCACTGATGGCACCCGTGACCTGCAGCAAACGATCTGCCAGGGTAGATTTGCCATGATCTATGTGAGCTATTATGCTAAAATTTCTGATTCTATCCTGCAATTTTATAAACCTCCAGAACTTAGATCGAGGATCACCAGCCTCCCGGGGCACATTTCAGCATTTTCCCCTGGACGTCACTATTAAGGAAGCTATCTGAACCTTAGAAGATTATATCCCATAAATAAAGTCCTATCAATCAGACCCTGCCCGGCAGTTTCCTGCGCAGCATATTCAGGAGCAGTTCGCTCTCCTCCAATTTAAATGGATAAATCAAAACACCATAGACGATTACACCAATGAATACTGCCGTACCAGTCCCTAGCAGCAGACTCAGTTTGTCGGCCAGATTTAATACTGACAGCAAGTAGGCGAGAGAATAACGGACTGCGAAAAACATTACCAGGGATGCTGCACTTGAAATAAACAGGCTGGATAATATCCGACTCCCTCCTATTTTACCGATTTTTATACGCAAAATACCTATTAGCAGTACAAAATTCACCATCCCGGCCAGCGAATAGGCCAGGGCCAATCCCTGATGTTGATACGGATCAGACAGCTTCAGGGAAAGAAGTATATTAACTGCTATGGTAACTGCAGCAGCTATCATCGGGGTTCTGGTATCTTTCAAGGCATAAAAGCTCCGATTTAATACTTGTATGGCTGAGTAAGCAAACAACCCCAAACTGTAATATACCAGGGCCTGGTTGGTTGTAATAGTCATCATTGGAGTAAATTGGCCCTGCTGAAAAAGCAGTTTAATGAGCACTTCCCCAACAGCTATCAGTCCTAGTGAAGCAGGCATACTAACAAGAAATATAGCCCTTAAACCCAGCGAAGTGCTCTGTTTGAATTGATCCATTTTCCCACGGGCGGCCAGTGTGGTAAGGGTGGGGAATATGGCTATAGCAATGGATATGGCAAAAATTCCAATCGGCAGGTTCATAACCTTCTGGGCCAGATTCAATGCACTTATGGTTCCAGCTCCCAGGGTAGATGATATATTCTGGGTCACAAACAAGTTTAACTGTATTACACCCAATCCAGCCAGCACAGGCAGCATTAAGATCATTATCTGTCTAAATCCATCATCTTTGTAATCCAGGGAAAAATGATACTTGATACCTACCCGACGCAGGGCAGGTATCTGAACCACAAAATTAAGTGCTGCTCCTATGACCACACCATAAGAAAATGCTGCAACTCCCAGGTGTTTAACAAAAAGCACTCCGATCACTATGATGACCAGATTGTAAACCAGGCTTCCCAAGGCAGGGGCAGTAAAATTATTATAGGAATTCAATATTCCCATAGCAAAACCATTCAGGCTCATAAAAATGGTCTGCAGAAACATTATATGGGTCAAGTTGACCGCCAGGGCTACGTACTGATCAGGAAGTCCCGGCGCCAGCAAAGTGATCAGGGGCCTGGTATAGATATAGGCAGCAATAACCAGAACTGTTAAGCAGATGATGGAATAATTGAAAACTATGCTGGCTGATTTCCAACCCTCGGCTTCTTTGTCCGTGGCCAGACACGATGAAAATATGGGGATAAAGGCAGAACTCAAAGCTCCTCCAACCAGGAGCATGTAAAGAAAATCTGGAACTGAAAATGCTGCTCGGTACGCATCCGTAATATAGTTTTGTCCGAATAAGGTATAAAGAGCAACTTCTCGGCCGTATCCCAGTATCCTGGATACAGCTACGGTCAACATCAAAAGCAAGGCTGCTTTAGCAACCCGCTGACCCGTTTCACTCAAGTTCTCAACTCCAGTCGCTGCAGGATTTATGAATGATTAAGTATGCAGCAGAATACATGGATATAATTATACTCGATATCTTACAAATCTCCATCCCTTTAATCGATACCTAATAAACACTGGATTTTGGCAATAGTATTGATTGTTATAGTAAATGGTAATCCATATTAGAATTGTACCGCTTTCTTGATTACGTGCTTAACCGGCAGGAATTATATTAAAACCATATCAAAATTAATACTTCAGGGTACTAATAAAAAAGCCGCTGGTTTCTAAAACCACCGGCTCTAGTGTACTATCTGATTTATTCAAATTAATGCTACAAGACAACTGCATCAAATACAATCCATATATTGAGAAGATAATTCCTAATCGAACTGCGGTATTGATCGTATAAATGTGATGACTTTTCCGCTGGCTCTGAAATTTGATATTCTTCACCCAGCATCTGCAAATATATATTGCTATCATCTATATCAACAGCTATCACTGCTTTGCGTTCTTCTCCGGTAAGCTGGTTTATCCCTTCATTGCTGATATTTAAAGCCGCTGCCATGAGTGTAATTATTAATACCAATACCATGCTTATACCAATACTTCGCACTCATCCCACTTCTTTCTCCAGCACCTGCAGCAGCACATTAATAAATAACTCCCCGGCATACTGAGCTTCCTCCAGACTATTATAATCGGTGCCCATCTCCAGCAGCAGGGCATGATCATGATACTCCTGATTATAGGTTCCGGCCTTGGTTCTAACTCCTTTGATCAAACCAGGATACATCCGTTGGCCCTCCTGGTACAATTTTTGAGCAAAAGATAGATTTTCTTTCCAGTGAGGATGTTCTTTTCGTTCGTCAGTTCCTACAACGATCAAAATCACCGCACTCTTCTTGCCATCAACAGATATAGTAGCAGCCTTTTTCGATCCCGGGATGCTGTCTCGGTGTACATCAAATATGGCCAGTGTTTTTGAAGGGCCAGAATCAACAATTTGTTTGACAGTCTCCCGGGATTTGGTATAACTCTCATTATAATCTGGCCAATCATGGATAGTATTTATATAATTTGCAGCTAGTCCCTTTTCTAACAGAATATCTGCCATGTGAGCGGCCACAGTGTTCACCAGCCCTCTTTTACCATCCAACTTGGCTTTTCCTGAATCTGGAATATATGATTCGGCGCTGTGGGTACAATAGAAAGTAATCCGGGTATCTTTCGCCGATTCTATAAGTACCGGTGAGGCCAGTTCGTCGGTCTCCATTCTGATAGCAGGAAGTTGAATGTTATCGGCGGAGGAATTAATACTAACTGCTGCTTGCTTTTCTTCACTGCTGTCCTTGCTGTAAGCCAGAGCATTTATGCTGGTGGCAAACATATTTTCCGCAAATTGTCGGCCTAGATAATCACGAGATAGGTGTTCAATATCAGTATCCCCTGCCATGGCTGAATTTACACTGCTGATTAGTCTCTGGGCAATTTTTTCATTTATTCTGGCGCACCAAAACGAACCATCTTGGGCCGCAAGACCGGATGCTGACCAGGCGCTCAGAGAACTACAACTCAGATCCAGACTCAATCCTGCTAAGATGATAACAATAAATATCTGCATAAAAAAAATACTTTTTATGAAATTCTGAAAATTTAGCTTATGCATCCTGTCCACCTCTCCAGCAATATGTTAAAATCTATGTTAAATCATTATAATTAGAACTGTTTTTTGGGTAGAGTAGATCATCAAGAAGCTTTTTGCATTAATAGACCAGTAGATATCATGGCTTATCTAACTGCCCAAAAAGGCACGCTTTTTTCTTGCATTTTATAAACTGAAGTGCTATAGTATTTCTGTTAGCTTAAAATAATAAGGAGGTGAAGTTGTGGCAAAAAGCAAAACTCCAGCTAAGAGAGCCAGAAGAGCCGAAGCAAATCGTCTTAGAAATAAAGCGTATAAGACCAGGCTGAAAACGGCTATAAATAAATATGAAGCATCACTCGCAACAGCAGATACTGAAGCCGCACAGGGTAGTTTGTTGCAAGTAACCTCCCTGATCGATAAAAGTGTAAGCAAAGGCATACTGCACAAGAATACAGCAGCCCGGAAGAAATCAGCTCTAACCAGAAAATTTAATGCACTTGCACAGTAAAAAGAACCTGTCATTATGACAGATTCCAGACCGATGTCAAAAACGAATATCTGCGTTATTTCAAAAAGCCCTTACAGGACCACAATTTGAGTTCGCGAAAGCTCACAAAGGATAAAGAAGCCCACTCAATCAACGTACTCGTGTACGCCTTAATTGCGGGCTTTTTTTATGCCTTGATTTTGGCTCCCGTCATTGGCCTGGCATTTTGTTGATTGCGACAACAAAGAACCTGTCATAATGACAGGTTCTTTATTTTATAATTTCTTATCTTCACCTATGTAGGGTAAAAGTTATTCCCACCGCGGTTCCCTTTCTATTTTCGGGTACATATCTCTATAATCAATGCTTCTAAAAGAAATACTGAGTCCTGGGAAGTATTTTTTATTTTGAAATCAATATCCAGGCACTGTTCAAAGCATCCCTGAATTTCTTTCCAGGAGAAATGGCGTCCTGATTCGGCAAATCTCTTTACCATAAAGTCTCTCATAGAGGTTATTTCTGCAATTTTCTTATTGTTATGACCCTGTTCCTGGTACGCTTTCACCTTAGCCATATTCGCAAACTGCCGAGCAGTCATATTTAAAAATAGCAGCGGGTGTTCTCCCTGCTCCAGCAGTTGGTAGAATGCTTTTAGAGAACCTGGTAAATCTCTTTTTAATAAAGCATCGGTTAACTTAAATACTTTTATTTCATCTCGAATACTTAACTCTTCTTCGATATCTTTCTCATCTATGATCCGTCCCTCTACCTGCAGGCAGAGCTTTTCGATCAAGTTATACAGGTAATACATGTCCTGACCGCTGTTAAGCAGTCGGTTAACCACCTCTGCGTTACAGGCCCGGTCTCGGGCTGCAAATTCATCAGCGACCCACTTACTAATATATCTGGCATCTGGATATTTGCATTCAATCATCTGGGCTTCCTTGCTCAACCTCTTAACCAGCGGATTAGTCTTTTCCAGTTCATCAGCGGTTAAGATCAAAGTTTGACCCTGGGGAGCACTATCCAGGTAATCGTTGATCACCTTGATGAAATCTTCGCTCTTATTTCCCCTTTTCTTCCCTTTTCCTAACCAGTAAGGCCTTTTTATGACCGCTACCCGATACAGGGTGAAAAGTGGACTGAACTCCAACTGTTCCCTTAATTCACGGGGATTGATCTCATCACTATCAAAGTGCAGTATTTCAGGCTCTTCTCCCATCTGCTCACAGACCTGCTCTACTATTTTTTTAATCTGTTGATCCAGTAAAAAGTGCTCTTTCCCCCACAGGAAATACAGATTGCTTTCTTTCATTGATGATCTCCCCGCTATAATTCTCTTTATCATTATACCAGTTAACGGTAAAAGCATAACAATCATTATTATATATCGAAAGGCATATGCTATACTCTAGAACGATAGAGCAATATAATTGAATATAAGTAGAGATTTTGAATCCTCTTTTTTGTAATGTTCCTGTTCCGCAGGGAGGTGTATTATTTGATCAAGCACTTTGACGTAATCATAATTGGCGCTGGTCCGGCAGGCATTTTCGCGGCTCTGGAAATAACTCAAAAAACCCCGCTCAAGGTACTTATACTTGAAAAAGGCCGGACCGTTGAAAAAAGGAAATGTCTGATAGGCGATAAAGCAGATGCCTGTGTTAATTGCCAACCCTGTTCCATAATGTGCGGCTGGGGTGGAGCAGGTGCATTTTCTGATGGCAAACTAACTTTAACTACAGAATTTGGAGGCTGGCTGCACGATTACATAGGCAAAGAAAAACTTAGGTCCCTGATCGAGTATGCAGACAGTATTTATGTAAAATATGGTGCTCCAGATCGGGTCTTCGGGCACGATGGCGAAAAGATCGAAGACCTTAGACTTCGATCAGCACGGGCCGGATTAAAACTGGTACCTGCACGCATAAGACACATGGGTACAGAAAATACCATAAAAGTATTAAGCAGCATATATGATGACCTTAAAGAAAAACAAACCATTCAAACCACAGAAATCGTGGAAGAAATACTGGTAAATAATAATCGTGTGCAGGGTGTAAAGACCAACAGCAGTACCTATTACTCTCCTATCATTATTGCTGCTCCGGGCCGGGATGGCGCCCAGTGGTTTGCAGAACAGGCTAAATCCATGGGTATCGCTATGCAAAATAACCAGGTCGATATCGGTGTAAGGGTAGAAGTACCTGCAGTGACCATGCAGGAATATACCGATAATATTTGGGAACCTAAGATCATTTTTAATACCCGTGAATTTGATGATATAGTCAGGACATTTTGCGTGAACCCCAATGGTCACGTAGTTATGGAAAATACTAACGGAATAATTACCGTTAACGGTCACTCTTTTGCCGAAAGCAAAAGCAGCAACACCAATTTTGCACTGTTAATGAGTCAGGAATTCACTCAGCCTTTTAACCGTCCCATATTATATGGTCGGCGTATCGCCAGCCTGGCCAATATGTTAAGCGGTTCTATAATAGTACAGCGTTATGGAGATCTAAAGCGAGGACGGCGTTCCACGCCATCTCGCCTGCTAAAAGGACTGGTTGAACCAACCCTAAAAGGTGCTGTCCCGGGAGATTTATCTCTGGTACTTCCTCACCGTTTTATGGTGGGCATCAAAGAATGTCTGGAAGCACTGGACAAAGCCATGCCTGGCGTGGCTTCCGACCATACCCTGCTTTATGGCATAGAAGCAAAATTCTACTCCGCCCGCCCCAGTTTAAGCAGTTCATTACAGACGGATGTTGAAGGATTATGGGCTATAGGTGATGGAGCAGGTGTAACCCGGGGTTTGATCCAGGCCAGCGCTTCGGGGATCATTGCGGCAGAAGATATAATAAGCAAAACCCTCTCTATATAGAAAGGTAATCATGTTATGAAGAAATTAACCGAAGAAGTATTGTATGCTGGAAATTGGATTGTTCTAAAGGTATCAAGCTTATCAGGGCGAAATGGACAGATTGTGCAATGGGAATATGTAGAAAGAAAAAATATGAGTGGCGGAATGGTGATCATCCCCCGCCTCATTCCATCCAATAGAATTGTTCTTATAAAACAATATCGTCCTGCAATTGATAATTATATTATAGGTTTTCCGGCTGGTATAGCAGATTCCAGGAACATCGAAAGAGAAGCCTTAAGGGAACTGCAGGAGGAAACCGGTTTTACCGGCAGAATAACCAGGATCAGTCCGCCCCTTAAGAGCAACCCCGCCTTTATCGATGACCATGTTTATGTCGTAAATGCAGAAATAGACGAAACAGCTGCCCTCAATCTTGATCCGGTTCAGAATCTGGGTGCTGGAGAAGATATCGAAGTCATACTGGTAAAGGAAGATGAACTGCTGTCTTTTCTGGAAGAACAAAATAATCAAGGCCTGGAAATAGGTATTGGTCCCTGGTACGTGTTTGCATCCAGGTAGTTGCCATACATAAGTCTATTGAGGGACATGGGCCTGGAACACCTTCCCCTTTACGCCAAACGTATCTACAGGTCTTTCTTCTCGAAACAATACACTGCTGCGGATAATAATACCCCTATGTATACTATGGTATAAACGAGCATTAAGGTGCTGGGAGTGGATGCTGTACCAAAAGGACCGAAGTTCACTATACTGCTCTGTGCCATAGTGCTACTGGCCTGGGCAACTGCCAGGCGATAAACGGCATCGGCCGGCATTAACAGGCTGGATATGATACCAATATTGATCAGGGCGGTATTACCCATCAATGCACCTATCTGCTCAACAAAGCCTCCGATTATAGTAACTACAAAAACCATAAAAGCACTGATGCCAGCCGTCATAGTACTGAACAGAGACGAGAACAGCATGGTAACTACCAGCAGGGTAAGGGGAAAAAGCATAAAGATCAATATACCTGCTGCTGCACCCCAAGGATCAAAAACAAGCCTGCAAAAATACAAATTCAGCCCCATGACCGCTGTAAGCAAAATGCTGCTATACAATGAAGTAACCACACCGTAAGCAATAAATTTACCCAGTATGATACTACTGCGTTTTAGAGGGCTTGATGCCAGACCAAGAATAGTACCATTTTCAATTTCTTGTGAAATGCTCCCAGCTCCAGTTATTACTGCCATCGAGCCAACCATAAATGTTGAAACATACCAGCCCAGAATCAATAACTGGTATCCTATTTGCTGAAGTAAAAAAAACTGCTCCCCCTGAGGACCCAGGTCTTTCACTGTATAATAAAGACCGGTGCCATAAATCAGCAGGTAGATCAGAGTTAAAATAATTCCCAGGTGAATTATCCGCTTGTTTACAACCTCTTTCAAAGTAAGCTTGATAACATGTTTCATTACACAGCCCCATCATTCTCAATTAAATCTATAAAAACTTCCTCCAACCCTCTGCTCCTGCTCTCAACCCGATATATCATGCCCCCGGCTCTTACTATCTCATTAATGATAATAGGAACTTCTTCACGATTCACAGCTTTTAACTGCAGCAGCTTATCATTCATATTTACTGCACGTCCTTCAATATTCCACCGGGTGAAAAGGTCATGGTTCAGATTATCCACCTCAATAGTGATTTCCTGCTCCTTAGTCATAAAATCTACTATTGGCCCGGCATCAATTAGATGTCCCTGCTTAATAAAACCCAGGTGGGAACAGGTCATTTCAACTTCTCCCAGCAGATGGCTGTTTAGAAATATGGTAGTTCCCCGCTGCTGCAGCCTTTTAATAGCATCCCGCACATCCCTGCGGCCCAGGGGATCAAGCGCTGAAGTAGGTTCATCCAGCAATACCAAAGCCGGCTGATGTAAGATCGCCCGGGCCAATCCAAGTCGCTGCTGCATTCCCTTGGAATAGGTCTTTATCATGCCTTTCTCCCGCCCTTTAAGACCTACCAGTTCCAGCGCTTCCTGTATTGCAAGCTTCTCCTTATCAGCTGGAATTTGGTAAACCCGGGCATAAAAACTCAAAAGTTCCCAGGCATTCAACCAGTCATAAAACCGGAACATCTCGGGCAGATATCCGGTCTTATACCTTACCTCTATATCTCCCGCGGCTTGACCCATAATGAAAGCCTTCCCGGAGCTGGGTCTGACCAGACCCATAAGCATTTTTACCAGGGTACTTTTTCCGGCTCCATTAGGCCCTAGAAGACCAAAGACCTGCCCCTCCTTTATGGAGAGGCAGATATCGGTACAGGCCGCTGTATGTTCATACTTCTTGCTAAGTTTTTCTGTTTCCAGCAATATTTTCACCTCAGAGATTCAGCTGTGGAAATCAAATCCATATCATTTCCAGAATGGCTGGCCAGGAAGTAGAGCATCCCGTTTTCCTCCCATATCAGCACCCGAGAGTTTTCCTCATCCAGGTACACCCCATCCTGCCCTCTCACTTCTACTTTTTGGGCTCCTTCATTGGCTGGTATCAAGAGGGTATGTTCCCAATCACTGACCGCTTCCAATTGTCTTCTAAGATCTTCCGGCCATATCGGCAGCCCCACTATGGCATCAGCTACCTCACTAACATTGATTCCTTCCGGTACTTCGATCACCGGTGCAGGACACTGCATCAATTGATAATCTTCATTAGAGACCTTAAGAGTATCTCCAACCGTAATCCTGCAGGTCTGCCCCTCCAGGCTGCCAGGGAGAAAATAGTCACTGCCCATCGCCTTTAACAGCTGGTTGAGATTATCGACCCGGGGAGTTATTTCTACCACGGCAGTTTTCTGCAAATAATACTCTGTCTCTGATTCGTCGATATCTGCCGGGAGTATAGGCGTAAAAGCCAGCTCATCCAGATCTTCACGAGCTAATGCTTTAGATTCACTTTCACCTATTATGTCTATTTTGCCGTATTTATCCAGGTCAAAACTCTCATCCCCCTGCATAATGGCCGCTTCGATCTGCGACATATCCGCCGGACTTATACTGACCACGTCTACCTGCTGTACCCTGAAGGCCTGTAATAGATTAGATGCAAAAACCTGTACGGAAGGAATCGAACCGGCAGCAATAACTGCCATCATAATCACTGCTGCTACCATAAATTTCTTCATCTTCATAAAATTCCCCTCTTTCTTCGCCCCAAAGCTCCGGGCCTTGATATTTTCCCAGGTGATCTCCTGCCCCTGTACCTGAACTTCCTTTTCATATTCATTTAATCGGGGTAGATTTTTTATCCTAAACTCTAAGTCGCACTTCATTTCATCCAGATGCCGACAGCATTCAGAACATACATCCAGGTGCTTCTTGACTTCCTGCTTTTCTCGAGTACTGAGCTCATCCTCTAGAAACATTAAAAGTTGAATGTCTTCCAGGCATGTCATCCTTCTTGCCCGCCTCCTTTCCTTCATATTCCAGTCTGAACCTCCTCATAGCTCTTACCAGGAGTGTTCCTACTGAACCAATGGAAATGTCTAATGCTTCTGCTATCTCTGCATAACTCATACCTGACATCCTCATCTTGAGCAGTACCTGATCTTTCCATTTCAAACGTTCCAGTACATCCTCCACTTCAATACGCAGCATATCCGTATGGTCAATGCCACTGGTAGCCACATATCCATCCGGTAATCTTAATTCCATCCCGGCCCGACTCTTTCGATATCTGAAATCACTATAGACCAGGTTACTGAGGACCTTTTTCAACCAGGCCCGAGAATTTATTATCTGCTTATTATTGGGGGCTTCAAACCAGCGGATAAATGTCTCCTGACAAAATTCCCGGGCCTTTTCCTCATCTCTTACCAGGTACAGGGCATAACGGTATATATGTGGATATTCTCCATTATAAAAATTTTCAGCTTCTGTTTCAGTATAGCCCTGAGCCAGATTAATCACTTCCTGTCAAACCGGTTTGTATTGGATTCATTACCTTAGACGTTATTGGCATGTTTTTTATTACATCTTGAATAAAATTTATGTATTTTTTATTACTCATATTATCACCCTCTTCTTGATGATGGTAAACCTTATGCCCTGCCAGGTTTATATATTTTGTATTATTATTTATATAGTACCTTGCATTGCAAGGTAGCAGGTGTTATACTATAGTCACTTAATAAATCCCTTAGAAAGGAGTTGAGCCAATTGAATATCCAGTTCAAAAAGGGAGTCCTGGAGCTCTGTGTTCTCTCCATTCTCAAGCAAAAGAACTGTTATGGCTATGAACTGGTAAATGATATATCTCAAAACATAACTATTTCCGAAGGTACTATATACCCACTGCTGCGCCGGATGAAAAGTGACGGGTATGTAGAAACTTACCTGCAGGAATCACAGGAAGGCCCCCCCAGAAAATATTACGCTCTGACTGCCCAGGGTGAACAGGCTAGAGCAGCTCTGGATGTGGAATGGTCCTCTTTTGTGGAAAAGGTCAACAATATAGTTAAGGGAGGTGCGGTTGTTGAATAAACAGGAGTTCATTTCCATGATTCGAAAATCATTGGGAGATATGAGATCTGAAGATGTGAACGATATTATCTACGATTATGAAGAACATTTTAATATCGGTATGCAGGAAGGTCAGTCGGAAGAAGAAATAGCAGTTAAACTGGGTAATCCCACCAGCATTGCCCGACAATACCGGGCTGACTATATGGTAAAGCAAGCGGAACAGCATAAATCAACTGCTAACATGTTAAGAGCAGTACTGGCTATTATCGGACTGGGCTTTTTTAATATTATTATTGTGCTCGGACCCTTTATGGCATTGGTAGCCTGTTTATTAGCCCTTTTTGCAGCTTCCTTGAGTATTGTTGTGGCTGGGATGGGAGTATTAATAGGGATAATTTTACATCCGGTACTTTCGTCTACTATTAGCATTCCTGGCTTTCTATTGGGAAGTACCCAGATGATAGCCGCCGGTTTATTGGGAGCAGTAGGAATAATATCATTTGGTCTTCTATTACTCATTGGAACTTATTACCTGAGCAGACTATTTTATAATTTAACCATTAAGTATTTGAGACTAAACGTGAGTATAGTAAGCAGTAAGGAGGTTTAAAGATATGCCAAATAGAGTTACACCTAAAATTGTCTTAATCTTAATTATCATAACCCTGCTGTCCCTGAGTATTTCTGCAGTACTATTTATTAACGGCAGCCTCTCCTCAGGTGTTGATAATTATCTTAACTTTAAGCAGGAAACAAGTGCCTTGGAAGAGGTTGTAGATGAGAATCGTACTTTTGATGCTCAGAATATCAAGAACATCATGGTTAAGACGGTCAGTGCAGATGTGCACTTATTGACTGCCGGAACGAACGAAATAGATGTTACGTTGACCGGTGAAACTTCTTATGACCAGGAACAGAACCCTTATGTCACATTAGTGAGTGAAATCCAAAATGATGATACACTTTATTTAGAAGTACAGCACCGGCCGGGTTTAAATTTAAAGAGCATTGATCTTAAACTTGACATAGCATTACCGGCGGAATATGCTCATAATATCAACATCAGCACCATTTCAGGGAACCTGGACTTCAGTGCCATTGAACTTGACAGCTTTAGCTATAACTCAATTTCCGGAGATCTGAATGGGAAAAAGCTAAGCGCTGATAATATAGAATTACATTTTACTTCGGGGACTGCCAATATAAATGAAATAAACGGTGATCTTTCCTTTGAATCTGTCTCCGGTGATATCAACACTACCTATAAAACCTTGGATAGTAATATAGAAGCTAATACCACATCAGGCAATATGGTATTTTACCTGCCTGAAGATGCATCTTTCAGCTTATTGTTCAAGACCGTATCGGGTAATATCAGCACTGATTTCCCGGGTACCATAACTCATAGTTCCAATCAAAAATTAGAAGAAGTGGTGGGCTCGGGAGATAATCAGGTCCATATCAAAACGATCTCTGGCAATGTACAGATTTATGATGTAAATGGAGAAAATGATGGAACTGACTAAAATACATGGCAATACTTATTATATACCTGCTCCAACCAACATCGGGGTGTTCCAGTTTAAAGACAAATACTCTTTACTGATTGACACCGGCAGTGATAACAGTGAAGCGAAAAGAATAAGCGCCCTGCTGTCTGCCCAGGGTATATCCATAAAATATATCATCAACAGCCATGAGCACTTTGACCACTGTGGGGGAAATATCTATATTAAAGAAAACTTTCCCGGGAGTATTTTTTACAGCTCCCGGGAATCTTCCCTGTTCATTGAAAATGCTTATCTCTTTCCATTATATATTTTTGGAGGTAATCCACCCCATGAACTAAGCAGAGATTACGTAAAAAATAAGCCGCGGAGTATTGATCATCTGCTGGATGTGGGAACAGAGAAAATAAACAACGAAAAATTTGATATCATTTCCCTGCCCGGGCATGCCAGGGGACAGATAGGAATAGGCACCCGAGATAATGTATGCTTTTTAGGGGATGCTCTTTTCAGCCAGGATATATTGGAGAAATATTCAGTTCCTTTTCTGATGGATATACAGGCCCAACTGGATACTTTAAATGCGCTGGAAAAACTGAACCACGATTATTATGTTCTAGGGCATGCCTCAAGAATATATACTAGAGACGAAATGCCCGAGTTAATTGAGCTAAATCGTCAAACCTTGAATAAATATCTGTCCCTCTGCCTGGATCTAAGCGATCAACCAAAAAGCCGGGAAGAACTGCTGGAGGAAATAATCATACTGGAAGATCTATCAGTGGACCTTAATGAATATTACCTCTTAAGCTCAACTATGGCCGCACTGGTAACATATCTGTACAATCAAGGATCTTTAAAATATCAGATTGAAAACGGCAGAGTATATTTCTATAAATAATATCTTTACCATCTCAACCAGGCCCCAATCCGTTTGAAAACATACTGCCAGCCAAAGGCGGTAAAGAACGGTGAATTTTTCTTTTTCGGCAGTGTACGCCACAGGCGTACAAAAATTAAAAGAGCCAGCATGGCAGCTAAGAGCTCTGACAAAGAGAAAGCCAACCAAACACCGTTCAGTCCCAGGTGATCGGGGAGAAATATCAACAAGGGCAGAAAAAAGCCTAACTGTCGGCAAAGGGATAGCAACATAGCAGTAAATCCCCGATCAACGGCCTGTAAAACTGTATTTAGTATCAATACCGGTCCGATAAGAGGTATAAAGACAGTCGCTAAGCGCATACAGTTAACTCCCAGAACCGTAAGAGCTGGATCAGTAGAAAAGTATTTTATGATACAAAGCGGATGAATCTGCATAATATACCAGGCTGCCAGCATAAAAGCAAAGGCTAAAGTTGAAGCCTTTATAATGGTCTCCTTTACCCTATCGAATTTACCTGCCCCATAGGCAAAAGCAGCTATGGGCATAGTCCCCTGTATCAAGCCGAAAACCGGCATATACATCATTGATCGTATACGTAGAAATACGCCTAAGGCGGCCACTGCGGTAAAGCTAAATCCTGCCAGTATTCTATTAATATACCCCATGATAAAAACACCTGTGAGCTCCATTATCAAACTAGGCAAGGCCACCCGGTGAATATCTATAAGAACTTTACATGAAGGTTTAAAATGGTACAGCGACCAGCTCAAAAACTGTTTTCTACAGATGACTATTCCCCCGGCCAAAATGGTACATAAAACCTGAGCCAACACTCCTGCCAGGGCAGCCCCTTCTAAACCCATCGCTTTAATGGGACCCAATCCAAAAATGAATATTGGATCTAAAATCACATTAAAAGCAATTCCGATAATAGATATCAGCACCGGCAGCAGGGTGTTGCCTTCTCCCTGTATGGCACTGCATAAAATGATGGGGACAAAGGTAAATATGCACCCTGAAAGAAGGATCTGCATATAGCCTTTACTCAATATCAATATTTTGGTACTGCATCCAAAGAAAATCAGCAATTCATCCATATAATGAAAACCCAAGAGCGGAAAAACACATCCATAAATAATACCCAAAATAAGTCCATGCCAGGCCGCATTATCTGCATAGGCAGATTCATTGCTTCCTAGAGTACGCCCTACCAGAGATGTAATACCAACTCCAGTAGCAGATGCCATAGAAGCAATAAGCACTTGAACTGGAATAACCATGGTTAATGCCGCCAGGCAATCAGATCCAAGCCTGGCTACAAACAGCGTATCAACCAGACTGAACATGGAAAAGATCATCATGCCGGCCATAGCTGGGAAAGAAAGCTTAAGCAGGAGATAACCTATACCCTTCTGCAGAATAGCGCTTTCATTAACAGGTATTTTGCTGATGAATATCTCCCTCCTTTTGAATAAAGCTATGAATGAAAAGATTACAATAGTATGTTTTAATGTTATAAGGTAAGATTTACCTGAACAGTCATCCTATGAAACATCGATGAGGAGGATAAACCACTATGTCATTGTTGATCAAAAATGGGACTGTAGTCAGCATGAATGAAGGACGGGAAGTTACTAAAGCCGATATCCTGGTGCAAGACGATCGTGTAATCGAAATATCCCCTTTCATCAGTGCAGATGTCGAGCACACTATTGACGCCACCGATATGCTGGTCATCCCCGGTCTGATTCAAGCGCATGTACACCTGTGTCAGGCCCTTTTTCGAGGCTCAGCCGACGATATGGAACTGCTGGACTGGTTAAAAAAGCGTATCTGGCCGCTGGAAGGCAGTCACGATGAGGAATCCTTGTATTATTCAGCTCTGCTCGGTTCTGCTGAATGTCTTCGAGGTGGTACCACTGCCGTTATCGACATGGGGACTGTTCACCACACTGAATCTATATTTACCGCTGTTCAAGAAGCAGGTCTGCGTTACCTGGGGGGTAAATGTATGATGGATTGGGGTCCGGAAGTGCCAGATACCCTGATGGATACCAGCAGCAATGCTATTGATGAAAGTATGGAACTCTACCATAGCTGGAACGGCCGGGAAAACGGGCGGATAAACTATGCCTTGTGCCCCCGATTTGTACTATCCTGTACCGAGAACTTATTAGTTGAGATGCAGAAGCTATCAGCAAAGTATAATATCCCCATCCATACTCACGCTTCTGAAAACCTGGCCGAGGTAAAAGCTGTGCAGCAGAGGACCGGGATGAGGAACGTAGCTTACCTGGATAAATTAGGATTGTGCAGTGACAAACTTATATTGGCCCACTGCATTCATATTGATGAAGAGGAAATGGATATATTATCTGCCAGTAAAACCAATATAGTTCACTGTCCATCCGCCAACCTGAAACTGGCTTCAGGCATAGCCAAAATACCTGCCCTGCTGGCAAAAGGAGCACAGATTGCACTGGGTGCCGATGGACCTCCCTGTAATAATAACCTGGATGTTTTCCAGGAGATGCGCCTGGCCTCCCTCATACAGAAGCCTGAGCACGGCCCAACCAGCATGCCGGCAGAAACTGTATTCGAGCTGGCTACGCTGGGAGGAGCTAAAGCTATGGGTTTAGAAAAGGAAATAGGCAGCCTGGAAGTGGGGAAAAAAGCAGATATCGTATTAGTAGATCTTACCGGCTGGCACACCCAACCTATGAGTGCTGCCAGTATATATTCTCACCTGGTTTACCAGGCCAAGTCCAGCGATGTTTATTGCACCATCGTAGACGGCCAGGTACTGATGTTAAATGGAAAGATCAACACCATAAATGAAAGCGAATTAAGAACCAGAGTCCAGGAATCCTTTTTACGCGTATTCGGTAGAAGTAAAATTTTGTAAGTCTGCCAATTCAACATAGATAATGGCAAATTTAAAACGATAACATACCCCAAAATATTAAGAGTTCGAATCCCTTCTTCCCCACTAGGTATCGATACAACACCTAGTAGATTATGGTCGCAGCAATCGTCTTGATTCTGGTGGAGCCAAACACCAGCAGCAACACCTTAATATCCTGAAAACAACGTATTATGTTATAAGAGTTAAAAGTATTTTCTATAAGCAACGTCTTGATATATAAAGCGAAGAAGCCCGCCTGGATAAGGCGGGCTTCTATTTGAATGGGGGTATTGTATTTTTTTCAATCAGTTTATCAACATGTTTTAACCTTTGTAAACAGTTATTCAGACTTCTTCAATGTGCCGTTAAAAAATATTTTGCCTATATTCCATCCCAAGTTGTTGCATCACTCATAGTAAACCGGAGCCAATTCATACCTTCCCGGAATCGAATGATCATGATAGCTGACTATTTCCAGGTCGGGTTCGGACTTCTTTAGATTGTGAAGTTTTTTTAGTGTTTCGAAGGCCAGGGGTTTTTCATGGACGAGTTTTTGCATTAACCATGACTTGGGTGCCGGACCTGCCAGGTTTTCCGGGAAATAGACGGAGTCGCCGGGAAATAAGAATCTTCTTCCTGATGGCAGGTTTACAAATACTCCTGTTAACCCGTCAGAGTGACCCGGTAGATCAACTAAAATAAAACGGCCATCTCCAAACAAATCCAGCGAAGCTGGAAACCCAAGATATGATTTACCTGGAACCGTCGAAATTAATTCGATATCCAGTTTGGGGTTTGCTTCATACTGCTCACGAACGTAGGAATGCTTATGCGAATCTGCTGCAGTTGCCGCTTCCCACTCTTTCTTGTTTATAAAGTATTTGGCATTAGGGAAGTCGCGCATGCCGCCGGCGTGATCATAGTGAAGATGAGATAAGATGCCGTATTTGACCGCTGCCGGGTCTAAACCCCTGGCCTGCATCTGATATATTAAAGGATTACGGCCTGGATCGAAAACCGCTTTCATGACACTTTGATGAAACCACGCGTTGGTCTTATATTTGGGGTTCTTAAACTCTTGATTCATCCTGGTACCTATGCCAGTGTCCAATAGAATTAAATCTCCGTTATACTCAATTACAGCACTAAGGATAGGAAATTTAACGCGTTTCCATGGCTGTCCTTTGACAAATAGCCCCTTAGGGATCGAACAAGAAGAGCTTGCGAAAAGGTATATTTTCATAATAGCTAACCCCCTTTATAATTTAGTATGAGGATATTTACGGTAAACCAAAGGGGAATTTAAGGTATTTCAAATGCATCGCCGTATGAACCAAAAGCCGTCCATCCTCCATCCACCGGCAGGTTGGCTCCGTTTACGAAGCTGGCTGCATCAGAAAGGAGGAAAAGTACCGGTTCTGCGATTTCCTCTGTGCGTCCTAATCTCCCCATGGGAGTACGCCTTTTTACTGTTTTATCATCAGCTACTCCCAGTTCGATTCCCTTTTGCACCATCTCGGTAAGTATATACCCAGGTGAAACGGAGTTTACGTTTATGTTGTAACGTGCCCACTCAATGGCAAGATTCTTGGTCAGCATAATTATCCCTGCTTTTGCCGGGCCATAGGCGGTTCTGTATGGTAAACCTCCTAAGCCGACCACGGAAGCTATGTTGACAATCCTGCCATACCTTTGTTCCACCATGTATTTTCCTGTTTCTTTTGAGCATAGGTAACACCCCCGTAGATGAACATCCATTAGATGCTGCCAGCGATCCACTTTTTGTTCCAGAGTCGGAACTATTTGATCGGATATTCCCGCATTGTTTATCAGAATATCAATTCGACCAAAAGCTTCAATAGACTTTTCTACCATGTTATGAACTTCGTCTTCGCTGGATACGTCGGCAATAACCAGTAATGCTTGCCTTCCTAATTTCTTAATCTCGTCGGCTGCCGCATTGGCTGATTCGCCATTTATGTCGTTTATAATTACATCGGCCCCCTCTTTGGCCAATGCTAAAGCGATAGCCTTGCCAATTCCGACACCCGCCCCAGTGACAAGGGCAACTTTATTTTCAAAACGCATTCTTTTTCCCCCTTAAAAAATATTTACAGGACGGTAGATTTTCACCTTTTAATGAATTAAGGGAGGAAATACCCACCATTAACATCCAGCATGCAACCGGTCATATAGTTGGACATATCTGAACAGAGGTATATAATTGTTTCGGCGATGTCTTCGGGACGGCCAATACGTCCAACGGGAGCCGCGCTCTCAGGGTAAGGGTAACCCATTGTCATAGGTGACCAAATGAGGCCGGGGGCAATAGCGTTAATCAGAATACCATCTGGTGCGCCATATTTGGAGCACCACTTGACAAGCCCGTGTACCCCTGCTTTGGCTGCCACGTAGTGAGGCCCCGATAATGCTCCGCCTATCCTCGCCGCCATTGAACTGAGGCAGATAATTCTTCCGCTCTTCTGCTCTTTCATGGTGTTCCACACCGCTTTGGTACACAGAAAAGTTCCGGTTAGATCAACGTTAATAACCTTATTCCATTCCTCCAGGGAAAGTATGTCAATAGGTGTCATAAGCAGTATTCCAGCGCTGTTTATAAGTATGTCAATGCGCCCAAATTTTTTTTTAGTAGCATTAACCAGATTGTTCACTTCTTCTTCTTGGGCGACATTACACTTTATATCAATGCAATCCGCACCGATTTTTTTCAATTCTTCCATAGTTTCTTCGCAGGCAGCAATATCAGATACTGTTACTTTTGCCCCTGCCCGAGCCAGGGCATAGCAAGCGGCTTGACCGAGTCCCCCTTTGGCCCCGGTAACAATGGCTACTTTTCCCTTCAGGTTAATCGATCCGCTGACCGGTACGTTACAGCTATCAGGGATCTGAGGAATATTTGTTTGACTGCTTTCTATAGTCGACATGTTTCATACCTCCCATTATTTTGATCTAAATCATCGTTAATGCAAGCCTATTGACGTATCCCTCCCTTTAAAGCGTTTTTCTCCTGATCATGTCCGGTTCTACCTGGCATCCTTTGGTGCCTATGGATAAAGCAGACATCCCGTCCTTAATTTATGCAAAAAACATGCCCCTGAACTGAATCATGAAACTGGGTCGGCATGCTGTCAGTCTGATCAAAACCCGTGGCCCCCACCATGTGGCAATGATATGTGGATTCATAGATTAAGACCACTTCTGTGTCAAAAGTGAAACAATATTTATTTTAACTATTTCAAAAATGACATGGTTAATCTTTTTGATAATTATTGTGTACAAAAATTGTCACAAATCGACTCCTCTTTTCAACAAGGTCACAAAAGATTATTCAGTACGCCCATAGTGAAGGGCATTCACCCTGGTTTATAGCCCGAATATTCTTAATGACAACCATTCCAAAGGCAAACCAAGGTGGATACTCAACGAAAAGCTCCCTTACTTAATAAAGCATAGTAACTGATACCGTAATAAAAGTACTAAGGTTACGAGGAATAAAGACCCGTTTGATTTATTTCATCCTTTTCGTTATCACCTTGTAAGTAGACTTTTTACGTAATAACAAGGGCTTATGTGGATTTCCCCTTTAACTTATTGGCATATCATTTGCAATAACAAACTTCATCACAAAAAAGGGGGCGTAATGGCTTATAAAATTGGAGCAGGATGTTTTGGTTGCGGTGCCTGGTTTGAAGAATATTCAGTTGAATCATAAAAATAGATCAAGCATTGACCCCCAATCCTGCTCGGTTGCGGTAAGTGCATCGAAGTTTGACCAATGCAGATCCCCCCAAAGCCAGGAATAAAGATTAGCCGGTAAAATAAACGTATTTAACTTCAGACAAGATCCACTATCTTAACATAATTGGTTAGTGACAAATGGTAAATAAAATGAATCAAAACGATTACGGTTGATACTTTAGATTATTTGACTCAAGTATGATGGATCAAAAAAACCATAAATAACTAAGGAGGAATTTATAATGATGAAAGAAGTAAACGAAGTAGTACTGGTAAGCGCCTGCAGGACGGCTATAGGTAAGTATGGTGGAGGTCTGGCTGACGTACCAGCCAATGAGTTGACTAAGATTGTTGGAACTGAAGCTATTAAACGTGCAGGCATTGAACCGGCCATGGTGGATGAAATCGTATCCGGACTGTGCATGCATCACGGAAACGGCTCGCTGCCTCCCCGTATAGTGGCAATGGAAATAGGTATGGACAAACGTTCAGGAGCTACCATGCTCAGCCAGAATTGTGCATCTGGTATGCGGGCCCTTGATATTGCGGCGATGAAGCTAATGCTCGGTGATACTCAGATTGCATTAGTAACTGGAACTGAAAGTATGAGCCGGCCTCCTTATATACTTCCAGCTATGAGATGGGGAGCAAGAATGGGCGATACAAAAGCGGTAGACCCGATTCTTTCTGATGGTCTATTTTGCCAACTGGCTGGAAGCCATATGGGCGGAACTGCTGAAAATATTGCTGAATTATATGGCATTACCCGGGAAGAGTGTGATCAGGTGGCCGTGACCAGTCACATGCGTGCTGTTAGAGCAATTGATGAAGGCCGCTTCAAGGCTGAAATTATTCCTGTGGAATTAAAGACCAAAAAAGGAGTTAAAGTATTCGATACTGACGAACATCCCATACGAGGAGCCAGTATGGAAACAGTTGGCAAACTGCCTCCGGCTTTCAAAAAAGGCGGTGTAGTAACAGCCGCCAATGCGTCGGGCATGAATGATGCATCGGCGGCAGTAATTTTAATGACCAAGAAAAAGGCAGAAGAGTTAGGTATTAAGCCGTTGATGAAATTGATTACCGTCTGCACCGAAGGTGTAGAAGCAAGAGTTATGGGCCTGGGCCCGGCGGTGGCTATACCCAAAGCCCTAAAAATGGCAGGAATGACCTATGATCAGGTGGATTATTGGGAAATAAATGAGGCTTTTGCACCCCAGGTAATAGGGGTTAAAAGGATGATAAAAGACGATTTTGGCATTGAACTGGATATGGGCGATATCAATCGCCATGGTAATATCAACAACAACGGCTCTGGAATCGGCTTGGGACATCCGGTAGGCTGTACGGCTCTGCGTATCATTGTCAGTCTCTATTATGAATTAAAAAGGTTGGACAAAACCGTAGGCGGAGCTTCTCTTTGCGTAGGTGGCGGCCCGGCGATGGCTTCCCTTTGGACCCGGGATATATAACGGGATAAACCTTTCTCCCTTTTATTCGCGCAGTATGGTAAAACTAATAATTGAGGCTGTCCCAAATCTGATATTGGTGGGCCAGCCTCTTATTATTTCCAAGCAAATTGTTATTAGATAATACATTTCATAGAGCTACAAACCTTTTGTTGCTGAGATTGTTTATTTATCCTTGTTTAATCTGCGATATAACGTACTTCTGGAAATCCCCAATTCTTTGGCCACAAGATCTACATTGTTATATTTCTTAAGATAGTCTTTAATTACCCTGGATTCAATCGTTCTTGTATAGCTTTTTAGGTGCCTGCCTGGTCCTGACTGATCAAGCATCGTGGCGTTATTTTTCGCAATATGCTCAGGGAGAAGATCTAAAGTCAGAGTTCTATCATTAGCCAAATTAATACACCGTTCAATGATATTCTGTAATTCCCGAATATTTCCTGGCCAATCGTATAAGGAACAGGCCATCACAAAATCATCATCAATCTCAAAAGCAGATATGCCCAAACGGGATGAAATTCTTTTTACTATATAGTCAATTAAAAGGAGAATATCACCCCTACGCTCTTTTAATGGCGGCAGGGAAATTGAAACTACATTAAGTCTATAATAAAGGTCTTCACGGAAACTACCCTTTTCAACTTCTTTGGACAAATCTTTATTGGTTGCAGCAATTATCCTTACATTAATTGGTAGAGGAGTTTTCCCCCCGACTCGGGTTACAGCCCTTTCTTCCAGTACCCTTAAAAGAGAAGTTTGCATATCTAATGGCATATCTCCGATTTCATCCAAAAACATCGTTCCACCATCAGCTAGCTCGAATTTTCCTGGATTACCTCCCTTTTTTGCCCCAGTGAAAGCTCCTTCCACATAGCCGAAAAGCTCACTTGCCAAAAGTTCGCGTGGGATAGCGGCGCAGTTGATAGCGATATAAGGTTGATCACCACGTCCGCTAGCATTGTGAATGGACTGGGCAAAAAGATCTTTTCCAGTACCGCTTTGACCTAAAAGCAAAACAGTAGAGTATGAGTTTGCTACTCGGTTTGCCGTTGCAATACAATTTAAAAATTTTTCATCTTCTCCTATCAATTCATTAAAAGTGATCGTTGCGTAATTGCCTATGGTGCGTGCTACCAAATTCTTTATATGAGACATCTCCTGCATTATGAATATTTTACCAATAAACTTATTTTTAAAGCGAATGCATCGGCTGGTTAATGTAAATCTTATTATTCCAAAATCATTTTGCACATGAATGAATTCATCATTCACTTCTTCCTGCATCTTTATAACATTTAAAAGATCAGAAGGCTTACTGGCGGTACCAAAAGTATTAGCAAGCATTGAAAGTATGTTATGGCCTAACGGGTCTTCTTTAATTCTAAAAATATCCAGCGCTTTTTGATTTACGTGGGTGATACTCATTTTTTCATCAACGGCTATTATCCCGCTGGAGATTGATTCCATAATTAAAGTCTTATAATTACTTTCAATTTCAGCCTTATTCTTTAGTCTATTTGTAGCCATCTGCTTTTCTATGAATTTTACTAGGGCGGCTATCATACCCAAAGTGTGAGGATGCACCAACTTGTCATTCCCGGCAATAATTAAACTTCCTATTGTTGCATTCGTGTCTGGATCATGTATGGGTGCTGCCGACATGGTATTATTCCTCAAGAAAACCAAGTAGTTTTCAGAAGGATGCAACTGATACGGTTTATCTTCTATAACCGACAGAACTCCCGCATTGGTTCCCATTATATCTTCTGCCCAATTGCTTCCAGGAATCGCGTTTACAGATTTAGCTTGATTCAACGCCTCGTCATCACCAACTGTTTCCAGGATAATAAGATTACTCCCTTCCATTACCATGAGAATCACTTCAACTCCTACATCGTTTATTACTTCGTAAAATTGCTGCATTACCGGAAGAGTGACCTCTATAAATTCCTGATATTTTATTCTCAGTTCTTTTAGTTCATTTTCAGATAAAATCGTAGTATTTCTTTTCTTAAAAGGATCTACTTTTTTCCTGCTGCGCTTCCATGATTCAAGTATTTCTGGACGAATATCATTGGGATCTATCTGTTTCCCGGAAATAAATCTCATTATAAGGTCATGCTTTTTATCGGAATCGTCCATTATCTTTATCCCCCTTCCTTATTAATCAGAGTTCTCATGCTTTATATGTTGTTTAGCTTATCTTTTTTCATCATACATGCGTATCCTTATCTTTTCAATGTATGCACATTTCATGCCATCGTTTTCAAAAACGTTGCTGTTCTAATGTTGTAAAAACTATAAGGAGAGTAAAATAATTAATGTTCCTCATATAACCTGCCTGTTAATTCAAATAGTCACGGTTATCTATTGGGTAATAATTACAAAGCACTTTTGTTGGATTTCTCTCCTAACTGCGTAATAGCGATAGATAGGAAACTGAATATTACCCATGTAAATCAGAGGGCAATTAATACCTTCAATTTCGAAAACAATATAATTGGCGAAAATGTTTTATCGGTTTTTACAAGTAGTTTGGGGATAGTAAAGAAGCAACGTGAACTTGCCGATATAATAAAAACTAATATTGATATAAACAATGAGTTCATTCACCTGCAAACTATATCTGGGATGAAAAGGTATTTAGTAACAGCTCGTTGTATAAGTCTTAATGAAGAATTTATCGGTAAGATCCTTCTTATTCAGGAAATGTGTATTGATATTGGGAGAGAGCGGTACAGGAAAAGACTTATTTGCCCAGTCTATTCACAATGCAAGCAGACGAAGTAATCAACCCTATATTGCAATTAACTGTGCCGCAATACCTAGAGAGCTATTGGGTAGTGAATTATTTGGATACGAGGAAGGAGCCTTTACAGGCGCGAAAAAAGGTGGTAATCCTGGTAAATTTGAATAGGCTGAAGGAGGAACTATCTTTCTCGATGAAATCGGAGAAATGCCTTTGGATATGCAAACGGCGTTGCTAAGAGCAATAGAAGAAAAGGCAGTAACCCGGATAGGGGGAAAAACGGCTTGCTCTGTGGCTGTTAGAATAATAGCAGCAACCAACAAAGACTTATTAAACCAAGTAGAAAAAGGCCACTTTCGCAATAACCTCTACTACCGGCTAAATGTTATTACTATTAAATTACCACCATTAAGAGAAAGAAAAGGAGATATTCCTATATTAATAAAGAATCTCGTTAATAAAATAGGTGAGCAATTGGACCATAGAATTAAAAATATAGATTCCGGCTTCTACATGGCGTGCTCATTGTTTAACTGGCCAGGTAACATTCGCCAATTGCAAAATACCATCGAGTTCTGTATCAATTTAGCCAAGTCTTCATATTTGGGTTTAGATCTATTACCAGAAGAAATTAGAAAAAACATTAACCTGCATGAAGAGCATAAATTAGACCCGACAAAAATAATGAAATCATATATTGTATCGCAAACTTAATAAAAATTAAAACGATCGGGAACGAAGAATGTTTCATTATCAATGGGAAGGCATCAGTAGTATATAAGCTTCTTATTAATATCTTAGCCCTTGTTCATTAAACTTATGAGAATTCCTTTACCATCCCCTGTTAAGACCGTTTCATTATTTTGGTTTGTGCATTCATAGGAGGCCCATGCCTTAGTACGTTTAGCTGATTCTTCGATACGATCAAGACGTAATTTGCAGGTGATCATATCCCCGGCATAGACGGCGCGCACAAAGTTGAAATTCATCTGGTTCCCCAAAAAATTAAGTTCTCCGCCAATTTCAGTTATTAAACTGGCTGTTAATAAACCCTGTACCATTAATCTGCCCGATTCATCAGGTTCTTTGTGAACTGTCCCTGTATTATGTGTCAGTTCCCCAAATAGAATAATTTCCTCATTGGTAAAAGTTCTTTCCCGAGTTATAGTATCTCCTGTTTCCACCGTGCTACCTCCTTATACCCCGACATTATTCAGGTGTATTAACATACTCCATCCTTGTTAGATTTAACCTCACTTGCTATTAGTAACTCGCTGCCTATTCTACAAAAGGTAGGCAGTCACCCGTTTTAATTAAAATTACTGATTACTTTTAGATAGAAAAGCCAGCATCAAACCCTTCACGTATGGAATCTACTAGGGTACGTACCTGTTTAGCGTCACCGATTAGACAAGTTGAAGGATATTCATCCTTTAACTCTTGATATAATGAGTTTTCTGAGCTAGAGCCAATGGCCAGGATCACATTATCACCTGCTATCAACTCTTCTTGTCCGTCTGCCCGAGTAACTACTACCCCTTCTGGGACTATAGATTTGGCCACAGTGGATGTCATTATTCTTACACCCATCTGTTTTAATTCCTTTAGGATAAACCACCGTGTAGAATTACCTAATCCTCTACCAGCAGTTTTATCCATTTCCAGTATTACAATCTCTTTAGTCCCATGTAGTGCCAAGCTTTTTATTGTTTCCACATTTTCCGCATCATTCAGCAGTAAAAACCGGATAGTATCGCTATCTATAGTCCCCATATGGGCAATGTGGATTCCTACTTCACATCCGACCGCACCACCACCAAGTATAATTATCCGTCGGCCTATTTCAACTGATTCCATTAATATTTTACCCGCCTCGATTACATGTTCTCCTTTTATCCCCGGTATAGATGGTATAGTTGGATTTGCACCCGATGCAAAAATTATATACTCCGGAGCAAATTCTCGAATTTCGTCAGCCCTAACCTCTTTGTTCAATTCAACCTCAACTTCAAGCAGCGCTAAACTCTTTTCTAAATAATCTATAATGTTTAGCAAATCACCACGCCCGGGGACTGCCCCGGCTTTAAGTATTTGTCCGCCCAGCTTATCATTCTTTTCCCACAGCGTTACGGCATGTCCCCTCAATGCTGCAACACGGGCTGCTTCCATCCCTGCAGCCCCACCACCGATTACCAGAACCTTTTTGCGAACTTCAACTCGTACTAATTTAGTTTCATTTTCACGTCCTACCTGCGAATTAACCATACAGGTAGCTTTTTTGCCCTGGAATATATTATCCAGACAGCCTTGATTACAGCCCACACATTTTCTGATTTCATAATAACGACCTTCTGCAATCTTCTTGGGAAGTTCTGGATCAGCCATAAGGCCACGAGCCATGCCGATCAAATCGGCTCTACCATTAACTAAAATCTCTTCGGCTAGAAATGGATCATTAATACGGTTGCAGGCTACTACAGGAACATTAACCGCAGGTTTAATCCCCTGTGCTAAGTATACAAATGCCCCGGGCGGCACATTCATAGTTATTTGAGGTACATTAGTTTCATGCCAACCACCGGTTACATTCAAAGCATCCGCACCAGCTTCCTCCAACAGTTGGGCATACCTTTTAGCATCTTCAATATTACTGCTTCCAGGAACAAAATCATTGCCCCCCATTCTAACCATAATTGTAAAATCAGGTCCAACTGCCTGACGTATAGCCATTATAACTTCAACCGCAAATCTTGCCCTATTTTCAAAACTACCCCCATATTCGTCCGTTCTGAAATTTACAATAGGTGATAGAAATTGAGAAAGAAGATATCCCCCGCCGCCTATTACTTCCACCAAATCATACCCAGCCTCTTTCACCCGTCTGGCAGCAGCAGCAAATAACCCAATAGCTTCTTTTATATCACCAATGGTCATCTCTCGGGGAATAACTCCTGTTAACGAAGATGGAACCGCAGACGCACTTATGGGCAGCCATTCCGACCTTTCGACGCGACCCAAATGCATTAACTGCGCACCAATTTTGGCTCCCTCTTCATGAACAGCTTTTACCAGTAACTTATGGCCTGGTATAAACTTATCATCTCCAAGCCCCATTTCTTCTACTAAGACTCTTCTTTTATCTATCTCTAATTCAGCATTAGCTTTAAGACTCCAATAACTTGGATATGGATCAATTACACACCCCCCAACTATAATCAGACTTACTCCGCCTCGAGCTCTTTCTCGATAATAATTAATGGCTTGATCCTTTATATACCCACCTTCACAAAATCCCGTATGCATAGCAGGCATAATTATCCGGTTTTTTAAGTCAACTTTTCCAATTTTATATGGTTGTAATAATTTCATCTCCATACCTCCATTAAGTTAAACGACTCTTAACCCTTTACTTCATAATTGATAATTAAAATATATCCATGTGCTTACCATTTCCAATCTATCTTTTCAAGGTTTCCCTTTCATTTTATACAGAATATAATCGCCCATTATGGTTTTAAAATAGTTAAATATGGTTTAGATTGTACTACATTTAAAACTCCGTCTTTCATCGTTTTAAGTCTGTTTTCGATTTTTAGCTATGCATACAGCACCAAGCTTGGTTTATTATAGAAAGAACTAATAGTTTTATTCCTGCAGTTATTTACATCTTTGTCCAAAGTTATGTTTATAGTTGGACTTCTTTTCTATAAGCTAGTGGTAAGGTTACTGAATTTGACAAGGTGAATACTCCAATTATTTATTAAAGGCTCAAAAATCTTTAAAAAACCGAATTAATACTCCATTAATTTTACTCCCTCCCCGGGGATAACCAAGGCTGCTTCAGTTTTGGCTTGAACCTCCTCAATAGTGGTATTTGGTGCAATTTCTCTCAGCACAAGGCCATCTTTGGTGACCTCAATAAGTGCCAATTCACTCAGGATCCAATCTACACTCTCTTTAGCGGTTAGAGGGAGCCTGCACTGTTTAAGTATTTTGGGATTGCCATTTCTATCACAGTGTTCGGTTACCACAACCACCATTTTTGATCCAGTCGCTAAATCCATAGCGCCGCCCATACCGGGAACCAGCTTGCCAGGCACCATGTAGTTTGCGAGATTACCTTTCTCATCTACTTCCAACACACCAAGTACAGTCGCATCCACATGCCCCCCCCGGATTAATCCAAAGGAGGTAGCACTGTCAAAGTAGCACCCTCCGGGTAATATGGTCAATGGGTTGGCACCTGCATTGGTCAGATATGGATTTTCATAACCCTTCTCAGGACTGGGACCAAAGCCAATGGCACCATTTTCAGTTTGAAAATGCAGCTTTATTCCTTCAGGAATATAATTAGATAAGGAGGTTGGCATTCCAATACCCAGGTTAACCAGCATACCATCTTTGAATAACCGCGCCCCCCGCCTGCCTACTTTTTCCCGTACATCCATTAGATATCCCTCCTTACAATATAATCTACCAGCACACCGGGAGTAACTACATCATCAGGGTCCATAAAATCAACCAGATGATCTACTTCGGCGATCACTATATCCGCTGCCAATGCTATCTCAGGATTAAAGTTTCTACCTGTAGCTTGATACCGCAGATTGCCATGCTTGTCACCCACAAACCCTTTTATAAAAGCGAATTTACCTCTTAAAGGCATTTCCAAAAGCATCTCCCTGCCATTGATTACACGTATTTCCTTTCCCTCAGCAACAGGTGTACCTACCCCGGTAGGCGTATAAAAACCACCTAAACCTACTCCGCCAGCACGAATACGCTCAATCAGTGTACCTTGAGGATTCAGCTCTACCTCCAGTTCTCCTTCACTCATCTGGCGACCGGTTTCTTTGTTGGTTCCGAGGTGAGATGCTATGACTTTCTTAAATTGTTTATTCATTATTAACTTGCCAACACCCCGGTCTGGCCATCCTGTGTCATTACAGATCAAGGTAAGATTCTTGACATTGCTGCTGACTAAAGCGTCGCAAATAGCCTCAGGACTGCCAACTGCCAGGAATCCGCCGACTAAAATTGTATCGCCATCACTGACCATTGCCGCAGCTTCGTCAGCGGTTATGATTTTTGCCATAATAATCACACTCCGTTCAAAATTATTAACGTATAACATACAATGATAAAAAGTAAGATTACAAATCTTATATGCTGATTTAATTGCACATTAGTATAGAGAGCTTTATTTATACAGGCCACCTGGAAATTGGCGGCTAACTAAGATGGTTAAAATATTAAATAGAGGACAATTTCAGCACGCTAAAAAGAACATCAACAAATACTAGATTTGCATTCCCATATCCAGGTATTTTTTCGCAAGATCTACGTATAATTGTTTGCCCATTGACCAAGTTTTGGTGTCTTTTTCGGTTACTTCGCGAATAACCACGGCTGGATTGCCTGCAACAACAACCTTATCAGGGACTACTTGATCTACTCTTACAATAGCTCCCTCAGCTACTATAGCTCCCGCTCCAATAACCGAAAACAAACTGCAAACGCTGCACATACCAATTACTGCTGAATCACCGATTTCAATGCCATGAATTACGGCTCCATGCCCAATAGTTACTGATTTTCCTATTTTACATATACCCTTTTCTTGAAACATACTGTGGGGTGGAGCATGGACGATAACTCCTTCTTCGACGGCAGTTCCTGAACCTATTTTGATGGTTCCATAGTCTCCGCGTAGGATAGCCCCATGACCGACGTAACAATTGTCACCAATCGTAACGTCTCCGATCACCAGGGCGTGTTCGCTGACATAGGTATTTTTTCCAATCTCGGGTTTTTTTCCATCGAAGGTATATATCAATATTTTTACTCCTCTCCATATTGACTATTTCCTTGAAAGCATCAAGGGCTTCTTCTATCATTTCGAATTCAGAGGCAAATTCCAGAGTTTTTTGCATGGATGCTAACCAGAATTGGATAAATAGTTAAGAATAAAAACTAAGGTACTTGCCGAAGAGTGAAGATTCCATGACTCTTAGCTGCCAGTGACTTTTCGGAGTTATAAACTTGTGATTCAGCCACTGCGGTATTTTTACCTAAATTAATAACATAACCCTTGGCAATTATATCATCTCCGACATTTACGGGGAGGAAATAGTTAATACTCATTTCCATAGTAACCACAGTAAATTTATAGGTAGCGATCGCAAGGCCCATGGCCGTGTCTGCCAAAGCAGCGATATATCCGCCATGAGCATGGTTGGAAGTATTCCCGAACTCCTTTTTGATGTTCATGGCTGCCTTCGCTGTTCCAGGACTGAGGTTCAATACAGTGATTCCCAGATTTTCGTAAGATGGTGCATCCTGCATTATTTGTATTATTTGATTAAAGAGAGCTTTTTCAATACCGCCATTTTCAGTTTGAATATTGTACATCATTACACTCCTTATGCCAGGATGGCGCATGGCCTTCTTAGATATAAAGGAGGCATAGTATTTTCTATGCCTCCTTTATAAGGCTTAAAAAGTGCTATTTTCCTTTGAAATCAGGTTTTCTTTTCTCCAGGAAGGCCGAAGTGCCTTCTTTAAAATCTTCTGTATTGACCAGCCACATGATCATACCCCGTTCAATAGTCTGGGCTGCTTCAATGCTGTCGCATGTGACGGAGTCATTTATAATAGTCTTGGCTGCCCTTACTGCTAGAGGCGGTTTCGAAGTAATAGCTTTAACAGTTTTCTCAACCGCGGCCAATAGCTCTTCTATTGGCACGACTTTGTTTACTAAACCTATCCGGTATGCTTCTTCAGCATCAATAATTTCACCGGTATAAATCATTTCTTTGGCCCGGTTTATTGCGATTTTTCTAGGAAGTCTGATAGTTCCGCCCCAACCGGCCAGAATTCCCAGGTTAATCTCCAATAAGCCAAACTTTGCGGTTGGAGATGCGTAGATATAATCGCAGCACAGAGCTAGTTCCACACCCCCGGCATAACAGTGTCCTTTTACCGCTGCAATAACCGGTTTATCCATATAAGTCAGCAGTTTTTGTATATGGTTGCCCCGTTGATACATATAATCGTAGCCGTCAGCGTTATTCATCTTGTTCAAAAGGCCGATGTCTCCACCTGAACAGAAGGCATCATCCCCGGCACCGGTGAGTACGATGCAGCGGATACTATTATCTGTCGCTGCGTTTTCCAATGCTTCGGTTAACTCAACCTGCATAGTTTCTGTGAGGGAATTAAACATTTTTGGGTTGTTGAGAGTTAACCAGAGAACCTCTTCGTTTTTTCCTTTTCTCTCGTAATGGATTTGTTTGAATTCGGGTTGATATTGAGCCAATGGAATTACCTCCTTATTTCACCAAGCGGAACATGACTAGAGTGGTGTCTTCGGTGACGTCTTCAAACACGACCTCGACATCAGCGCCGATTTTTATTTCTTCCGGCCCTGCATCCACGATCCTGCTCAACATCCGCGGCCCTTCAGCCAGATCAATCATGGCCAGAGTGAAGGGCTGCTCTTTGGTGAATACCGGAGGAGCCCCCATGTAAGTAGTTGAATAGGTGTATATCGTACCTTTCCCCGAGGCTTCAACCCACTCATGCTCCAGGGACATGCATTCTGTGCAGTAATAATACGGTGGATGGTCAATATTTCCGCAATCTTTACATTTTTTCAGTAAGAATTTATGATCTTTAGTCCCCTTCCAGAATTCCTGTGACCATTTCTGGGGTACAGGTAAGGGTTTGTTATATTCAGTGCTCATTACTACCTCTCCTTTCTTTAGGGTATTTCATTACCCAGAACAGCGCAGTGTACGTCCATAAAGGCTCCGCCGCCGCAATCTTCAATCAGGAAGCGGGCCCCCGGAACTTGTGCTCTGCCAGCTTTGCCCTGTAATTGCCGAACACTTTCAACCAGCAGAGCAGTGCCAACACCAGTACCGGTGTGACCGAAGGATAGAGCTTCACCATTGGTGCATACCGGCATTTTCCCGCCGGGCATTGTATTTCCATCCATGAAGTATTTGCCAGCTTCTCCTCGTTTGCAGAATCCCATATCCTCGAAAATCATCAGGGTAAACACCGGATAGGATGCATATATTTGAGCAATATCCATGTCTTCAGGGCCAAGTCCTGACTTATTGTAAGCCTCATCAGCAGCCGGCTTAGTTACTATCCTGGTTAAATCCTTGGCTTTGGTCAAATTGCGGTGAGAGTATCTGGAGCCTTCTCCCAGAATGTAGACGGGTTTGTCCACCAGCTTTTTAGCTCGTTCGGCGGTGGTCATAATAAAGGCGCTTCCACCGTCTGCCAGAACATTGCACATGAATGCGGTAAGCGGGGTAGATACCATTCTGGAACCCATTACCTGTTCCAGGGTTAAATCCTTTTTATTCATGGCATTGTCCTGCAGCAGAGCCCACTTGCGAGCGGCCACACATACCGAGCCAACTTGTTCTACTGTTGTTCCGGTTTCGTAACAATATCTTTGGGTGACCATCGCGCCCAAAGCGTTAAAGCTCATACCGTAAGGGATCTCCCATTCCGGATCACAACCCGCCTTAGCAAATCCCTCCGCCAGCTGTCCCGGGGTGAATTCGGAAAAGCGCTGGGAATGCACACACAGAACCATGTCGTGCCCACTGATCAATAAACCTTCTGCGGCTTTGCGAATGGAGTGGCTGGACGCCCCACCTGAAGATACCAGGGCAGTGGTTTTACAATTTTTTATCCCCAGTGCTTCGGGCAGACGTCCAAAAGTAACCTCGGTGTTCCAGTCGTTACCCATGATAGACATTTGACCAAGCACACCGTCTATATCGTCTTTATTAATACCGGCATCTTTGATAGCTAAATAGGCAGCCATTGAAGCTATTTCCAGATGAGACCGGTCTGGATACCAACCACACGGTACTTCTCCAGTCCCAATTATTGCGAACTGACCTTTACTCATTATAATTAACCTCCTTTGTTATCAATATTTAATAGGATTTAGGCAAACCAGTCCATTGCGCTATCATATTTTTGGCCATTTCATCTGATATAGGCGAAAATACCATCTGCTTGTAATCACGGAAGTGACGCTGCAGGTCATATTCCATGCAAACCCCGTAACCGCCTAATATCTCCATTCCCTTGATAGCAGCTATTTCGGATGCCCGACCGGCTACTATCTTGGCCATGGCAGCTTCCATATGATAGGGAAGACCGTTTTCCATCAAATAACAGCATTTGTATATGAGATTGGTGGCATTTTCTATTTCAATTAGCATGTCTGCCAGGTAGTGCTGGAGCACCATGAATGAACCGATCGGTTTGCCAAAGGCATAGCGCTGCAGGGAATATTCATGTGCTGCCTGGTAGGCTGCCTTGGCAATTCCCAAAGACAGCATAGCTGTACCAATTCTCTCGGGGTTAAGCACATCCACCAATTTATTCCATCCGTTGTTTTCCACGCCCAGCATGTTCTCGGCAGGTACAACCACATCTTCAAAGAAGATCTCGGTAGTTCCACAAGCATGGATGCATACCTTTTTGATTAGGTTGACTGTGATTCCGGGGGTTTTGGCATCTACCACAAATACCGACATAGCCTTGGTGCGCTTGGTAGATTTGGGATCAGTTAACGCAACTACCAGCATGTAGTCAGCTACATTTCCGCCAGAGATGAACACCTTCTGCCCGTTCAGGACGTAATTGTCACCTTTTTTTACCGCGATTGTCTTCATTGCATTAATGATATCAGTTCCGCCACCCGGCTCTGTTAAGGCCAGGCAATATTTCGTTTCTCCGGCTGCCATTTTGGGGAGATGGAATCTCTTTTGTTCTTCATTTCCCATACCGCCAATGACTTTCGCGCCAAAAGAAACAGCCAATCCCGCACAGATAGCCGCAGCTACCGACGCCGTAGACAGTTCCTCCATAGCAATCATATAGTCGGTAAACGTCATCCCAGATCCGCCGTATTCTTCGGGAATGATCATTCCGAACAATCCCAAGTCAGCTAGCTTTTTATAGAGCTCGTCAGGAATAAAGTCACAGTTTTCATCCATCCAGGCTACATATTCCCTGGTGAGTTCCTTTTCACAAAACTTCTTGAATGTTTGTCTTAGTATTTTCTGTTCATCGGTAAATCCAAAGTCCATATGTCTGTCACATTCCTTTCATCTAAATTGGCTCCTATTAAGATCAGTCAAATCCACCTATTAATTGGGGAGTGTTTTTATGGGATAATGCATCCCCCCTTTTTTTGAAATAATAACGCTGCTACGGATCTTGAAAAGTAATAATGCAAAACATATGCCATATGAAAAAGCTCATTAATATACCACTTAATAACGCTGTTTTATTATGATTGTGTATCAATTTTGAGATTATTTAACATTACATTATTGATTTAGGAGTAATGGGCAGTAAACCAAGTTCAAAGAGACCACATATGCGATTACACAGGGTGAGGAATGCGAAGAAAAACGGTGGAACCCTTAATGAAAAAAGTACTTAACTAACGCCGTATACGAAAAAAGCTTATTGTCTTTAAAGCATATAGGGCTTTTATTTACTTGTTTCAGTATTGACAGTCCCTTGCACTTCTTCTGTCTCAATTTTGATACACATTTCTGCGTTAACCTTTCGCGAAAATAGCTTTGGTGTGTCCCCAGCAGAATATTCCCTTATCTATAGGGCGTTAATCCCATTGGCACAAAAATTGCGTAACTAGTTCATTAACAATTAGTTTTGAAACCTCCATAATCGTTACTCAGATGTTCTCCGGAAGTGGGCTGATTATCCTTGACTGGTAAATCACGAATATAGGCGAAGGAAGGAGGGATAAAGTATGAAGCAGTTTTGGTGTCCTATGTAATTATATGTGTTTTAGCAATAGGTTTATTTATTATGGATAACCATCAGAGGCTTATTATGGTTTTGATATCAAGGCACCTTGTATGAGCTTTTATAGTCCAGTGTTGTAATTGGATTTTTGCCTCTCTAGTATAGAAAGGAGAAACAGGTATGCAGGGAAAAGTTAAATGGTACGATAATGGTAGAGGATTTGGAGTTATTGAAACTGAAACGGGGGAAGAGGTCATTTTCACCCAAGTCGCAGTAGAAAATGCTGGTCGGATTTCTCTAAGGGCTAAAGAACAAGTAGAGTTCGATATTAAAAAAGGCCCTAAAGGCGAGGAAGCTACGAATATTCATGTACTGTCTTAGTTGCCAAACCCGACCAAAATCTTTCTGTTGAGTTAGACGTTTTAAACCAGCCGGATAACTCAGTACCCCCCAAACAGATTAAAGACTTGTTGGGCGCCCTGTAAGTCCTAACGAATCTTTGCCCTCCCTGTAGTGAATACGGCTGCGTAAATGAGGAAGGAGCCGTCAGCTCCTTCCTACGCAATTTGGGTAAATCATATCTTAAAGACAATCTAACGTTACTATGGATCTAAATGGTAATGTAATCACATTAATTAAGGAGGAATATCATGGGTTTCTATAATGAAGAATATAAAAGAAAGCTTGTGACCCCAGAGCAGGCTGCGATGATGGTTAAATCGGGAGATTTGGTTGATTATGGACAAGCTGGAATCAAACCTATCGGCTTTGATATAGCTTTGGCAGCCAGGGTCGATGATCCTGACCTGAAGGATGTCATCGTACGAGTAACAAATGCCATACCTCCAGTTCCCCAGGTTCCGATCAAAGATCCGCAGCAAAAGACATTTACTTATATTAGTAATTTTCTAGGTATCATTGATAGAATGCTGTACCAAAAAGGTCTTTGCGGATTTATCCCTGCCAACTACCATCAGGTTTCCGATATACTAGTACAACAACCTCAAACTGCTGGTACAGTTTGGTGTGGGCAAGTAGCACCCATGGATGAAAATGGCTTTTTCAGTTTTGGCATCACCAATTCTCACAACTATTTATACGGGAAAACTGCAAATATAAGAATCGTTGAAATAACTCCGGATATGCCCAGAGCTCTTGGCGGTTATCATGAGGGCTTTCATATTAGTGAAGTAGATGCCATTATCGAAACAAATAACTCCGTACCATGCTTACCGCCCCCGGCTGAGAGCGCACCCGAGATAAAGAAAATCGCTGCTTTTATTATGGAGGATATAAAAAATGGGGCCTGCCTACAATTGGGAATAGGCGATGTTCCTAACGAAATAGGTAGAATGATTTCAGAATCAGATTTGAAAGATCTTGGTCTTCATACCGAGTTATTTATGGACTCCATGATGAAAATGTATCATAACGGCCAAATTAGCAATGCCAGAAAGGCTTATGATCAGGGCAAAACAGCCTATACTTTCTGCTTCGGCAGCCGGGAATGCTATGATTTCATTAACAACAACCAACTGCTGTCTTCTTATCCGGTATATTATACCAATCTTCCCGAAAGAATTGCGGCACACGATAATATGATTAGTATCAACAATATTTTGGAGATAGATCTATTAAGCCAGTGCTGTTCAGAATCGATTGGATATAAGCAGTTTTCTGGAACTGGAGGACAAGTTGATTTTGTATCTGGGGCACTAAAATCCAATGGAGGAAAAGCATTCCTTGCCTTCACTTCCACATATACGGATAAGGAGGGAAAAGTGCATTCCCGAATTAAACCGATGTTGACTCCGGGAGCAGTGGTAACTGTACCTCGCACATTGACGCCAACCCTGGTTACGGAGTACGGCAAAGCCAATCTATTCGGATTATCTATCTGGAAACGGGCTGAGGAGTTAATAAATCTGGCTCATCCAGACTTCCGGGATGATTTGATCAAGGAAGCCGAGAAAATGCAAATTTGGAGACGATCCAGCAGAATATAATTTCACGGCGCAGCCAAGTTTTAAATAGTATATGAAAGATCATTCCACCAATCGGTGCTGCATTCGAATCTTAGATGCAACAAAAGAAGAAAGGGAGAGCATCTTTCATTGAACCCTGCTTTTTACCATACTTTTACCCAGGAAAAAGTGGAGGCCATCCTTTGGATAGCCTCCACTCAGATTGTTGACAAAGTCAACAAGAAGGCAGACCGATGACAGGAGTGAAGATCAAGGCGCAAGAAAAGCCCGCGATTGAGGCGTACTCGGGTACGTTGATTGAGCGGGCTTCTTTATCCTTTGTGAGCTTTCGCGAACTCAAATTGTGGTCCTGTAAGGGCTTTTCGCAGTAACGCAGATATTCGCTTTTGTCATCGGTCTGAGTGGAGGTCATCTTTTATATAGCCTCCACTGGTTTTGATAAACTGGAAATTTCAGTTTAAGGGTTTTATTGGAGGGCAGATCTTATGGTTTTTTTCATATTCTATAGTCCAAACAGGTTATGACCTTCCGAATTGGTTTACAGCTTGTCATCTATTTTCATTATTGGAAGATCACCTTAAGGTAGACCAATGTCAATACTGACACACAATAACGATCGGACAAATTGAATTCCCTTGATCACCAAGGTTCTTCTTAAAGGTAAATCTACCTGGGAGCGTGCTGAGGCACTTATAAACATTGCTCACCCTGATTTCCGGGATGAGCTTATTAAAAATGAACATTTGGGGTAGAAGCAATAGGTTGGCTTAGAGCTGCTAATAAACTGATTATCGACCTTAATAAGCTGAATAAGGACTGGCACAGTTTTTTTGACACCTACCAAACTGAAGAGTTGCTTGGGGGAATGGTTTTCAATTCTATCTGGCTCGGACACTTGAATCCATTCCCAACACTCCATTGTTTTAAAAAGAGGAGGCTGCCCCCATTGGTAATCTATAATTAAGGGACAGCCCATAAGAAAGGAAGGAGTTTACATATTTAAAGTTTTTTCGGTATTAAGCAGTTCGCCTCGATGCATATCTTTAAGAGGCCGGGCAGTATGCTGGAAGTAATCCTCATCTTGATCTCTGCTTCTATAGTTTTGACGATTTTTGAAGCTCAAGATGCCTTCCCGGCTCCCCTTGCTATCTGCCTCATTGATCAGCCGCACCAGGATATCCCCATCTATGCGATGTTTTAAGGCCACAGGGATCACCCGGTTCACATCGCTGATCATTACCTTTTCCCTGCCCTGGAGAACGGCATGCAGGAGGGCCGCCTGCTGGATTGCTTCTATAGCCCGGATACTTTCCAGGTTATGTTTAAGGTAAAGCCTGGCGATATAATTGCGTAAAAAGTCAGGCATATATAGGTGCTGATATTGCTCGGCCCAATTAATGACATCCTGTTTATACCGCTGATCATCTGATTTTAAAGGGCGTCTTTCTTTTCTGTGGGCATTTCGTGCCCGGTATGGATAAGAATTCTCCTCTAAAATGTTGGCCACGATATCTACCGAATCAGGACGACCCATATAGCATACCAGGTCAAAGCGGTCAGACAGCTGTCTCCTGATTTCCTCCAGAGGCCCTGGATCTTCGTCGGGATTGGAAGCTGCCCATACGGACACACTTACCTGTATATCTACCGCCGGCAGCCCCGCTTCTTCAATCTGCAGGTGTCCTGGTTTGTTTCCCATAACATCCAGCAGGATATCCGTTATTTCCGGCGAAGTATCGGCCAGCCGGTTTATTTCGTCAATAAATATGATTCCGCGATGGGCCTGGGGTATTAAACCTGGTAATAAATGAGCTTCAGGTTTAGAGACATCTGTCAGCCTGGCCAGATCGATACTTCCGGCTACCGTTCCTACTTTGGCTGAATGGGAGATCTCTAAAAAAGGCATCTGGATTTCTTCAGTGCCTATAGCTTCGATTTCCGAGGCACTGAGACCTCGGTGCTCCGGACAATGTGGTTTGAGAGGATCACAATTATAAATGCATCCTCTTATACGGGTGATGGTGGGCAGTATTCCGCGGGCGGCCCTCATGATAGTAGTTTTCCCCGTTCCTCGCAAGCCTTCTGCATGCAGATGCAGGGGTTCGCCTGCGTAACTGGAAACCACCGACATCATTAGCGTTTGAAAAAGGGCTTCGTTTCCCTCATAGCGTTCTAACATTGAAAACGGGATCATAAGATTCACTCCTGGCATGTATTTATTAAGCTTCATGAGCTTTTAGTTCGTATGATTATACTAAATATTATTACCTCGAATTATTTATTTAGAGGGGCTCCCTGAAGGCATCGTATAACCTTCTGGGAGCAGAATGTTTATTACTAGACCCAAGCTAGCTATTTGCACTAACTATGCAATCCTAAAACAGTGTACTTTCAGGAAATTTCCGTGTAGAAACTCGGTTGAGCCGTAGGAATGGTAATATGTGAACATCCATGGGCCTAAGACCATAATGGGGGCCTTACACCTTTTCTGAAAAAATATGACGAAAAAAAATATATTTTCATGTTTTAAAATAGTGGAAAGAGTAAAGACTCTTTTCGGCACTAACCATAGATATTATTCTTCATAGGAAGGAGATTTATCACAACTCATTACGTATGTGTAGATGAATCCGCCTTCCGGGTCCACCATATCTAATAGCCTACTTTTTTCAACACTTTCCTCTCTGGTTAAATTAATCACCACAGTAAATTTTTTGCACTCATAGAGATAGTTATGCAGTACTTTACTTGCTTCGTTCTTATCACATACGGTCCTGCAAATCGATGCATATCTTATTCCCATATCATTAAAATTTTCAATAATTAGTCTATTCTCCTGCAGTTCAATATTTGCAATCATTACCATAGCACCTAGGTCGGTATAATGTCTTCCTAAATTACTGCTTATACGCTTATTGCCGTCTGATACTATTAAGACGTTAGGCTCTGCTATTCCAGAAATCATTTTCTACCCCCATCAATCTTTTTCACCGATAACCAATTGATTGCAATTATCATGCCAGATTGTACTGAGTAATTTTTAGTATAGATGCATAGATAAAGCATTGATGCATATGAGGATTAAAGTGGTAAGTTGCTCTTCGATAAATTACATTTCTTGATGATTATTGAGTGTGTTATAGCGCATGTCATTGGTGTCATGTTGGCCAAAAACCAAATAATAACTAAAAGCAACAGCACCAAAAGAATGATCTTTTTACTTATTAAGCGATGTACTATGACTTTGCTTTTCAAAGACCCTCCTTGAGCACTACAGGGATGCTTCCTCTTCTAACTTAAGCAAAAAAGCACTTCATTTCCTCGAGACCCCTTATGCCCAATAGAATCGAACCCTCTGGGCATAAGGAAAACAAGAGGAATCTAGGAAGAGTAGAGAGTAATTCATGTGACCAGCACACTGGTATATAATTTGTATAGCATAAAGTCCTATTTATTCATGCTGAGTTTGAATACTCTCGTACTATTTCAAATTAAAATTTACTTATTTAATTATCGGCCCATGTATTGGAATCACCGATTTTCCGAAGGCGATGTTAGTCATTATGGCAGCCGACAAATAGAGTGATAAGCCTGTACAGATAAGGCACATATAGGCGATGGGCGCAGCAAATGAATGAGATAATATCCCAAGATTCATTAGGGCAACCATAGGAATACCTACATCTAACAGCAATACAAGGAGGCTCATAAACAATGGAGATGTTTTCAGGGTTGCTGGAGTCCATACAATGAGGGCTAAACCTAAAATCATCCACGCATAACCATCGATAGTTGGATCAAGCGGCCAATTATTGATGGCGGCAAAATACTTTAAAATGTATCCCATTCCGCTAACCAACATGAAGATGGCAGAGAAAAAGAGGAATGAATTACCTCCTTGCACAGAGCCATTTTTCAATTCTACTATAGCAACTATAAACTGGACCACAAATCCTCCTAAAAACCATAATCCTATTAGGGGAGCTGCAGTCGCTTGTACATGTCCTGCTAATACAGCGTAAAAACAAAACAACGCTAACGCCAATGCAATCAATCCAGCTGGTGAAGGGTCCGCCCATCCGTGAGAATTTTCTGACATTTTCACACACTCCTTTTTAAAAATTATCTCTCATAGGTAACAGCTCTTTCCGTTATTTATCACCCCCCTTATAAACTTTCGCTTTCTTCCAATAAATCTTGTTATCAAAGTATTTCATTTCTTTCACAATCAATTTTTATTGCTAAATAGAATATTCTGGCTAAGAAACATTCCTTTGGTTATAACCCATCTACCGTAACGGTCTCCTTCTAATGCCTGTCAAAAATCCAGTTTAGTGCCCGGTTTTCCTGGGCAAGATCAAAACAATTTCCTGAGCTAACAATTCTCTAGTTCTATTTTTAAGCGCCAGGTATCGTTACTCTGCGAGCCGTTATAATGGAATTGCTTCCGTACTCCATTTACAAACTGCAACATTCATTCGACGTGCTTACGAAAGCATTATCGAGAATATTGTTTTTACTGGTTTATGGTGTCCAACGGACCAGGGATCAGCAGCAAACTAATATATTACTCTTCAGCTATACCCGATAGAGCCTCGTTCTTCCATTTATCAAGGATCCCGAGTATAACGCCGAGGATGAGTCCTTTTATTCACGTAAATTCGCACCGTTCAGGCCAACCTGCTAAATTACTACCCATGGAGTTCTTATATTTCTCTGGCAATTTTTTCCAGGTGTTCTGCCATACTGGTTATCTCTTGAATACTGGCAGTTACTTCTTCAGAAGCGGCTGCCTGCTCCTCGGTGGCCAGCATGGTACTTTCACTGTTACAGGTGGTTTCCTTAATTTTTTCCTTAATGCTATCAGTTAGGACACGAATTTTACCTACGGTTCCTTTTGATTCATCGGAAAGTTCTCTGATTTCATCAGCCACCACTCCGAAACCACGACCCAATTCTCCAGCCCGAGCTGCTTCTATTGCCGCGTTTAGTCCCAGCATTTTGGTCTCATCTGCAATCTGTTTAATAAAGTCCAGCACCGCGTTAATATCTTCTGAAATAATATCAATTTCCTTAATCTTCTGATTAAGTTGCCTCTCATTGTCGGTTATTTGTACAGATGACGCAGCTAATTGCTGCATGGTAGCAGAGATTTCCTCCAGACCGCGGCATATATTATTGGATATCTCACGTAGATCAAAAGCAGTTTTCTTGGGTAGAACCAAACCCAATACTCCTACCATCTGATTTTGATCATCTTCATCGAAACACGGATAACACATAGTCATAACCGGAAAGCCATGTACACTGGTATCCATTTCTTCTACAACCATCTTTTTAGTGTTAATAGCCTTGTAGATAACCGGATTCTCTTTAAGCTTGTACCCAATTTGAATATCGGGCATATCGAATTTGTTCGAGGCCTGGCGAAGACCTATCATTTCCATGTCAGTTACGAACAGGAATGCACCTTCAGGAAAAAGAGATGCTATCATCGGAGCGAAAACAGAGAATGCCGTTGCTATTGGGTGCAGGCGTGGCAGTATAACAATAATACTGCCAACCACTGCATCATTTTCAAATACGGGATTGGCATGCATGATTAATCGCATTCCATAAACATTACGGGGAATTTTTTCAATAGCCTCACACTGGCCTTTTATAGCCTGGTCCGTTGCTCCTCCAGCTCTTACCTGCAAGCCAACTCTAATATCTGCTACATCAAATGTTTTAGAGGCTGTTTTCCAGGTAACCTTTTCAAGGTCAGTTATAGCAAAAACAACTCCACCGGGAAATATATCGCATAACGAAGTCACGGTTTCTTTCCATACTTCCAACTTACAAACGCTTATTGCCATAGTAATATCGTCCCTTTCGTAATATGTTATAAACTTAAACTAATTCAAATGTCCTTCGGGAGTGAATAAAAATGGGATCATGATGTTCTGACTGAATGTACCTCTTTTGCAACGTTGATTAAGCTTGCTTCCTTATATGAGCGACCAAGGAAGCAGCTCTAAAGAGGTCCTGTCTGAATAGTAACCGCAGAGCACTTCTCCGGTAGAATTGTTGTAATTTCTAGTTTTCCAACAAAACCAGCATCCCTTCGTTGTCATGAGTTATTAAGCCCTTTGGATACCATAATAACGATTATGCAAAAGGCATGCCTACTGAAACGGGTCCAGAAAAACCGCCATTTAAAATTGTTTACTTAGTGATCAAGGGAACTTAATTTGTCGATCTTCAATGTGTGTCAGTATAGACATTGGTCTATCTAAGGTAATCTTCCAATAATGAAAATAGCCGATGAGCTGTAAACCCATTCGGAAGGTAATCGCCTGTTTGGACTATAGAATAGGAAAAAAACCAGAAAAATTGCCCTCAAATAAAAACTGAAATGTCCTAATAAATGGGAAAGTTGTACTTCTAATGAAACCACTTAAGAAGCCCGCCGTTAGTCTCAATTTTGATAAACGCTTCTAAGTGGCTGTATCATTATTGATACATATTTCTGAGTGAGGCTTCCACTATTATCTTTCTCTTATCCTAGGTAATAATGCTATTTTTATGGAAGCTTCAATCTGAACAATAAACATTTAATATAATTTCTGGTTATTAGAAAAACCAGTGGAGGCTATCCAAAGGATGGCCTCCACTTTCTCCTGGGTTGATATCGCAACTTTTGCCTGACAAACTTAAGTATTTTTTGGTTCAAAGAATCTCTTTATTTCAATTAGTCGAAATAGCCTGATTAAAATTTATTTCTTAAAGCAGTCAATTTCCATGCTTTTGCCATCACTCTCTATACTTATAGCACCGTTATGGTCGGTTCGCAGGACTCGTATTCCTTGCTTTTGCAGGTAATCCAGCAGCTCCTGACTAGGATGACCATATAGATTATTTTTCCCTACTGATATTACTGCCGCGTAGGGATTGAGCTCATCATAAAACTCCTCTGACAGAGAATCTCGACTGCCATGATGCGGTACCTTTACCAGCAGGGTTGCTTCCAGGGAGCCGTTTTCGGCAATATGCTGAAGTCCCTCTTGCTCTAAATCCCCTGGCAATATTAATGAAAACTCACCGAATTCACACCTTAATACCAGCGATTGATTATTATATTCTTCGGTATCCAAACCCGTCGGCGGGTACAGCACCTCCAGGTCCAGTCCTTCTTCGATATTGATATGCTGGCCAGCTGCTGCGGTAACAACTGCTGCCCCCTTAGTCTGAGCTATTGTTTTCAGTTCCTCATATTCTCCGGCATCGATAAGTGTTTCCGGCACCGCGGCATAACGGAAGGGAATTTGGGAGGCGGTTTCCATCAAGCCCTGGAGATGGTCGCCGTCTGGATGACTGTTGATTATCATGAATAGTTCCCGAACTCCCCGGTGGTGAAGGTATGGAACCACCTTTTTCTGACCTACCGCATAATAATAACTCCCCCCTCCATCCAGGAGAATGAATTTTCCCCGCGGGGTCTTGATAAGTATACTATCACCCTGCCCTACATCAAGAAAAACCACTTCCAGAATACCGTACTTATAAAAGCCAACTGGCAGACAGATAAATACCAGAGAAATTACCAGTAATGTCGTTGAACTCCAGATATACCTGCGAGGCCAGGAATAATACATCGCGGCCAGAAGCATAAGCAGGCCAAGATAATAAAGAATCATAAGTCCTGGTCCGGGGGTTTTCACCCAGAGGTAACTTCCGGGGATCTGACTCACATAGGCTGCCAGCCCTTGCAACAGCTCGATCATGAATCCGGCCGGATACAGGAAAAGTGACGTCAGGGGAGGAACAGAAATAGTAAGCAGAGCAGCAAACCCGGTAATTACTATACCTCCAACCAGGTAGCTGATTATGATATTGCTGATTAAGCCAGATGGGCTGAAAAGATTGAAATAGTAGGCCAGCAGCGGTACTACTGCCAGTTGTGCGCACAAGGGAATTAATATTATATCCCACACGGGTTTTTTAAACTCAAAGTAATTCTTAATAGTAGGATATAAGCATACCAGGCCCCAGGTAGCCATAAAGGAAAGCTGAAATGAGGTGGTGAAAACAGCATACGGGTCCAGCAATACTATAATCATACCCGCCAGACCCAGGGAATTGCTCAGACCACCTTCCCGGCCCCGGTAGTGGGCCAGCAAAGCCAGCGAAGCCATGATTACCGCACGCTGAACCGAAATAGGCCAACCTATCAGACTGCCATAGAATAACAGGCATACCATCACACTAATGAATCGGGTTCTTTTGGAAACACCCAACAACGATGCGGCATAAGAAAAGAATAAGACCAGGAAGCCTATATGCAGGCCGCTGACCGCAAAAATATGTACTATACCAGTTTTTTGAAACATTTCATATTGACTTTCTTCCAGATTTTCCTTTTCTCCCAGCAGCATACCCAGAAACAGGTCAGCTTCCGATTCTGGCAGTAAATCAAGAACTGCTTCTTCCATCTTAGCCCGGTAGGAATTCAGCAGCCTGCACATTCCCTGACCGGGTATTATTTTCTTAATATCCTCCGCCTCGCTAAGAGACATTACATAGAAAACCTGCTTATTAAACAGGTAGGTGTAGTAATCGAATTCTCCCGGATTGCCTGGTTTATCAGGCACTTCCAGCTTACCCTGCAGAGTCACCTGATCCCCTTTGTTAAGTTCTGCTCTAAAATCGCAGTATACTTGAATATACTTCAAGTATGGATTGTTTTCATCAGTTCTTAGCAAGAATCCGGTTCTATCTTGCTTATGAGCGGGATAGTCAATGATCACCCCACTTACTATCTGCTCTTCTATATTACCTAAACCATCCGGCTCATCGATGCCCCGATATTGGAAATATGCAAACCCCATTAACAATACTATAATACTGATAAGAATTTCCCGACCCCATCTGGGAACAAGCAGATAGGCTGACAGCAGCAGACCCAACAACAGCAGTACACCTGTCCACAGCTCATAATATTCTAAAATGATACCCATTGAAAATAGAATAAAAATAACTATCCACGAACTTATCATATCATCTAACCGTCATAATGCTCATAATTGCCTTAGGCAAACTGCTTTCACCTTACACATATGCTTTCCTTTATATCGGCAAATTTTTTATCCCCAATGCCAGCCACCTTCTGAAGGTCTTCTGCCTTTTCAAAAGGTCCGTTTGCCAACCGGTAATCTACTATCCGCTGAGATAGAACCGGTCCAATTCCTGTAAGTTTACTGGCCATTTCATCAGCAGTAGCCTGATTGATGTTCACCCTGCCATTATTTATACTGACTGAAAATGTTGCCATAGTTGAAACACTGGAATCAGCAGCATCGATATCTCCCACTGCTGGAACTACTATTGTCTCACCATCTAATAGTTCCCGTGCCATACCCAGATATCTTAACTCTGCATCTTCCAGTGCCCCGGCCAGTTCGATGACTTCATGCAGGCGGGCTCCCTCTTTAACCATGTATATACCCGGGGTTTGGACCTTCCCACACACATATACTTGTATCAAGCTTTCCGTTTCGTTTTCTGCATCTACATCTGCAGAGGTCAAATCGCTGATAATATCTTCAGCCGGTATTTCCTCTTCTCTGCCCGTGCTTTCATTAAGACCTTGATATTTTACTCCTCCAGCAAAAGCAAGCAGCAGCAGCAGAAACACCGCGGCTAAGATCCGGCGGTCAAAATTCATAGTAACTCCTTCGGGAAATTGCTAACATTATTTTACTTATTTGTTAATAATTATACTATATTTTCAAGGGCCAGGAAGTAAAAATAATGGAAATTAGATTGGCAAGTTGTTATAAGCATTATATTGGAAGGCATAGATATATTCAGTTACCGAGGACCTGGAAGAGCAGCTCAGACGTCTTCGAGCAGATAATGATATTGTGGTTGAATAATTAATGGGCTTAATAATATTCAAGGAGAAGCGGCAATAAATGCCGCTTCTCCTTGAATATTACTATTCTTTCTTAACATAACTGTAGCACATGGTTTCATCCTCAGGTAAACCGGTAGTCATATTACTGACAGGCGAAACCTGAATTGACTCTAGTGTGCAAGCACCATCGCCATAATATTGGCAGCTGTTTATTGAACATTTGATAAACTGATTTCCCTGCTGTTCCAAACTCATCCCTCCATTAATATTTTCTTAATCTATTGTTTTCATTTCTCTCTGTCATTATTCCGAATATACTGTTGTTTGAAATAGACAGTTCTTTTTTTAATAAAAAGCAATCAGAATCAGGGTTATCCCGATTCTGATTGCTTTTATCCAAGGTCTTTATGATTGTAATGATATTTTTACTATTAAGTTATTTGGTTTTGTTGGTTTTTTTCCAGATTCCCTGGGCTTCTGCCGCTTTTACCAGATCATCTCTAAAGTTAGGATGGGAAATATTAATTAAGCCCTCAGCACGCTGCCAGACTGACATGCCTTTCATGGCATACATACCAAACTCGGTTACTATATAGTCAGCAACTGATCTGGGGTCAGTAACGATGGCCCCGGTGGTAAGAGTAGGTACTATTCTCGATGATTTTGCTTCACCATTTGCTCCGTAATTGGCAGCTGGTGTGGCTACAAAAGATTTTCCGCCTTTTGATAACCATCCCGCCATTACGAAGTCCAGCTGCCCGCCGGTGCCGCTTATGTGACGCGTACCGTGTGATTCTGAACAGCACTGTCCATATATATCTATCTCAATTGCATTATTGATTGTCATCAATTTTTCATTTCGGGATGCAATATAAGGTTCATTGGTGTAGTCAACCGGATAGACAGCACATTTGGGATTGTCATCGATGAAGTCATAGAGCATCTGAGTTCCCAGTGCAAAAGTATACACTAATTTACCAGGATCTATCCCTTTGTATTTCCCAGTCATCTTACCGGCCATGTCCATATACACATAAGCATCTACCAGCATCTCAGTGTGACAGCTCAGATCTTTAAGATCTGATTCGGCTATCATCATACCTACAGCATTTGGGATGCCCCCGATACCCAGCTGAACGCAGCTGCCATCACTCATTTCTGATATGATATATTCGGCTATTTTCTTATCAATGTCGCTAATTGGTGGGGCAGGTATTTGAGCTAAAGGGAGGTTGCTTTCTACGATAAAATCAACTTCTGAAATGTGAACCTTCTCCTCATATCCACCCAGGCAGCGCGGCTGATGTTCATTTACCTCAACCATGATGACCTTAGCCCGATCACATACGGCCCTGCTGTGGGTAACCTGGGGACCAAAGTTGAAATATCCATGTTTGTCCATGGGGCAAACCTGCAGCATCGCTACATCGAGGGGTTCAATCCTTTCTCTTACATAACGCGGCAGTTCGGAATATTTAATCGATGAATAATAAACTGGTTTTCCGGTCTTGGCTATTTTTCGATCAGCTCCAGAGGTATGCCAGCTCATCCAGACAAAAGAATCACCTACAGGATCTACCTCGTTTACTTTGGTTGGATAAGGGTTTACGCAGGTCCAGATCTTAACATCTTCCAATTCATCTTTTCTCTTGGCCAGGGCTTCATCCAGAGCTCTGACCTGACCATTAAAGGATCCATAATCTAGCCAATCTCCAGATTTAACGACCTTAACGGCTTCATCCGGAGAAACCAGTTTGCTTTTGTATTCTTCAATATAACCCACGGTAAAATCCTCCTTCAATAAATATAGATGCACAGCTTGTGCACAACAGCGGGTATTATTAATTCTTTTTCCCTCAACCCACTTATCAGATGAATGATAGTATTAAGTTACAGATCCCCCCTTGTTTCCAAATTTCGGAGGAATTATGTTCAGGGAGATTTGAGTAGTAATATAAGGCTATTAAATTACGGTAAGTTTAATAAACTGTCCTATTAACGGGGTGTTAGTTTTTGTGATATCATATGTGGAAAAATGACTGCAGGCGTAATGCCTGATACAACGAAATTGTTTAAAGGTTAGCTGTGTGATTGGCTGCATTTTCTGAGATAGCAAAGATTTGTTGTTTAAAGGCTTACATTATTATGTTAAACCAGATATTTAAGGATATTACAAAATTCCTCCTGTTAAGATATTATACATTAATATCTTAATTCCTTCTTTTTATTTAAATATTATGACAATTTCGACTATTAGGGTTTATGCCCCTTATTATGATAATTATTCGTATAGATTGTCAAATAAACGCGGTTTCATAATCAATTCTATATCTTTTTTTGCTTAATAGTCTTTGAATCAAAATATAATGAATAATTATGTTGCATTTGATGGTTTTTTTAATTATAATAAGTTTCGAGTCATTGAATTTCATACGATAAAGCATTGAACCGGAGTAGTAGACAGGCGATTTTCAGAGAATCGTCGGATGGTGTGAGACGATATAAGGCCAGTTGAACTCACCGGTGAGCTTCACAGGTGATATTCAGCCTGTGACGGAAATTCCGTTATAATTCCGAGTGGACATGACGTGGGGCTATGGCGCAGTTGGGAGCGCGCTTGAATGGCATTCAAGAGGTCGTGGGTTCGAATCCCACTAGCTCCACCATTATTGTATCTGTCAATAAGGGTGGTACCGCGGGAAAACATCTCTCGTCCCTTACCGGGGATGAGCTTTTTTATTTTCTGATATTTTAACAAGGAGGTTATTATGAGCAGCAAGTATGATCACCGGTCTATTGAAGAAAAATGGCAAAAATACTGGGAAGAAAACCATTTCTTTAAAGTGAATGAAGATTCAAATAAGCCTAAATATTATGACCTGGAAATGTTTCCCTATCCTTCGGGCAATCTGCATATGGGACATGTACGCAACTATGCTATTGGCGATGTAGTGGCCCGTTTTAAGAGCATGAATGGCTATAACGTGCTGCACCCCATGGGTTGGGATGCCTTTGGTCTTCCAGCTGAAAATGCAGCTATCAAAAATGCAGTTCCCCCAGCTAAATGGACCCATGCAAATATTGAGAATATGAAACAGCAGCTTAAAACTATGGGTATCAGCTATGATTGGGATCGTGAGCTGGCTACCTGTAAACCTGATTATTATAAATTTACCCAGTGGATGTTTGTCAAGCTCTTTGAAAATGGCCTGGCCTATAAAAAGAAGTCAGCAGTAAACTGGTGCCCCTCCTGCCAGACGGTTCTGGCCAACGAACAGGTAGTAGATGGGGCCTGTGAACGCTGTGAGGCCGAGGTAGAGAAAAAGCAGCTGGAGCAGTGGTTCTTTAAAATAACCGATTATGCCCAGAGACTTTTGGATGACCTGGAAAAACTCCCGGGCTGGCCGGAAAAAGTTAAAACTATGCAGAAAAACTGGATCGGCCGCAGTGAAGGCTGTGAGTTTTCTATGCCCATAGAGGGTTTGAAAGATTCTATGACAGTATTTACCACTCGCCCGGATACTGTATTCGGGGTTACTTATATGGTCCTGGCCCCAGAACATCCGCTGGTAGAGATAATTTCCAGCGGCAGGGAGGAAGAATCAGCGGTAAAAACCTTTGTGCAGGGCATGAAGAGCCTGTCTGATCTGTCCCGTACTGCAACTGATGCTGAAAAAGAAGGGGTCTTCACCGGCGCCTATGCTGTTAATCCTATGAACGGCGAAAGAATACCTATCTGGATTGCTAACTATGTCTTGATGGATTATGGCACCGGAGCCATAATGGCAGTTCCAGCCCATGATCAGAGAGATTTTGAATTTGCCCGGAAATATGATATTCCCATCCGGGTGGTAATTAAAAGTGATGATTCTCCTGCAGATGCTGAAGAAATGGCTGAGGCATACACCGGCGATGGTGTAATGGTAAACTCTGGAGTTTTTAACGGACTTGGTGTTCAGGATGGAATATCATCAGTAATCAAATATATGGAAGAAAATAATATCGGCAGCGGAACAATAAACTTCAGGCTGCGTGACTGGTTGATATCCCGCCAGCGTTACTGGGGAGCACCTATCCCGGTGGTTTATTGCGAAAAATGCGGCATCGTTTGCCTCCCCGAGGAGCAGCTGCCGGTGCTCCTCCCGGAAGATGTAGAATTCAAACCCTCCGGTGAGTCACCGCTCAATTACGTGGAAAGCTTTACCCGTACCACCTGCCCTGACTGTGGTGGGGAAGCCCGTCGAGAAACTGATACTATGGATACCTTTGTGTGCTCCAGCTGGTACTTTGACCGCTACTGCAGTCCTCATGAAAAAGATGTCCCCTTCAGCAAAGAGGCAGTTGATTACTGGATGCCGGTTGACCAGTATATTGGAGGAGTAGAACACGCTATTCTTCATCTGATGTATGCTCGTTTTTTCACTAAATTCCTTTATGACATCAACATGCTGTCCTGCGAAGAACCGTTTACTAATCTGCTCACCCAGGGTATGGTATTGAAAGACAGCTCCAAAATGTCGAAATCCAAAGGCAATGTAGTCAGCCCCGAGGAAATTATTAAAACTTATGGAGCTGACACCGCACGTCTCTTTATACTCTTTGCTTCCCCACCAGAAAGAGATCTGGAATGGAGCGATCAGGGAGTAGAAGGCGCATACCGATTCCTGAACCGCATATGGCGTTTGATAGCAGACTACGCCAGGTCCCTCCAGGACATAAAAATACCTGATGCTTTTGCTAACCTGGATAATAACTCCCGGGACTTGCGTTTTAAAACCCATGCCACCATCAAGAAAGTAAGCGAAGATGTAGGGGAACGTTTTAATTTCAATACGGCCATCAGTGCCATTATGGAGCTTTCCAATACCCTTTACGCTTATAAAGATAAAAAACCGCAGAACCTGGAAGTAGTAAAAGAGGCCCTGCAGATGGTGCTCATACTGCTGAGCCCGTTTTCACCTCATATCTGTGAAGAGCTCTGGCAGATCTGTGGAAACGAAGGAAGTGTTTGCCAGCAGCAGTGGCCGTCATATGACCCCGAAGCCCTGGTGCAAGATGAAATCGAAATAGTCATTCAGCTCATGGGGAAAGTAAGAGACCACATTCGGATACCTGCTGATATAAGCGATGATGAACTGAAGGCCATGGCAGTCGAGTTACCAAAAATCAAAGAACTTACTTCGGGAAAACAGATCAGCAAGATCATCGTAGTACCTAAGAAACTAGTCAATATCGTAGCCAAATAGAGAGGATATTGCTGTGCGCTGGTATAGCTTTGAGACCATAAAGGGCAGTATGGCCGTACTCATGGAGGGCAATACCCTCTATCGGCTTATACTGCCATCGCTTTATTCAGATATCGAAGTACTGCTGAAAGAATATAATAACGAAAATTTTGAAATCATTCACATCCGGGAAGGTGATATTTCTATCTCCCTGGTGAATAAGATACGGGATTATTTTACAGGAGGGGTAATAAACGACTGGGGAGTAAAACCGGACATCTCTAATCTGCCCCCTTTTTACCGCCGCAGCCTGGAATATGTTTATAATATACCCTATGGTAAGACCATGACCTATGGTGAAATTGCAAAAGCCATCGGCAGCCCCAGAGCCTCCCGGGCAGTAGGACAGGCTAATCGCAGTAATCCCATCCCCCTGGTCATCCCCTGCCATAGAGTAGTAGGAGTTAATAACCCGGGAGGTTTTTCAGGTCCCGGGGGCATGCAGATGAAAATGGACATGTTACAGCTGGAAAAAGCAGAGCTTGGTAACATCAGCAGTAAAAATATCCTGGGCTGATATCTTCCTGTCTAAACATACTACATACTTCTGTAAAGAGATCGAACCAGGAAAATTCCACCCAGCATACTCAAAGCAGAACGAGTATAGGCTGATTCAAAGGTAAGGATTAGTATTCCGGAGTATGGTATGGTATGTATCATATTAACCATGGTCACATATGGAATCATCGGTATTATTACTAGTATTAAAGCGATAATAAAAAATGGATAATTCACCTGACGTCCCCCGGTAAATATACCGATTACCTTTCTCCATTCTACCAGAGTACCGATTAAGAAAAAAATAAACGCCAATACCACCCGATAAATATCTAATTCAGAAAACTGAAGTCTGTTTGCAGCGATCTGCAGCTTTTGATAATATACGCTCCCCAGGATTAGCAGGGTGAATCCAATTATGAACAGAGCGATTATAACCGCCGTTTCTTTAACATTTCTTTTCACAAATACCATCCTCAAAAATGTTCTGTACCATTACTACCAAATGACAACTTCCTACCATATCGCCATTATGACATTTCCAGAATTACTTAATAAAACTCAGTGGTTATGCCGGGATGTTTTTAATCCCAATAGAACCAGGGTCATACTGATCTAGCGTTATGACATTGGTCTATCGCCCCCTGACATTAGTCATATACGACATATATTAATCCCCCATCGAGTAAACAATTTTTACCTTGTCAACTTATAACCGTTACAGTATGTTTGATTTTGCTTAAGCTATAATTACATAGTAATGTACTTCCATATTATTGTAAATATTACCCAGCCGAAATCCCGAATTTAGCACTTGAAATCCTCTATAACTGATTATTCACCTGAGCAACGACCACTTCTAATATAATACAGCGATATCACTAGTCTACCCTCGATGTTCATATCATTTTTAGTGCATCCATATCGATTAGGCGCTCAGTTTTCTCCCCTTAATCTGTTACTTTAGTCCTAATTTGTAATAGGATCATTTTCCCTTTTTAAGTTTTATTAAAATCTATGGAACCTTTTGGGCTTCTTAACAGAGTATATTATGAGAGCTTTTTTTATAAGGAAGTGAAAAGATGCGAAAGACATTTTCAGTAATTATAATCATTACAGTTTATTTTCTGATGAACGACGCTGGATCGGATAAAGGAGGCTGCATCTAATGTATAACAGTATGCGGGAAATTGGTTTCAACTCAGAGAAAAACGAAATACTAACTAAACATAATAATCAAATACTCCGTTTAACTGAAGATGATATAATTTTTTGCGAAAAGAATTCAGGACAATTACATATACATACACCTGCGGAAATATACCAGATTCATTGCAGTTTAATAGATATTGAAAAAGAATTCGGGTATCCTTTTTTTCGCAGCCATCGTTCATTTATTGTTAATCTGCAAAAGATCAAATCGATAAATAATACCGGTGACCGGGTTTATAAAATTCATTTTCATGGTTATGATAGGACCGCCTGGTCGAGCAGAGAAAGATATGAGGAATTAATTAACATAAATCCTGCGATTTTGAGATTATAGTTTCGTATACATAGCGATATACAAAAAACCGTCCTGCTGATAACAGCAGGACGGCGTATGGTCTTTGTATATTGGAACTATATATGCGCGGCATCACTACCATGCATCTAATTTGTAATATCTAACTATGCACGGTATATCGATGTTCACTTTCGCTATCAACTATTTATTGGCTATATGTTACGGCCGGGCCGCTTCTTCGTTTTCAAACTGCATTACCTGGGCATCTCCCCAGAGGTTTTCCAGGTTATAATATTCTCTTTCCTCCTGTCGGAAAACATGAAGCATTATGGAGCCATAATCCAGCACTACCCATTTCCCTTCGGTATGGCCGGCTCGGCGCAAAGGTACTACCCCATTTCCTTCCAAAACTTCTTCTACATGTTCCACTATGCTTTTTACTTGAATAATACTCCTGCCGCTGGCAATCACAAAGTAATCCACTAATACCGTAAGGTCGTGTACGTTTAGCACGGTTACATCTATAGCCTTTTCGTCCTCGCAAGCTTCGGCCATCAATTTTACCAGCTCTTTAATCTTTTCCAATCACAGTCCTCCTCGTATACTTTTTTATTAATATTTGATCAGTTATTATAAAGTTTTTTGCTGCATTTTTCCACCCAAATGGGATCTGACTTTAGTAAACGTTTCTTTTTTAGGTTTTCTTTCATAACCCATCTGACCTCACGGCTGCTGTTCTCCAACCATTTTTCAAAAACGGGTTGGCCTTCATAGGGAAACGCTGCTACTACGACGCTCCAGCCATACGCCAGACCCTTTTTCAAGACCCGGTATTCTTCAGTCGTGCTCAGTTGAGCATTATCCGCCAGCCACCGGGTAATATCATCCATGATCTTTAATACCCTATCGGCATCATTTCTGTTTTTCAGCAATTTGGGTTCGCACATGGCCGCAGCAGCAGCTCTTTTCTCCAGGGTGTTGCCCTCTTTAAGTATTTCTACCTCACTAAGCAGCATTTCGAAATCATGTTTCCCAATGATTTGGTAAGCTATGGCAACCGCCTCTCTTACCCTCCATCTGCTATCCGAGGCTAAATTACGCAAGAACGGCAGAAGTTGATGATGACCTTCTGCTATCAGTCTACCATACCCCACTGTACCACACATAGCCAAAAATTCTCCTGGGGAATTTCGGGGGGCCAGCGGCTCGACACAACCCAGGTAACGTTCAAAAATCTCTTTATCCCCCTCGTGTACTACTGCCATCATAAGTTCTAGATTGCCCCGGGGGCCGGGAAGACCTGAATTTTCCAGCAGGTAATCATCCCAATCTCTCATATTCCTTAATTTATCACGGTACATTTGTATCTTACTCACTGATATTAACCTTCTGTAAAAAGCAGTTTCTTGCTTCTATGGTCTCCGGGTGAAGAATTTTCCCGGCTTCTAAACAATGCTCGATACTACTTTCCAATCCTAATAACATAGCCTCATCCAGATCTATTAAAGCTAGTTCTCTAAGTTCTGCTACCCCGGTATAGCTCCGGCCCGGTTCAATCATGTCAGCTAGAAAAATGATTTTTTCCAGATCGCTCATCCCTACCGCTCCTAGCGTGTGGTGCTTGATGGCAGTTAATATCGCTTTATCTTTTAATGCCAGATCTTTCTCCAACAGTAAGGCGCCCACCGGTCCATGCAGCAGGTCTGGAACCTCTCTTTCAACCTGATGAGATATAAGGTGGTTCTTTTCCGCAATTTCTAACAATTCGACTGTCGGCAGATCCCTGGCATAATCATGCAGAAGTCCAGCCAGGTATGCCTGAGACTCATCAATACCGAATTTCTTAGCCATTTGTACTGCTGTATCCGCTACCTGGCGAGAATGCTGATACCTCTTTTTGCTAAGTCTTAATCTGACAATCTCCAGAGCTTTATCGGCCTCCATTAAACTCGCCCTTCCAGGTAAAGATTATTTTCATGGATATAGCTTTCCACTTCTTCCGGCAGCATATATCTAATGGGTTTGCCGACGGATACCCTTTTTCTGATATCACTGGAGGATATATCCAGACCTGGTATCTGTATGAAATCGCAATGCTCCCAGAATACTGGGGGCAGTTTATCCCGCATTTTTTCTTCATCATTAATATTATACCCCGGCCGGGTTACCACAATAAATCGGCACATTCCCGCCAGACGTCCTGCATCTTTCCAGGTATCCATAATGAATAATGAATCCAAGCCCATGATAAAAAATATACGGCAGCCGGGATAGGCACTCCGATAATACTCCATGGTATCTATAGTATAAGAAATACCTTCCCGTTTAATCTCCAGATCAGATACCTCAAAAGCTGGATTATTTCGCACCGCCATTTTGACCATTTCATAGCGTATATCTTCATCCAGTATCCCACTGGCATCCTTGTGCGGCGGGATTCGAGTTGGAATAAAAATAACCCGGTCCAAAGCAAACTCCATCCGGGCACATTCAGCAGCAATAAGATGCCCATAGTGTACGGGATCAAAAGTTCCTCCGAATATGCCCAGGGATGTAACATTCATATCGCATTTCTTCCTTTATAAGCATAATATCTCAGCATCCAAGCTAAATAATAACCGTAAGACAACAAAAACGCAAATATTGATGGTACTGTATCCCCATCTTATCCGACTTTTATCTCACAAATCCCTTTTCTTCTGGTCTTTTGCCGGAACTATAATATAATAGAGTTATTGGCTATAAAAGAAGGTATTATTATGACCAAAAATATTGAAGTGGTTTTCCATAATCAGGGTTTGCGCAGCTATATTGAAGTAGACTTGTGTATGGACTGTCCCCGACAGGATGGCAAGGGTTGCTGCGGCAATTATTCACCGGTTTTTTATCCCAGTGATTTCGCCTATTTGCTCAAAAACCATCCTCAGATAGTCGATGATATTATGGCTATCGAGGGCGTTACTATCCTGGATGCTTCATTGACAGTTAATAATTCCATCGATGGTGATAGCTATAAATGCCATTTTCATGATAGTGAAAATGGATGCCGCCTGGAACAGCTGCAGCGGGAATCGATCTGCCGCCATTTTGTGTGTCCTGGTATTGGCTGGGAAGACGAGGAAAACATGAAACAATGGCAAGGTTTTTTCAGTCAGCTAGCAGACTATGAAATCGAACTAAATAATAAAATTGCCGCAGCTTTAAAAGCCCAGGGTCTTACCCTTAGAAATGAAGATCAAAGGCAGCGCTTTTTCACTGAACTTTTAAACATTTTTGAAAAAGAAACCCAACAGCTCCCAAATTTTCTATCATTATGTAAGCCAGTCGAACATTTTACCATTAGAAGGCAGATATATTTTAAACAAGAATGGCCGTTGTAGCCAAATAATATGATAATATATTAAATGGCTCGACATTAATATTATTAATAATATAAATAACAGCAAATTAGACTATTCACTGGTAGGGAGGTAATGCAGTATGAACTGGAGCTCAAAACAGAAAACATTGGATAATGTATTGGAGGCAATCGGATGTACTCCCATGATTCGGTTAAACAAAATATCTAAGGATATTAGTGCCGATATATGCGTGAAGCTGGAATATACCAATCCCAGCGGCAGCTTAAAGGATCGGGTAGTATATTCGATCGTAGAGCAGGCTGAAAAAAGGGGAGATTTGAAGCCGGGCATGATACTCTTGGAAGGTACTACCGGTAATACCGGCATTGCTACTGCTATGGTGGGGGCAGCCAAAGGTTATCGGGTTATTATAGTCATGCCAGAGGGAATGAGCGAGGAACGCAAAAAGACTATTCGGGCTTACGGAGCCGAGTTGGTTCTGACGCCTGGAGCAGAGACAGACGTGGATCTGGTGCTGGAAGAAGTCGATAAAATCAAAGGCCGCTATGGGGACCAGATTTTTGAGATAGGTCAGTTCTTCCGTTCTGACAATGTACTGTCCCATTTTGATAATACCGGTCCGGAAATATGGGAGCAGACGGATGGTAAGGTCGATGTATTCATTATGTGCCAGGGAACTGGTGGCACTATTACCGGTACCGCCAAATATCTAAAGGAAAAGAATCCCGCTATCAAAGTTTATATTTCTGAACCACTGGAATCGCCTATGCTTTCCAAAGGAACTATCGGCCAGCATAAGGTCCAGGGAATTGCAGACGGCCTGCTGCCTGTCATTCTGGAGTTGGAGTACGTAGACGGGATAGTATTGGTTAGTTCTGATGATTCCATTGCAACAGCCAGGGAACTGGCATCAAAAGAGGGTATTTTCTGCGGAATATCGTCAGGATGCAATGTTGGAGCCGCCAAAATGGTTTCCCATAAGCACCCGGAGAAAAAATGCATCGTTACCATGATCAATGATAATGGTCTTCGTTACCTGTCTACAGTGCTTTGTGAAAGCGAGGATACTCGCACCATGCTAGACAGGGAATATAAGTTGAGCCAGGAAGACCTGGATAAGCTGTCCCAATATGATTTTGAAATAATAGAGTAAGTCAGTCTAACGGTTCTGTCAATGGGGACGGTTCTATTTGACAACTTTATTCTTTTGGAAGTTGTCAAATAGAACCGTCCCCATTGACAGAACCGTCCCCATTGACAATTTCGTTTTACTTTCTGACCTGTCCGTCACCATAAACAATAAATTTAGTGGTGGTTAACTCGGTCAATCCCATGGGACCACGCGCGTGCAGCTTCTGGGTGCTGATACCCATTTCGGCTCCGAAACCGAAAACATTTCCATCGGTAAAGCGGGTAGAAGCATTGGCATAAACTGCCGCCGCATCAACTGCCGCCATAAACCTGCGTACATTACTGTAGCTCTCACTCACAATCGCTTCACTGTGGCCGGTTCCATGGATATTAATATGTTCTATAGCTTCTTCCAGCTCATCTACTACCTTAACCGCTATAATCAGATCCAGGTATTCCTCATCCCAGTCTTCTTCCCGAGCCTGTTTAATATCCCCAACAATTTGAATGGTCCTGGCACAACCTCTGATCTCTACCCCGGCTTCCTGGAGATCTGCCAGCATCAGGGGGAGGAAGTCTTCAGCGACTTCACTGTGCACCAGGAGGGTTTCGGCCGCATTACAAACGGAAGGACGCTGCACTTTGGCATTAAAGACTATCTGGCGAGCTTTTTCCAGATCAGCAAACTGATCTACAAATACATGACAATTACCCATGCCGGTCATAATATAGGGAACCCGGGCATTTTCAATAACTGCATTTTTCAAGCCTTTACCTCCCCGGGGGATGAGTACATCCAGGTAATCACTCATTTTCATCATGAATATGGCTGCTTCTTTATCCTCACTGTCCACCAGCTGTATAGCCCCTTCAGGCAGTCCACATTTTACAGCAGCAGCGGATATAACCCGGGCAATTACCCGGTTCGAATTTAAGGCCTCTTCACCACCCCTTAGAATAATGGCATTACCTGATTTTAAACATAATCCAGCCGCATCGGCGGTTACATTGGGACGTGATTCGTAGATGATACCTACAACTCCTATAGGAGTTCTTATTCGCCCTACTTCTAGTCCATTAGGCCTCCGGGTCATACCCAGCACTTCTCCTACCGGATCAGGGAGTGCGGCTATTTCTCTCAAGCCCTGGGCCATATCCACAATTCTCTGTTCATTTAACATAAGTCTTTCTAAAAGAGCCGAAGTTAAACCCATCACTTGCCCATTTTCCAAATCCACTTGATTGGCGGCTATAAGTTCAGTGCTGTTTTCAACCAGAGCATCTGCCATCTCCATTAAAGCCTGATCCTTTAATGAAGTTGGGGTAGTAGCAAGTATCCTGGCAGCCTGTCGTGCTCTTTTCCCCTGTTCAATCAACACCTTTTGTAATTGAATATCCATCGATCATCGCTCCTTAATAGGGACAAGGGGACAGGTTCCTTGTCCCAGTTTCCCTTTAATATAAATGGGACAAGGAACCTGTCCCCTTGTCCCTACTCCACCCAGAGGTTGTTCCGATGTATGATCTCATCGTAATCTTTTTCCCCCAGTATATCTTTGATCTGGGAAGACTTCTTCCCCTGGATCTTAAATATATCTGCTGAGCTGTAATTAGTGATTCCCCTGGCTATTTCATTCTTTTCGCTATCGATTACCGCAACTACTGCTCCCCGCTCAAATTCTCCGTCTATACCAACTACTCCAGAAGGCAGCAGGCTTTTCCCTTTTTTTATAAGAGCATTGCTGGCTCCCGAATCTATAATAATCTTACCCTGCACTAGCCGCCCGAAGGCTATCCATCTATCCCGGGCATGCATTTTCTTTTCTCGGGGGACAAAAAAGGTCCCCAGTTCCTCCCCGGCTACTATCCGCCGAATAACATTTCTTTCTTCACTGTTGGCTATGACCATCGATGCTCCTGATGCCATACACATGCGGGCTGCTTTAAGCTTGGTGAACATACCTCCGCTGGCAAAACTGCTCCCGCGATTAGTTGAGTTCTGTTCCATCTCCGCGGTTATTTCTTCTACCTGGCTTATAAGCACCGCCTTTTCATCTTGCCTGGGATCGGAGCTGTATAGTCCATCCACATCAGACAGTATTATAAGCAGATCAGCGTCTACCAGTCCAGCCACCATCGCCGAGAGGGTATCATTGTCACCAAATTTGATTTCTTCAACTCCTACTGTATCATTTTCATTGATAACCGGAATAACATTCATATTTAGCATAGCCAGGAGTGCATTAGTGGCATTCAAGTAACGAATGCGGTCATCCATATCTCCTCTGCTCAAGAGCACTTGAGCAACTGTTTTGCTGTATTCTGAAAATAATTTCTCATAAAGCTGCATCAGAGCACCCTGACCTATGGCTGCCAGAGCCTGTTTTTCCGGAAGGGTATTCGGTATGTTTTTCATTCCCATCCTATTTGCCCCCACTCTGATAGCACCAGAAGTGACTAGAAGAACTTCTATATCCCTATTATGTAAGTCAGCTATTTCTCTGACTAGCCTTTCAATTCTCTGTAAATTCAACTGACCGTTAGCATAGGTCAGGGTGCTGGTTCCCACCTTTACAACTATCCGACCGGCATGGGTAATTCGTTTTCTCATTATCCACCTCTCACCCTGTTAATACTGAATCTACTCTACTTTATTCATTGTAATCAAATTCAAAATCCATTATTTTCACCGTGTCGCCCTCTTTAATCCCTTTTTCCCGGAGAGCTTCCTCCAAACCCATTTTCTCTATAGTTCTCTGAAACCTGCTCAAACCTTCATCGCTATTAAAATTGGTCATTACCAGTAGTTTTTCGATTCTTTTTCCGCTTACTTCCCATACTCCATCTATCAAATCGATCTGGAAAGGCTCCTCCTCTTCATAGCGGGTGATAACTGCTTGTTCCCCAGTTGGGACGCTTTCTATGGGCAGTGCCATTAGCATCTCGTTAATTTTTTCGATCACCATATCTATACCCTCTCCGCTTACTGCTGATATACAATACAGTTTTTCGCCAAAGGCCTGTCGGAGTTTATCAATATTTTCCCTGGCTTCAGTAAGGTCCATTTTATTAGCTGCAATGAGATAGGGCCGGTCCAGAAGGCTCGGATTAAATTTTTCCAGCTCGTAACGCAAGGTACGGTAATCTTCCATGACATCTCGGCCTTCAGTTTCAGCTGCATCCAGTATAAACACTAAAACCCGGGTGCGTTCGATATGCCGCAGGAAATCGTGGCCCAGTCCGGTACCTTCACTGGCCCCTTCTATCAAACCAGGAATATCTGCTATTACAAAGGAATCTTTATCCCTGGTCACTACCACTCCCAGGTTAGGAACCAGAGTGGTAAATGGATAATCTGCTATCTTGGGGCGAGCCGCAGAAACCCTGGATATAAACGTAGATTTGCCAGCGTTGGGAAAACCAACCAGGCCCACATCAGCCAGCAATTTTAGTTCCAGCCGCAGCCACCGTTCTTCACCAGGTTCACCATTTTCCGAATATGAGGGAGCCTTATTGGTAGAATTAGCAAATCGGGCATTCCCTCGACCTCCTCTGCCTCCCCGGGCTACTGTGACATCCTGCCCAGGTCGGGTAAGGTCTGCCACTACCTCTCCGGTGTCATCGTCATAAACCAGGGTACCTACTGGGACCTTGACCAGCAAGTTTTCGCCCCAGGCACCGTGCATATTCTTACCCTGTCCATGTACACCGCGGTCAGCCTTAAAATGTTTTCGGTATTTAAAATCCATTAAAGTTTTCAAACCTTCATCAGCGATAAATAATACATTTCCGCCCCGGCCTCCATCACCACCTGCCGGGCCCCCTTTGGGCACATATTTTTCGCGTCGGAAAGCTACGATTCCATTGCCCCCGTCGCCGCCTTTGACATAAATCTTAGCATGATCAACAAACATATACTCACTTCCTGACTTCTATCAGTATGGAGCCTTCCTTCATACTTTCACAACTGTAAAGTAGATCGACACCATCTGCTGTTTCGTAAATCTCCAGGTACACTACCAGGTCTTCATCACTGTTCTCGTTTTCACACCTGCCCAGCAGCTGCTCCAGACTGTGCAGCGGCTCATTATTTTCTATCAGCATTTGTTTTGATTTAAGCTGTATCTCATCATATCTTAGTATTACTCTTAAATCCCGTGATAATAACAGCTGATCATATAAATACAAAGCTATTTCCGAATCAGTGCGTTCGAATATCACTCGCTCGGCAGCCATTTCATTTACCATGTTTATTATGTACTGTCTGGCCTGGGCTGGGTTCCCCAGGTCTATATATCCAAGCATTACCTGCAGATGATTGCCAAAATCATGTCTAATTCTTCGTAAAAGATTCAGCGTTTTTTCCTCGTCCAATGCTCTTCCTCCTCAGTTAACTAATAATAGCAAAAACCCCTGAAAAACTCCAGGGGTTCAACTATACCAGGTTATATTTGAACTAGGCCTGAGCACTCACCATTTCTTCCAGAGGATATACGCTGACCTGCTTTTTGTCCCGGCCTTTTCTCTCAAATTTAACTTTACCATCAACAACTGCAAACAGGGTGTCATCTCCACCCCTCATAACATTGTTGCCGGGATGAATTTTGGTACCTCTCTGTCTGACCAGGATATTTCCTGCTCTGACTACCTGTCCATCATATCTTTTAACTCCCAGCCGTTTTGATTCGCTGTCTCTTCCATTCTTGGAACTTCCAACACCTTTTTTATGAGCAAATAATTGTAAATCAAATTTAAACATCTTAAGACCTCCTAACCAGCACTTTCATGTAACCTGCATAGGCCTGCTCCATAGACAACAAGCCTTTTTCCATAGTTGAAAGAATTACCTGTGCCTTTTCCCGGTCTTCCTTACCTAACCCGGCAGGCAGCTCACAATTCATCCAGCCTTTTTCGATCTTGTATTCAGGTTTTTCAGTCATATGCTCTATCAGCCCGAGTACCGCAGTCTGTGTAACCGCCGATACTCCTGCACAGTAAATATCTTTACCCTCTGAGCTGAACCCTGCATGACCTGCAACTGAAAAAGATTGAATATATCCCTGATGATATTTTATTTCAACCTCTAACATTATCCTTCAATCTTCTCAATAAGCAGCCGGGTATAGGGCTGCCGATGTCCCTGTTTTCTGCGGTAGTTCTTTCTCTTTTTATATTTATATACTATTATTTTTTTGTTTTTACCCTGTTCCAGTATCCTGGCGGTAACTGTGGCGTTTTCCAGCAGGGGACTGCCTATCTTTACGCCGCCATTCTCATCGTTTATCATCAGCACTTGATCTAGAACTATATTTCCCCCTGCTTCTCCATCTACTTTTTCAATTTTAACTATGGTTCCTTCACTTACTTTATACTGTTTTCCACCTGTTTGAATCAACGCATACACTTTTTTATAAGCACCTCCATGTTTATTAAGACTCGCCAGTTTGCAGGTAGGCCGAAGCCATTTATAAAACCTGAACTGAGCGGTTGCAAAACATGCAACCCAAATGCAAATTTAACATATCTAACCTGTTAAGTCAAGTGAACTCTACTCCAAGGGAATTTTAATACGCAGATGTAGAGATGTTGTATTCAGCAGTTCCATACTTTGATTTGGGAGTCAGTTTAAGCTTTTTGCCAATCCGTTTTTCTATGTAATCTAGGTCGCCCTTATCTTCAGACAAAACTTTGATAAGATCTGGGTTAGCCTCGCAAATAATTTCGTCATGTTCTATATAATCCATGTTTATCAACTGCCTCTTAATCTCGCAGCACACGGCAGCCAAATTAATAGTACGACCCCGGCCATTACAATGACTGCAGTCATCGGCAAAAAACTCGCTTACTCCATAGCGAGACTTCTTCCTGGTCATTTCGAGAAATCCCAATCCAGTCATACCTACTATTCTAGTATTAGCCTTGTCTTTGGTGAGTTTTGTTCTGAGAGTATCGATGACTTGCTCCTCGTTTTCTTTGTTTTTCATATCTATAAAGTCTATTAATACTATACCCCCTATACTTCTCAGACGCAGCTGCCTGGGAATCTCTATGGCTGCTTCCATATTCAACCTAAAAACGGTATCCTCGAAATCATTGTTACCTGTAAATTTGCCGCTGTTAACGTCTATTACTGTCATAGCCTCAGTCTCATCAATTATCAGGTAACCGCCGTTTTTGAGCCACACCTTTCGGCGCAGGGTCCTCTTAACATCTTTTTCCAGTCCGTATTTTTCAAAAAGGGCTCCCTCTTCAAATATTATTTCTCGGCAGGAAGCATGCTTCTTGTCCACATAGGCGCTTATCCGATCTTTCAGCTTTTTATTATTAATAACGATCCTGGATATCTGAACATCCAGATATTCTCTCAGGGTCCTCTCCAGAGTGTCTATATCTTCATATATCAGACTGGGGCTGCGGGCCCTATCATAACGTTCTTTGATATCCAGCCATACCTGCAGAAGTTCTTCTAGCTCGGAAACAATTTCCTCATCCTTCGTTTCCATACATGCAGTTCTTACTATTACTCCCATATTATCAGGTTTATACAGCTCAATAATGGTGCGCAGATATTCACGGCGTTCATTATTGGTTATCTTTCGTGAAATTGATACCTCGTTTTGAAAAGGAAGTAAAACCAGGTAATGACCTGGAATAGTCATGTTTCCCGTTACCCGAGCTCCCTTATCTGAAAAGGCCTCCTTTTTCACTTGTACCATTATGTCCTGTCCACTTGCTAAGAGGTCAAAAATATTGCTGCCCCTTTTTAAACCAGGGACTATAATATCTCCCTTATAAAGGAAGGCATTCTTTGCCAGACCTATATCTATAAAAGCACAGGATAGACCAGGTATTATGTCTTTTACCCGGCCCTTATAAATATTACCTACATTATCATTCTGGTCGGCCCAGAATATTTCGGCCAGGCGACCATTTTCAACAATAGCCACTCTTGACTCCCAGGGATATATCTCAACAATGATTTCTCTTTCCAACTACCTCACCTTTTCAAACGGAGAATAAAATACATTTCCAGCTCGCATGAAATTTTCACTGCGGAATATATCTAACACCTCTTCGTGTTTTACACCCTGATCTTTTAATAAATCCAGCAGTTCATCATAGCGAACATTTATTGGCTCCCCTACATTCACCCATATACCTATCATAACAGACTGCTCATAGTAGTTAACAGTAATTTTGAAAATTCCTGGACGCAGATCCTTATCGATCCCCTTCTGCTTTCCCCTGCTTTTTACCAGCAATTTATCTTGACTCATAAGTCTATCGGGCAGGGCTGAATAATCATAATCACTAGGTTTTAGTACAAAAGTATAGCTGGCCGCATTAATGATCTTCATCAGAGCATCCTGTTTATCATCTAATTTAATACACTGCTGGATTTCCATCCCCAGGGGCAGGACTCGATTCATCTTTTCGATAAAATCACCTGGATGCATCTCCTGTATCAATTCCAGATCAAAATATTCCTTTTTCCCCCATACTCCTACCGGCAAAACGGTTCCCATAGACAACTTGACATGGGGATTAAATCCTTCACTCAAGGCAAAGGGAATAGCAGCCCGCCGCAGAGCTCTGGTCATGAGATTCATCATATCCAGATTGCCCAAAAATTTTAAGTTGCTCTCCACCCGGTACTCTGCTCTCAACCTCATCCCCCAAATTCCTCCTTGATATCGAGATCTATGGCAAAAGCAGGACATATCCCACATCCGGTACAGCCATCCCAGCGGCAATCTCCGGTAGTGATCCCTGTGGCTGCTTTTTCATTCTCATCCTGTAAATAAGCTTTGCTTACTCCAGTATCTATAAATTCCCAGGGCAGCACCTCGTCATAAGGACGCAGGCGGGAAGTGTAGAAATCCGGTTTAATGTCAGACTCTCTAAAAGCCTCCATCCAGCGGCTGAAATTAAAATATTCCGACCACCCATCAAATTTACTTCCCTTCTGCCAGGCTAAATAAATTGAAGAGGATAATCGCCTGTCCCCCCGCGAAAAAACTCCTTCCAGATAACTGGTCCTACTATCGTGAAAACTCATTTTGATTCTTTTCATTCTATTACGGCTTAAGACTCTCCTTTTTTCCTCCAGTTCCTCGATAGTATTCTGGGCATGCCACTGGAATGGAGTATGGGCTTTGGGAACAAAAGAGGCAATACTAGCCCGTATCTCAACTTTCTTCCTGGCATTCTCATCTCCCATGGTCCTGATTTTCTTAAGCAATTCCAGGATCCCTTCCAGATCTTCTTCCGTCTCCCCGGGAAGACCATCCATGAAATACAACTTTATAGACAACCAGCCTGATTGAAAAGCAGCTTTTACTGCTGCCAGCAGCTGTTCTTCGGTCACATTCTTATTGATAATATCCCTCATTCTCTGGGTACCTGCCTCTGGTGCCAGGGTGAGGGTAGTTTTACGTACTTTCTGTACCTCATTCGCCAGTTCAATAGAAAAAGCATCTACTCGTAATGAGGGTAACGAGACTCCAGTACCCTGCTCACGGTATTCTTTAACCAGATCCTTCACCAGGCTATCTACTCCAGAATAATCCAATGTGCTGAGGGAAGTAAGACCTATCTCATCATAACCAGTACTAGCCAGTTGCTCGCTGGCCTGTTTTTTAAGCGTCTTAATACTCCTCTCTCTAACCGGCCGGTATACCACACCAGCATGGCAAAAACGGCAGCCACGCTGACATCCTCGCATAACTTCCAAAACTGCCCGGTCATGAACAATACTCATATAGGGCAATACTGGTTTATCCGGGAAATAGGCATCATCCAGGTCAGCTACTACTCTCTTTTTTATGGTATCAGGTACTGATTCGTAGAGAGGAATCATTTTATTAAAGGTCCCATTTTCATTATAGTAAACGCTGTATAAGGAAGGCACATAAACGCCTTCCAGCAAGGCTAGTTTTAGTAATTGCTCCTGTCTCTTCAGGTGCCGGTTTTCCCAGCAGCAATCCAGAAATTCGAGCAGCACCTCTTCTCCATCCCCTACAATAAACACATCAAAGAAATCTGCGTAAGGTTCTGGATTGAAAACAACTGGGCCTCCGGCAATTATCAGTGGGTATTGTTCATTTCTATCTTTGGACCACAATGGTATATCACTCATATCGAGCATATTCAATACATTGGTAATTGCCAATTCATACTGCAGGGTAAAACCTACCACATCAAATTCGTTCACTGCTTTAAAAGATTCCAGGGTGAAAAGCGGAATTTCATGGCTGCGCATTTCCTTTTCCATGTCCGGCCAGGGAGCATATACCCTCTCCAAGAGGTGATCGCTCTTTTCATTAACCAAACCATACAAAATCTTACTGCCCACATGTGACATGCCTACTTCATAAACATCAGGAAAAGCGAAGGCCATCTTGGTCCGGCATTTGTCCCAGTCTTTGCATATAATATTTACTTCACTGCCGGTATAACGCGCAGGTTTCGATACATTGGGCAATATATCTCTAAAAATCTTATCTTTCATGTTCTGCCTCCAACACAGCAATATCCAGTAATATATATATTACCATAAAAATCACTAGATTAACCTGCTCGCTGTAATGTGGACGTTTCTTTAACAGGGACGCGGGGACAGGTCCCTGTTCCCCGCGTCCCCGTGTGCTTAGCAGTCCCTGATACAGGCCGCAGGTCCTTTTTCCAGCAGGCACTCTATCAGTTCAGCTTCGCTCCTTATTCCTATCACCGATTCATCAGCACCTATGATCAATACCGTTAAAAAATGCGAAGGACGGCTGCTATCAAGTATTTTCTTGACCAGGGTATCCTGAGTTGCTACTATCTGCTGACAATCCATAAAGCCACGCCGGGTAAGCTGGCCCTTTTTATTAATCAGAAATCGCATAAAAGCAAAAGCCAGCAGGGTTTTTTCCCTGCTGGCAGCCCAATACATGAGTACGCCTATGATAATTAGATTAGCTCCTGACATGGTAGTGTAGGTTAAATAAACTCCACCCCCACCAACTAAAACTGCAGTTAATTTACCCATAAATGCTGCTGTTAGAGTCGCTTTCCGGTAACCAAATCTCCGGGATAGAACGGCCCGCAGCACCCTCCCGCCATCCAGTGGCAGAGCCGGAAGGAGATTAAAAAACCCTAGAAATAAGTTGATGTTAATAAATAGCTTGGTTAAATCTCCCCTATCCGGCAGCAAAAAAAAGAATGCCGCTGCCATGGACAGGCTCATCAACGGACCTGCCAGCGCGACATAGATCTCTTTTTCCGGTTCCAGTCCGGTAAAATCTTCAACTTTGGCCTGCCCTCCGAAAGGCAGCAGTTCAACTTCAGAGATTTTGACTCCCAGAGTGAAGGCAACCATGGTATGAGCCAATTCATGTACCAGGACGGCCGTGGTAATTAACAAGACTTCCTGCCCCAGGCCCAGCAAAATATAAGCCAGACACAAGAGCAGGAAAAACGCATTCATCTTGAAGTCTATACCTGCTACCCTGGCCAAACGCATTATTGTTCAAATAATTTGTTAGGGTTGAGGGGCCCATCCTTGCTGGTCATCTGAAAATACAGCTCCTGGCTGGTCCTGCCGATAATGGTATCTTTATCAACTTCATGGCCTTTCTCTGCCAGCACTTCCCTTAAGCCCCCATAAGACGAATATAAACTTCCACCGTGATCGATCAACACCGTTTTTCCTCTTTCATCACTGGATATATCCGCTACCCTGCCTTCATAAATCGGTTTTACCTCCGAGTTATCCTCAACATTTATCAATACCGCTGGAAAAAATTCTTGCTGCTGGGATTCCTCATTCCAATGCCAGCCATATTCACGTTCTATATCTGCAAATTCACAGGGCTGCTGCAGGGTAGTAGTGTTTGATACCGGTACGGTCTCGGCATTCTTATTGATCTTTAGTTCAGACCAATACTGGACAATATTTTCCTGTACCCCATAGTCTTTCATTACATACCTAATTACAGGTTCAACTATTTTTTTGCTGCTGTGTTCTGACTGCATAGACAGGCCAGCCAGAGCAGCAATAACTATTACTACCAGCATTCTTATTCTGAAGCTTCCCAGCATTAGAATTGCCCCCTTTAAGATGAACTTCTAGAGCTTAACGAATGGGCAGAATCTTATTCTCTTAAAATATATATCTTTACTCCGCATTTTATGACATAACAGGTGGATACTTTTTCCTTTTATAATAAGTTGATGAGAAAAACAAAACTAAGAAGTGAGATGGAATTATCTTACTTATAAATAAAATGGCTGCTGCAAATAACAAGCGTTGCTTACAGCAGCATTAATGAGCTGAATAATAGACAGAGAATAAAATTGGACAGATGTGCCATGCAGTTTGATCTATTGGGCATCAAAATTCAAATCAGCAAAACCTGCCGGTCGTGCCTTTTTCACCAGCTTTCTATAGAGACCTGGAGGAAGCAGCAGCGTTGAATAACTCAAGACTTTATCGAGGGTTTCCAGCAATTCGTCATTTCCTTCCCAGTATTCTTCCAAAACCTCATAGCTGACACTATCGGTTAGTCTTTTAATGACCAGTGCCATGAGCAGCAGGTCATCTACCTTACCAAGAAATGGTATCATATCAGGGAAGAAATCCAGCGGGGATAAAACATAAGCTACTGTGCCCAGCATCATCGCTTTGTCTGTTGCCGGGACATCTTTATCCTGCATAAGCCGGTAAATAAGCTTTAATAAGTTTGGAATCAGCATCAATAATTCACTAATACCATTCCTGACCGTTGACAGAAGTTCTTCTCGGGTGTTGACTTCTTCTCTCATCATATCCCTCCTTTATGCTATTATGCCTGAATCCTCAGAAAACTATTTTCTTACCACGAATGTTCACATTTAAGATTAAGGCAACTGCAAGAAGGTTGGTGATCATAGAACTCCCTCCATAGCTGATAAACGGTAAGGGAATACCGGTAATAGGCATTAACCCTATAGACATACCGATATTTTCAAATATATGAAACAGCCACATAGCCGTGACTCCTATCACAACCAGGGTTCCGAAAAATTCTCGGGATTCCGAGGCGATATATAAGGAGCGCATTATCAATATTCCATATAATATGATCAAAAAGGCTGCCCCTATAAATCCAAGTTCTTCTCCAATGACTGCGTATATAAAATCGGTATGGTGTTCGGGAAGAAAATTCAGCTGTACCTGAGTACCATTATGCAGTCCTTTTCCTGTAAACCCGCCTGAGCCTATAGCTACCAGTGACTGTATGGTGTTCCAGCCTGCTCCGCGCCCGCCCTGTCCATCATTATAGGGATCTAAAAAAACAATCAGGCGTTTAAGCTGGTAATCTTCCAATGGAATAGCTATGCCCAGGTTAAAGTGTAAAAATAGGATCAGCCCTGCTAGAAATATACCTCCTCCGACTAATGCTAAGAGTACCCTGATATTTGCTCCAGCGGCAAACATCATTATAACCGTAATAGCTATATATACTAGAGCTGTACCCAGATCCGGCTGCATCATTATTAAAATAAAAGGCAGTCCCATGTACAAAAAACACGGCAACATCTTGATCAGAGTATCAAGTTCCCCTCTCCTGCGGTTTACGAAATCAGCAAATGCCAGGATCAGCATGACCTTGGTGAACTCTGCCGGTTGGATGGCCGGGAGGGGGCCTAATGAGATCCACCCGGTAGTACCTCGGAGTTCTGTTCCGAAAACCAGCACCGCTATCAATAGTACCACCGATAAAATGTAAAGCAATATGCCAAAATTCTTGAACTCAGTAAAGTCATAACGGATGATAATAATAACCCCGATAAGGCCCACCGCTAGCATAAAGAGCTGTTTTTTCACATAATAAAGCGAATCACTTGATATTCCACTGCTGGCACTGCTTTGAATGATGATGCCAAAGGCCAGTATAATCAAGAGGGTAACTATAAATGGTTTATCAATAAATTTTAAACGTTTCAGATTCAAAACGCTTACCTCCCAATACATTATAAAGCTAACGAAAATGGCATGTAAAGATGGCAAATATAGGTTGTCTTTTATTTATCCGGCAGAAAAAAGACAAACCCGGGGGTGGGCTGCCCGGATTCATCTTTTTGACAGAGCTCAAGGAAAATTGTATTGTGGAGTTTTTATATCATTATTGGAAAACTTTTTAAAACCCAGATTCATCACTCTCACTAACTTCCATCAAGTAGAAGCCGTCCCGTTAACTTTTCGTTTAAACCCTTTAACCGGTATATTAGCTATCAGTGCAATAGAATTCTCCTCATTTTCTAGGTTTACCTGCAGCGCTTCCTCATCTATATCTAAATAATCGCGTATAACTTTTATCAAGTCTTCTTTCAACGAATTCAAGAACTCGGGAGATACTGAAGCTCGGTCATGAACCAGGACCAGGCGCAGCCTTTCCCTGGCGATATCCTTACTGGGCACACTTTCCCTTGAAAATATCCGGCTGAGTACATCTAACAAAGTCATCCCCTCCCTCTTTTACCTGGCCAGCTTTAACATTTTCTTAAATTTGTCCATTATATTTTCCGGATCATCTAATGAGTACATGGGGACCTCTTCTCCATTCAGCCTGCGTGCAATACGGCGGTAAGCCGCCCCGGCCCTGGATATGTTTTCCAGCACGGCCGGTTCCCCTCGATTGGTAGATACTACTATGGCCTCGTCTTCAGGTACCACTCCCAGCAGCTCAATTGCCAGTATATCGTTAATATCACTGATATCCATCATATCTCCCCGTTTTACCATTTTGCTGCGTATCCTATTTATTATCAATTTCGTCTCAGTGAGTCCGGCTGCCTCCAGAAGACCAATTATCCTATCTGCATCTCTCACTGATGATACTTCCGGGGTAGCAACGACTACCGCTTTATCAGCTCCAGCGATGGCATTCTTGAAACCCTGTTCAATGCCGGCCGGACAATCAACCAGTATGAAATCAAAATCTTTACGCAGCTCATTAGTCATATTTTTCATCTGGTGTGGCGACACGGCAGTCTTATCTTTGGTTTGAGCCGCAGGCAGAAGATAAAGGCCATCAAATCGTTTATCCTTTATTAAAGCCTGCTTCAATTTGCAATGCCCATTAACCGCATCTACGATATCAAAAACAATGCGGTTTTCCAAACCCATGACTACATCAAGGTTCCTAAGTCCGATATCAGTATCTATCATTACCACCTTTTTGCCCATCATAGCCAGAGCAGTTCCTAGATTAGCTGTAGTTGTAGTTTTTCCCACCCCACCTTTTCCTGACGTAATTACTATAACTCTACTCTTCATCCTTAAGCCCCCTATCATATTTTTAACTTCTCAATTATTACTCTTCCCTCGCGAATCCGGGCTACTTCGGGGTAATCAACCGCATTTCTTTCCCCATCCGGAGGTCGGGTAATATGAGTAGCAATCCTGAGCTGGGTTGGATTCAAGCGATAAGCAGCTATTATTGCGCCTTCATCGCCAAAAACTCCCGCATGTGCCAGTCCCCGCAAGGACCCCATGACCAATATATTACCACCTGCCACCACTTCAGCTCCCGGGTTGATATCCCCCAGGACTACTATATTTCCCTGCACAAATCTTTTCTGTCCGGAACGAATATGTTTGCATATTAAGGCAGTATCATCATAATGGGTCATACCTTCAATGACAGGCTCCTCATCTAAATCCTCCTCGACATCCGGCAGCCTTCCTGACATGAGTTCCTCTAGATGCATGCCGTAATCCAGAAGAGTATCTTCCAGTTCTCTGACTTGTTTGTTACTTAAGATTTTTTCCCCGATATCGATACTTACCTTGCTGCCGATTGGCAAATCGGCTACTGAAGTGAGCTTCTTCTCCAGTCCCTTTTTCATCTGAGCAAAGGTATGGTACGCTTTCAGGTCTATCAGCATTCCGCCACTGGCCTGTTTAATTGCTGTGCTCACCTATTTAGCCCCCCATTCCATAAAAAGCCCTTGATAACAGATAGCTATAAATAATTCATATTGTCATGTAATTCTATATCTAACAATATTTCCCTTCGATGAAAAAAATAAAAATAGGGGTGATATTCTCTAATCGCCCCTATTTAAGTCGGCTCCGGTCAAGAAATTTCTCTAATTATTCGCCAGCGTTATTCGACTCCGAAATGCTTGTTTTCGACTCATCTACCGCCAGATAATTACTGATTCCAAAATACTGCTTAAATACATCCCTCGCTATTAATCCAGCCGATTCACCACCACTATAACCATATTCAACCACCCCGGCAAAGGCGATCTCAGGGTCATAAAACGGGGCAAAGGCAACAAATACTCCGTGGTAGTCCTTTAACGGATCGTCCCCAACTCTGCCGGGCTCAGCAGTACCCGTCTTGGCGCATACCTTGATTTCTTCTGGAAAGTCATAAAAAAGAAAATGGGCCGTCCCTCCAGGCTGGGTTACTGCCAGCATGGCCCTCTTGGTCTCGGAAATAGTTTCGGGCTTAATATCTACTTCCTTACTTATTTGTGGCTCAAATTCTTCTATAGTGTCTCCATTCTGGGAAACGATCTTACTCAGCAAATAAGGCTGCATACGATAACCGCCATTGGCAATGGTAGCCACATAGTTAGCCAGCTGTAATACTGTATAATCATTATATCCCTGTCCCATAGCCATGTTAAAGGTATCATAGGCCTGCCAGGTAGTATCCCAATTATAATCAATTTCATACTGCGCTTCTAACTTAATTTTTTCATTTTCCTTTTTCTTATTTAAGCGGTCTATCTCTTTTTCATCCACCGTCTCTTTCAACAACTCATCATATTTTTCTTCCAGTTCCTGACGCAGCTGCTCATATTTATTGTCGATTAATTTTGCACTTATTTCGCTTTTCCACTCTGGTGTCGGCAACAAACCTTTTCCTTCATAAGGGAGATCGACACCCGTTTTTGACCCCAATCCAAATTCCCTGGCTACACGAATGAGTTCTTCCTGTCCTGCTCTCCGGCCCATTTCTTGAAAGTATACATTACAGGAGCCAGCTAAAGCCGAGTAGTAGTTTACATTGCCATGAACACTCCAGCATCTTATGAATGGAGCAATCCAGTACTTACCAGTACAATTGACATAATCCTTAGCCGGATCGACCACTCCACTATCCAGAGCAGCCATGCCGGTTATCATTTTAAAGGTGGACCCCGGAGGGTAAGTAGCCTGTATACTGCGGTTGCTTATAGCGCCAGGCTGCATCGGATCATAAGCTTCGGTCTGGGGAAAGTAATATTCCGCTCGCTTGGAACTAATATTACCTTTCCAATCATCGGGATACATGGATGGACTGCTGCACATGGCCAGAATTTCTCCGGTCTTGACATTAATTACTACCGCCGAGCCTACCCGAGCCTTGGGATATTTCTCCTGCAACTGGGCAAGGGTATTTTCCATGCTTTCCTGCATTACCTGCTGCAGCTCTATATCCAGGGTCAGATATATATTGTTACCCTGTTCCGGCTCTAGAGTTACCAGGTCCCGAATCGGCCTGCCCTGTGCGTCCACTTCCACACTGCGAGCCCCATCCGTGCCTTTCAGAATTTTTTCATATTGCTTCTCAATTCCTGATTTTCCAATCAGGCTGTTTATGCTGTATTCCCCATCTTCAGAGTTCTCCAGCTCACTCTCGTCAATAGAATGAATATAGCCTAAAACATGTCCTGCCAGTGACCCCTGGGGGTAGCTGCGAAGGGGTTCCACCAAAATGGTAACCCCAGGTAAAACCTGCCGATTCTCTTCTAGTTTTACTACCAGATCCCAGGGTATATCACGTATAAGCGTAATCGGTTCATATAAACGATATTTTTGTAGTTCCACTTTTTCTTCAATAAATTCCCGGGTTATTTCCGGGTAATAATCCTTCAGTATAATCAACAGGTTATCAATAACCGTTTCCTGCTTGCTGACTCCCAGATAGGTAAGGCTCAGAGAGTATACGATTTCATTAGTTGCCAGAACCTCACCGTCTGAAGCATATATTTCACCCCGGGGCGCCTTTATAGGAAGCAGTCTTATGCGGTTTTCTTTGGCCTGAGTTTGGTAAGTTTCATTGTTAAATAACTGAACTACTGCCAACCTAAACCCCAATACGGTTAAAAGCAGAATTACAATATAAGCATAGGCTTTTAATTTTTTGTCTAGTTCTTCAGCTTTCATTTATCTCTCCCCAGTTAAGCTGAGTACTCCCTTTTGGGTAGAATTATAGTACCAGATGTAAATCGGAACTGCCAGGATCACATTATATATACTCTGGTATATTGCACCGCTGATAATGGAAGTATCCAGGTTGAATACACTAAAAACACTCCAGCCCAGAATGAACATAAAGAGGGAATTTAGTATTGTTCCCATAAAGACTATCATTAACCCTACCAGTAGGTTTTCATTAAAAAATCGCACCTGCAGCCGGCCGATAATATATCCGGTTAACGCTTTGGATAAGGCGCTGACTCCTATAAACCTGCCCAGATATAAGTCTTCAAATAAACCGCATAGAAAACCGTATCCTGCTCCCTTTCTTTCTCCATTAAGAAAGGCGAAGAAAACCACGAATATTAAAACCAGGTCGGGTAGTGCATCATTTATACTATAAGTGCTGAAGAATGTCGATTGTAAAAATATTGCCATAAAAGGAAGCAGGCCAAGTACAAAATATCGCAAAATATTTTACCCTCCAATTTATTCGACATCATTAACCTCAGGTGATAAAGCTTCCGGATAATAGTGGATAACTACCAACACTTCTTCCAGTTTATCAAAACTGACGGCCGGTTCTACCAGAGCTGATAATAGTATTCCATCCGGCTGCAGCTCAACTTCTTTTACTATCCCGATATCAATACCTTTAGGATAAGACTCTGATAATCCTGAAGTAATGATGTTATTACCCGGTTTGATAGTTGAATAGTAAGGTATATTAACCATTCTTAAAAGATTACTGTTACCCAGACCCTCAACAATACCCTGGGTCTCCCTGTTCTCCTGCACAATAGCACCCACTGCTATTTCCCGGTGGGTAATCAAATCAATGTGAGCCGAATCCCGGCTAACACTTGCTACCCGGCCTACCAGTCCCACAGGACTTATAACTGCCATGTCTTTCTCAATACCACTGTCCGACCCTTTATCAATGACTATATTCCGGTACCAGTTATTAGGGCTGCGAGCAATTACCCGTGCTGCAACCATCTCGTATTTTTGCAGGCTGATATCCTGGAAGCCCAGCAGACTTCTTAACCTGCGCACTTCCATTTTGTCTTCCCGAAGCAGCTGATTTTCCATAGTCAGTTCCTGATTCTGTTCTTTGAGACTATCCAATTCCTGCTGCAACAGCTGCTTGCTGCTGAAATAGGCATTAAAACTACCGAAGCGGTCTTTAAACTCGACTACCCCGCTTTGCAGCGGGGTATAAGCATCCCTGATGAGTTTTTCCAGCAGGCTAATATTGGTTCTTTCTGACGAGGTATTATTTATAAGTATTAGAGTTCCTATAAATAGTATAAGGACCACCCAGAAATATTTGTTTTTAAGATATTTTTTCAAATCTCCCTCACCCAAATAATATCTATTTTTTCGGTGATATCAGCACCTTCTTAAGTATATCGATATTTTCCAATACTTTCCCGGTCCCTCTGGCTACTGCCAACAGTGGATCTTCACACACATAAACCGGCATATTGGTTTCAGTACTTATCAGTTTGTCCAATCCCTTTAATAGGGCACCCCCCCCGGCCATTACAATACCCCGGTCCATAATGTCTGCAGCCAGTTCGGGAGGAGTTTTTTCCAAACATATTTTTATCCCATCAACAATCTGATCCACAGTCTCTTTGAGAGCTTTCTGTATTTCAGTGGATGATACCTGTATAGTCTTAGGCAGACCTGTTACCAGGTCTCGTCCGCGGACCTCATAGAACTCTTCCTCTCCCTCCCATACTGCTGATCCTATCAACATCTTTATGGCTTCTGAGGTTCTCTCTCCAATAAGCAGGTTGTAGTTCTTTCTCAGATGACTTATTATGGCATCATCCATATCATCCCCTGCTACCCGTATGGACCTGGAAGTAACTATCCCACCCAAGGATATTACCGCAACTTCAGTAGTACCCCCACCAATGTCCACTATCAAGTTACCGGTAGGTTCATGAACCGGCATGCCTGCACCGATGGCTGCAGCCATCGGTTCCTCAATCAGGTAGGCTTCTTTAGCTCCACCCGCCACCGTGGCTTCTCTCACAGCTCTTTCCTCAACCGTCGTACAGCCAGTTGGTATGCTGACAATCACCCGGGGCCGTATGAAAGGATTCTTTTGCCCTATAGCGCGAGCAATAAAATACTTGATCATCGCCAGAGTTACATCATAATCTGCTATTACTCCATCCTTCATAGGCCTTATAGCTACTATATTACTGGGAGTCCTCCCAATCATCTGCTTGGCTTCCTCACCTACCGCCAACACTTTACCACTGTCAGTTTCTATCGCTACCACAGAAGGTTCACGCAAAACCACACCTTTGCCTCTTACATGCACCAGTGTATTTGCAGTACCCAGATCTATTCCCAAGTCTTTTCCGAAAACCAATATCATTTGCCTCCTTAGAATTTAGATTAAACCCTTTGATTTAAGACTGCAGTATGTATTATCCCCTATTATTATATGGTCAAGCACGGTTATTCCCATAATATTACCTGCTTCTATCAAACGCAGTGTTATCTCCACATCTTCCTGGCTGGGAGTAGGATCCCCGCTGGGATGATTATGTACCAGTATTAATGATGCTGCACTTTTTTTTACTGCTACCTTAAATACTTCCCGGGGGTGCACGATAGAACTATGCAGTCCTCCTACCGATATATCCTGCATTTCCAGCATACCACCTTTACGATCAAGATATATCACGCGAAAGTGCTCCCTATCAAAATACCTCATCTCTTCCATGACTATATTTTTCACATCATCAGGTGATTTTATCTGGTTTTTTTGCTGACTATCCTGGGCCATACGCCGTCCCATCTCTATGGATGCTTTGACGCTAACTGCTTTGGCAGGACCAATTCCCTTCTCTTCCAGCAGTTCTTCCAGACTGGCGTCTTTTAAATGCCGCAGAGATTTATATTTAAACATTAACAACTGAGCTAATTCCAGCGCGCTGAGCTCTTTAGTTCCCTGACCTAGTATAATGGCTAATAGCTCTGCATCATCCAGATTTTTTTCACCTTTAAGCATTAATTTTTCCCTTGGTCTCATATCTTCAGGCATATCTTTGATACCAGTATGATAAAAACTCAGAGCCTTACACCTCCAGCAGACTTACCCCTTGCCTTTTAAGCATTAAATACAAATTTTTTAAAGGCAATCCTACCACATTGAAATAACATCCCTCTATTTTTTCAATGAACACTGCCCCGGTTCCCTGTATTGCATATGCTCCTGCTTTATCCATCGGTTCTCCAGTTAGTATATAAGCTCTTATTTCATCATCTGTCATATCTCGAAAATATACCTTGGTTGTCTCATCCTGAACTTCATAGATGCCGCTTTGTGCATCTGTAACACAAATGGCAGTGATTACTTCATGTTTTCTCCCTTTGAGTATAGACAGTTTATCAAAGGCATCTTGTGCATCGCATGGTTTGCCTAGCATCTGTCCATCACATACGACCACTGTATCAGCAGCAATTATTATACCACTTTCAACCTGTTCCCGGACCTGTTCCGCTTTACTCTGCGCAATCCTTCTCACAGCATCCCGAGGTTTTTCTCCCGATAAGAAAAGTTCATCAATATCAGCTGGACAGCATTCAAACTTAATATGCAGCAACTCCAGCATGGTCCTGCGGCGGGGGGATTGAGATGCAAGAATAATTCTCTTCAAATCTTATCTCCACTCTTATAATCTCTTGTATACGATATAAGCTATTATAAAACCAAATATAGTAAAAAGATTGATATGCATCATTAAGCCTAATGTAAAACTTATAACTCGAAGATCCAGACTAAAAGTTGGAATCCCGACACTCTGCGTTTCTCCCAGTAAATTCGCAGCAGGCCATAATGTTACAATAGCGTCCCCTATCCAACCGCCAATAATACCGCCAAGCACCAGCAGCAAAATAAATATCTGCCAGCCAGGATAGGTGCGCGTTCTACTTGTCAATGCACTCCCTCCACAACCACCTATTTTTTTTCAAGTGTAGCATTACTACCCCCTAAACACAAGTTCGTTAAAAAAGGAGAATTCTCTTTTCAGAGCATTCTCCTAGCTTATTTCATTTTCTTCCCTAGGTAATAACTGACTCCTGATAGTAATCCTGATTATTTATTCTGTACTAGATTGAAACTCAAAACTTCCAGATTGACTGATAGATCAACATTTCTCAAAACAACCTCATTAGGAACCTTGAGCACCCGGGGGGAAAAGTTTAATATGGCCTTAACCCCTGCTTCCACCATTTCATCTGTAACCTTCTGGGCTTCTGCAGCGGGAACCGTAACCACGCCTACATGCACATCATTATCCCGGACCTTATTTTTAAGTTCTGCCAGAGACTCCACCTGCAGTTGACCTAATTTGGTACCTATTTTGTTATCTGCCACATCCAGAATAGCTTTCACTACGAAACCGCGTTCTCGAAAGCCCTGATAGAGTGCCAGGGCAGAACCCAATTTACCTGCCCCTACAATTATTACATTCCATTCATGGTCAAGACCCAGGATCTCCATTAAATAACCATATAATTCATCAACCTTATAGCCAACTCCTCTAGTTCCAAACTCTCCAAAGTAAGCCAAATCCTTTCTGACCTGAGCCGAACTAACTCCTACACCGCAGGCAATTTGGCCAGATGATACTGTATCTTCCCCTTCGTCCATCAACTGATGAAGAAATCTAGAGTATATAGAAAGTCTCTGCACGGTTGCTTCCGGTATTTTAAATGCTTTCACTTTTCCACCCCTTCATGGCAGTTTATTTGTCCATGTTACCATTTGCACTATCTTGTATTACTATTGTACATAAAAATTGGCATAAAAATAAGCTCTTTCTTTGCGAAAGAGCTGGAATTTATAAAACTAGGTCTATTATCTTAAAAATATTATACGTCAAGATGGCAACTACAGCCGAAGAAGGAATAGTTACAAACCAGGCTACAATAATCTGTCGGGCTATATTCCATCTTACTCCCTTAAGTCGTTTGGCGGCCCCAACCCCCATTATGGCAGATGAAACTACATGAGTAGTGCTTACCGGAGCCCCCAACAGACTTGCTGAGTAAATAACCAGCGCTGAAGTAAAATCTGCAGCAAAACCATTAATAGGCTCTATGCGAAAAATTTTTCCTCCCATGGTCTTGATTATTTTCCATCCTCCCACTGCAGTACCCATACCCATGGATGCAGCACAGACAATCTTTACCCATAGGGGAACATCAAAAACCCCTATAATTCCTCCACCCAGCAGCACCATGGTAATTATTCCCATAGATTTTTGAGCATCGTTTGATCCATGCGCAAAAGAAGCCATGCAGGCAGATATGATTTGTAGTTTGCGAAAGCTGTTATTGATTCTGGAAGGAGCAGCGGGCTTAAAAATCCAAAAAAGAATAGTCATGACGATACTACCCATCGCCCCCCCAACAATTGGAGCTATAATCAATCCGGCCAGTATTTTCAAGAAACCGCTCCATAAAACGGCATTAAAACCGAAGCCAGCTATAACTGCTCCGGTTAACCCTCCGATCAAGGCATGGGAAGAACTGCTGGGTATGCCAAAATACCAGGTAATAAGGTTCCAGAATATAGCAGCCATCAAAGCGGCTACCATTACCGATGCGGTTACCATTTCGGGTGCCACTATGCTTTTTCCAATAGTAGCCGCAACTGCCGTGCCACTCAAAGCCCCAGCAAAGTTTAAACTGGTAGCAATAATAATTGCATTTCGGGGTGACAGGGCTTTGGTTGAAACAGAGGTAGCTATGGCATTGGCTGTATCATGAAATCCATTAATGAAATCAAAAATCAGAGCTAATAATACTATTGCAACGATCAGGCCAATGCTAAACATATTTTACTGCGACTCCCTTAAGGATATTACTTACATTCTCGCAGTAGTCGAGGGTAGTCTCCAGGTGCTCGTATATTTCTTTCCATTTGATGATATCTACCACATTCTCTGTGTTTTCAAAAAGAAGGGCAATGCCTGCTCGATACAGGTAATCGCCCTCATGTTCATAAGCTCTTATTTTTTCACTGGATTCCACTACCTCTTTATGTAGCTCTCTAATATCTGGAAGCTTTGATACGGCTGCTTTTATTTCTTGAGCAGCCTCTTCCAATACATTGGCCAGTTTTAGTATATAAATTTCTTTTGGTTGGCCAGCTTTATAAATAACGATTTTTTCCATGGTACCCTGGGTATGGTCTACAATAGAGTTTAATCCTCTGGCTAGTTGGAGTATATCTTCCCGGTCAAAGGGAGTTACAAATGAACTGTTAATCTGGGACATAATCTCCAATAGGATACTGTCTCCACGTTCTTCTACTTGATTGATTAATTCCAGGTTCTGTGCTGGATCACCCCCAGGCTGTTCTATAAATTGCTTCAGCAAGCTGGCCGCTTCAGCTATAGCATCAGCTAATTGTTCAAAGTAAGTAAAAAACAGGTCATTACGTGGCTTCAGTTTAAAAACCACCTTGACACCTCCTCAATTCTGCACCCTATACTGTCCCTTAATTGTAATTATAACAATAATAATATTAAGGCTTTGTTAATAATTTGTTAACAAAGCCTTAAGCATTCGTAAACTTCCGTCGCGCTCTATCCAGCAGGTAAAAGGATCCGGTGATCAACAGATATTCATCCCCAGTAAGCAGCTCCAGTCCTAATTGAACCGCATTTTCAATGTTTTCCTGCCTATAGCATTCTATTCCCGGATATATTTTATTCCACACCTCAGCTACTCTATTCCAATTTCTTGCTCGTTCTCCCTCCGGCCTGCTTACAATGCATTTACTGGTGTTGATCCCCAGAGGCAATAAAGCCTCTTGAGCGTCTTTATCATCCAAATAACCACAGAGCAGGACTTTTTTTCGTTCCCCTAAGATATTATTCAGAGAACCCGACAAGGCTCGTGCAGCCTGTGGATTATGACCTGCATCAACGATAACCAGGGGATCCTGGGAAACAACTTCCAGCCGACCCGGGAATTTCATCTGGGTAAGAGCAATTCTTAGGTCCGGGATAGGTACTTGAAAAGCATAATTCTCTAATAAACGAATTATAGCCAGAGATATACGCAGGTTGTCCAGCTGATGATCACCGGGAATTCCAAAATGAACCTTAGCTATTTCCAGGCCGGCAAAATCGATATCGATATCCTGCCCCTCAATTCCTGGCTGCCCATTTGGGGTTACCTTAATAGTATCCAGATCAAAGCAGGGAGCATCTTCTATATGCGCCTTTTCCTGGATGACTTTCCTGGCTTCCTCACTCATTGCTCCTTGAACAACAGGTATCTTAGCTTTAATAATACCCGCCTTATTTTCAGCAATTTCAGCCAGAGTTTTTCCCAGAACTCCGGTATGATCGTAGTCAATTCCGGTAATAGCTGATACCATCGGTATAATAACATTGGTGGAGTCATAGACTCCACCTAATCCAACTTCTATTACTGCCAGGTCTACCTCACTATCCTTAAAATACTGGAAAGCCAGGGCGGTCATCACCTCAAATTCGGTCGGATGTTCTTCCCCCGCGGCCACCATTTTATCTGCCAGGCTTTGAATATGATCCAGATACTCTTTGAACTGTCCGGCATTTATTTCCCGACCATCAATAGTGAAACGTTCCAGGTAAGAATGCAAATGGGGGGAGGAAAACCTGCCTACCCGATATCCCGCAGCACTTAATAGAGACGCGGTAATGAAAGTAACCGATCCTTTGCCATTGGTACCTGCAACATGTATAAATTTTAGGTCCTTTTCCGGACTGCCCATGAGCTCCAGCAGTTTCCTTATTCTTGCCAGACCTGGTCTGCTTCCGAATACACTGAATCTTTCCAGGTGCTCAGCTATTGCTCGCTGAATATTCGCAGCCGTTGTAATATACCCTCTTTCTTGGTTTTTGCCTCTTCTACTTTGAATTTTTCTTTAGCGATAACTTCCTCGGGAGCCCTGGATAGGAAAGATTCATTCTGCAGCTTGGCTTCAGCCTTACTTAGATCAGACTGCACATTTTTAAGCTCTTTGTTCAGCCTGGCTATTTCCTTTTCGATATCAATGATACCTTCCAGGGGAACATATATTTCCATGAGCGAACTAACCGCTGAAACTGCTTGTTCTAGCTTTTTATCCAGTTGTTCAACTACATCCAATTTCCCTACATTAGCCATCTGGGCCAGGTAGGACTGATTGTTCATAAATACCTGCCGAAGACCAGGATCTGGTATAAGCATGAGAACGTCAATGGGCGAACCTGGTGAGATATTGAATTCAGCCCTTATATTCCGGATAGACCGGATGGCATTCATTATCTGTTTCATGTTCTCTACTGCTTCAGGCCATATCTTCGTTTCATCCATCCCTGGCCAAGTATCCATCATGATGCTCTGACTATGACCGGGCAGGTTCTGATAAATCTCCTCGGTAATAAAAGGCATAAAAGGATGCAGGGTTCTTAATATAGTCTGCAGTACGTCATTCAATAGGTTTTGTACTACCAGTTTTTCACGTTCATCGCGGGGATTAAACAACCGGGGTTTGGCAATTTCAATATACCAATCACAGAACTCGTCCCGGATAAATTCATATAGTTCTCGTGCGGCTTCACCCAGATCGTATTTGCGCAGATGATCTGTAACCTCCTGCACCATGAGATTCAGCCGGGCCAAAATCCAGCAATCTACCAACTGCAGCTCTTCATCAGCTACATCGATCTTCTGGTAACCCTGCAGGTTCATCATGGCGAAGCGGGAAGCATTCCATATCTTATTGGCAAAGTTTCTGGTGTTCTCAACTTTCTCCCAGTTGAAACGCACATCATTACCCGGAGTAACTCCGGTGATCATAGAAAACCTCAATGTATCCGCACCATATTTATCTATTACTTCTATGGGATCTATTCCGTTTCCGAGTGACTTGCTCATCTTCCGACCCTGACCATCGAGAATCAAACCATGTATGTTTACATCGTAAAAAGGCACTCGGCCAGTTTGTTCAATACCTGAAAATATCATGCGTGCAACCCAGAAAAAGATGATATCCCTCCCGGTTACCAGTACGCTGGTAGGATAATAATATTCCATATCTTTAGTGGGATCCGGCCAGCCCAGGGTGGAGAAAGGCCACAAAGCACTGCTGAACCAGGTATCCAGAACATCCTCATCCTGTATCAGGCTGCTAGATTCACAAGCGCTGCATTTTTCCGGGTCCGTTCGGCTGCAGATTACTTCTCCACAATCCTGACAGTACCATACCGGTATACGATGTCCCCACCACAGCTGTCGTGATATACACCAGTCCCTAATATTTCCCATCCAGTTAATATAGATCCTGGTAAACCTTTCGGGAACAAATCTTATCTCTCCATCTAATACTTTCTGTATTGCAGGTTCAGCCAGCGGTTTCATCTTCACAAACCACTGCATGGATATCATAGGCTCGATTATAGTTGCACAGCGCTGGCATTGACCAACGGCATGACGGTGGTCGGTTATCTCCAGCAGCAATCCCTGCTTTTCCAGGTCTTGCACTACCCTGGAGCGCGCTTCTTCTCTGGTCAATCCCTGATATAAACCGGCATTTTCGTTCATGTTACCATTATTATCCATAACCACGACCTGATCTAAATTGTGCCTTAAGCCCATTTCAAAGTCATTAGGGTCATGAGCAGGAGTAACCTTAACCGCACCGGTACCAAATTCCTGGTCTACATAGCTGTCAGCAAATATAGGAATCGCTCGATTCATCAATGGCAGTATTACCTTCTTCCCAATCAGATGACTATATCTCTCATCCTCAGGATGAACAGCAACTCCAGTATCACCCAGCATAGTCTCCGGTCTAGTAGTTGCTACTACCAGGTATTCATCAGAATCTATGACCGGGTATTTGATATGCCACAGATGCCCATCATGATCTTCATGTTCCACTTCGATGTCTGAAATGGCAGTGTGGCATTTGGGACACCAGTTGACTAAATAGTTGCCCCGGTATATTAATCCTTTTTCGTAAAGATTAACAAAAACTTCCCGTACCGCTTTAGAACAACCTTCATCCATAGTGAAGCGCTCTCTGCTCCAATCACAAGATGAGCCCAAGAGACTTAACTGATCGGTGATAGTATTTCCATATAAATGCTTCCACTCCCAGACTTTCTCCAGAAACTGCTCTCTACCCAGATCATGTTTGCTTATTCCCTGCTGGGCCAATGATTCTTCTACCCTGGCCTGGGTAGCTATACCGGCATGATCAGTGCCCGGCAGCCAGAGGGTATTATAACCCTGCATCCTGTGCCAGCGAGTCAGGATATCCTGTATAGTATTGTCCAGAGCATGACCCAGATGCAGTGCTCCGGTTACGTTGGGTGGTGGCATTACAATAGAAAACATCTTTTTGCTATAATCAGGTTCCGGAGTAAAGTATCCATTATCCTTCCAGTAATGGTACCATTTGCGCTCCACCTGATCCGGACTGTACACGGTGGGCAAATTATTGGCTGTACCCATCTAGATAACCTCCTTGTAGTATCTATCCATAAGTAGTAATTAATGTCTGCTTATACATTCTAAATTGTACTTAAATTTTGCCTTGTTTTGCAAGTAATATGAAGATTATTACCGATAATTAAATATTTTAAGTATATTTCAATCTTTAGTCCAGTTTATCCATAGAATTTCACTGCCATTCTTGATAGTAAATTGCCCAAAAAAGCAAAGGCAATGGATATTGTACCTGAAGATTAATCTCTTTTTCGAGGGATTGGCTGTATTTTAACCTTAAATTGTAGTAACCTTTGTTTATAGAACACTAGAAACAAAGGTTATAGGGGGAATAATGAAATTGACCAGGAAGCTTAAATTAGGTCGCAACGACCCATGTCCGTGCGGCAGCGGCAAAAAATACAAAAATTGCTGCGGACTGATGAGTGATATCACACCTTCATTCGATGATCCCTTCGCCCATTACAACCAGCTGGCAATATCGACCAAGCTAAAACTGGATCGTTTTTTTTCAGCTGATTTAAAGAGACACCGTCAGGCAGTTAAATCACGTTTCACCAGGTTCAGCGTAAGTAAGAGTATCAGGCCGGAGCACGAATCGATTTTTTCGGATTGGTTGTGGTTCGATCTTGAGGACGATGAAAATGTAAGTATGGCCGGAATATATTTAGCTGAAAATCAAGATTATATGGAACTTCCGCTGCGCGAGTACTTAAAAGCCCTGGATGATTCTTATCTGTCTGTATATCGCATAACCGGCTCTGAGGGAGTTTTACTGGATGTCACAGATATTTTTCTTGATACCAGCCATCAAGTGATAATAAAAGAGCCCCTGACTCTAAAGGAAGAAGACCCGCAAATGCTGCTGCTGGCTAGAATGGTTAGCTTGCCCCAAGCCACCCTTTTTTCCGGTATGGTTTTAATGTTGGAAAACAATCTTTTACAGGAAGAGTTTATCAAAGAGCATCTAGATTATCTTAAAGATTTATACCAGGAAGAGATTCCCCATATACTGAAAAAGTACGGAGAAATTATTTACGGCATATTTGACCATGCGGGCCAGAAAATGCTGGTCAACTTAAACGATATGCGCATTAGGCTTATAAATGAAAGTGAAAGAGAGCTGCTGCTGGAAAAATTGTTAACAGAGCAGGATTATGTCCTGCAGCATAAGACCGCAGGTTTATCCTGGTTCAAAGCAGCCGCAGAGATAGCCGGTTATTCCCGAGTAATCGTGGGAGACGATTTAGTTTTGAGCTGTTCGGATGTGCTGGAAGATGTGATAAAACATTCCAACTTTATTGACTCCATATTACCTGGTAAACCGGTACAGGTCATTAACAGCCTGATGTTGCAGACTCCCCCTGACCCCAAGTATACATGGCTGTGGTTCATAGTGTTAAAAGACCGGGAAAGCGAAAAATGGCTCAATACTCCGCACCTGGAATTAAATGCCAAAACTCCCCAGGAAGTTTTAATGGAAGACGGAGGAGCAGAAAAAATCATAGCTATGCTGGATGATTATATGTCATCTATCGTAATAGCCGAAGAAAAAGAAGTAGTGGAGTATATTAAACTGAGGTGCCAGTCATTATTGCCGGAGTAGGTTTCAAACCTGCTCCGCAGACCGATGACAGAAGCCCCCTTTGGGGATTACCCCGTACCGGGGCAACTGATGGATTGTAAGCAATAACACCTATAAAGGTACTTCGCAAGGGCTCACAAGTGATAAAGAAGCCCGCTCAAACAACAACGTACTCAGCTCATATATGAAGGGCAAATAAAAGGCTTTAAGCAGATGATTCCTCTATCCGATGGGGGTCATCTTTTTGACTTCGTCTATAATCTGTTATTGTTCTTCAGGTCTAACTGATTCATACTTTAGAATTTCCTGCAGGGCTTCGTTAATTTCATCTACCCCTTCACCGGTCTCCGCTGAAAAACAAATAGGCAGCTGTTCCGGTGGAACCTTTAATTCTCTTCGTATTACTGCCAGGTGTTTAGCCCTGGCCCCCCGGGATATTTTATCGGCTTTTGTAGCTACTAGCAGAACCGGTATTTCGTGATGACTGAGCCAGTCCTTCATCATTATATCGTCACTGCTGGGAGGGTGTCTTATATCAAGGATCTGCAGAACGCCCTTTAATTGCTGGCGCTGGCTTAAATAGGATTCAATCATCTTCCCCCATTTAGCTCTTTCCAGCTTGGATACTTTGGCATACCCGTAGCCAGGCAAATCTACCATATGCCATTCATCATTGAGCAGGTAGTAATTTATGGTCCTGGTCTTGCCCGGCGTAGAACTGGACTTGGCTAGTTTTTTACGGTTTACTAATTTATTGATTAAAGAAGATTTGCCTACATTGGATCTTCCCACCAATGCGATCTCAGGTAAGTCCCCTTCTGGAAGCTGTTTAATGTCTACAAATACTCCTTTGAATTCCGCGTTCTTTATCTTCATTTTTATCCAATCCCTATTTCATTTTCGATTTCCCGTTACCATCTTTCTACATGTGAAATTCAGATTCAAAATATATCTCAAGCAATGATACTTTTAATGCTTTCCACTACATAATATATATCTTCACGGGTTACTCCTTGATTTGTTACTAATCGCATCATGCCATCTTCTGCACCATTAACTTTTATTCCTTTTTCCAACATTCTGCCAATGAATTTATCTTCCTCTACATCAAAGCTGCTCATATCAAAAAATACCATGTTTATATGTATATCAGCGAGATCGATTTTAATGCCCTCGATACTGGCCAGTTCCTTGCCCAGCACCTGGGCATTATCATGATCTTCTGCCAATCGATAACGCATCTTTTCAAGAGCTACTAATCCGGCACCGGCTAATATTCCAGCCTGTCTTAATCCACCTCCCATTAGTTTGCGGCCTTTCCTGGCCTTTTCTATAAAATTACTGTTTCCGGCTAGTATAGACCCTACCGGGGCACATAATCCTTTAGACAGGCAGAACATTACAGAATCACAATTAACTGCCAATTCAGCAGCATCTACCCCCAGGTATAATGCAGCATTAAAAATCCTGGCCCCATCGAGATGTACCGGTAAACCATGCTTACTGGCGATACTATATATCTCCTGCATATATTCCAGCGAGCCCACCATGCCATTTGAATGAGCATTTTCAATACAAATCAACCCTGTGCTTGGATAATGTACATCATCCTGGTTACGAATACTTTTATCTACCGCTGCTGTATCCATCATCCCCCTGGAATCCTGCAAAGTTCTTAACTGCACCCCGGCTATGACCGAAGATGCTCCCACCTCGTGCTGAACTATGTGGCAACGATCCCCAAGGATTATTTCATCACCGCGTTGACAATGGGTCAGAAGCGCCAGTTGATTCCCAAATGTTCCACTGGGAACGAATAACGCCGCCTCTTTGCCTAATAATGCCGCGGCATATTCTTCCAGTCTTTTCATGGTAGGATCTTCCCGGTATACATCATCACCTACTATGGCATTGTATATCGCCTCACGCATCTCCTGGGTAGGTTGGGTTACAGTATCACTTCTTAAATCGATATGTTTCATAGAACTAATCCCCTTTTAACCAGTATAATTAAACAAGCAGGATATACCTGCCCGTTTTCTTGTCTAGTCAATTTGCTCTTACCTTCTTAGTTTAGAGGGATATCTGCTTTTTCCATCGTCATTGCTAATACTTGATCCATATGAGACACCAGTTGGAAATTCATTTTTTTCCTGACCTGCGCAGGTATCTCCTGGATGTCCTTTTTATTATCCTCGGGTAATAAGATGGTCTTAATCCCAGCCCGGTGAGCTGCCAGTACTTTTTCTTTTACGCCCCCAATGGGAAGAACCCGACCCCTTAAGGTAATCTCTCCGGTCATAGCTATATCGCTTCTAACCGGTCTGCCTGACAAAGCTGATGCCAGTGCACTGGCTATAGTTATCCCCGCTGATGGACCATCTTTGGGAATGGCTCCTTCCGGCACATGCAGATGTATATCGTTGTCATCCAGGGTCTCCTGAGCAATGCCCAGCTCTCCCGCTCTGGATCTTACATAAGTTAAGGCCGCCCGGGCTGATTCTTTCATAACATCCCCCAGTTTCCCGGTTAGAATCAACTTACCCTGACCTTTGTACAGCGCTACCTCAATAGCCAGTATATCTCCCCCGGTCTCAGTCCAGGCCAGGCCTGTAGCTACCCCCACCTGATTCTCGGTTTCTGCGACACCAAAGCGGTAACGTTCTTTACCAAGATAGCGTGCCACTACACTGGCAGTTACATTAACATGAACATTTTTGTCCTCCACTACCTGACGGGCTACTTTGCGGCACATTGAGGCTATTTCTCTTTCCAGGTTTCTTACTCCTGCTTCACGGGTGTAGTTACGAATTATCTTCCTTATGGCACCCTCAGAAAAGCTTATATTTTTTCCCTTTAATCCATGTTCATCCACCTGCTTGGGAACCAGATAGCCCATAGCGATATGAACCTTATCTTCTTCGGTATAGCTGGTGATTTCAATTAATTCCATTCTATCCAGTAAGGGACGGGGAATGTTATAAGCTGAATTGGCAGTGGTTATAAACATCACCTTGGATAGATCGAAGGGTATTTCCAGATAATGATCACTAAACGAAAAATTCTGCTCTGGATCAAGAACTTCCAACAGTGCGGAAGCCGGATCTCCGCGAAAATCCATAGTCATTTTATCAATTTCATCGAGTAAGAAAACCGGATTCTTAGAACCAGCCTGTTTCATCCCCTGCAGTACTCGACCCGGCATAGAACCCACATAGGTCCTGCGATGGCCTCGAATTTCTGCTTCATCACGTATTCCACCCAGTGACATACGCACAAATTTGCGTCCTAATGATCTGGCAATTGATTTACCCAGAGATGTTTTACCGACCCCGGGGGGCCCTACCAGGCACAGGATGGGTCCTTTCATCTTCTTAGCCAGCTTACGGATGGCAAGGTATTCTAAAATCCTTTCTTTCGGTTTTTCCAGCCCGTAGTGGTCCTCTTCCAGTATTCTCTCAGCCACTTTCAAATCAAGCCTATCCTTGGTTTCGCTTGACCAGGGCAGCGATAGCATCCAGTCCAAATAGTTACGGACCACAACTGCTTCAGCTACCATAGGAGGCATCTTTTCCAGCCTTTCCAATTCTTTATAAGCTTTTTCGTGAGCATCCTTGGGCAGTTTGGCCTCTTCTATACGTCCCTTGAGTTCTTCAACTTCAGCAGTTCGCTCGTCTTTTTCTCCCAGTTCCTTCTGTATAGCTTTCATCTGCTCGCGCAGATAATATTCCTTCTGGGTCTTTTCCATCTGTTTGCGTACCCGGATGTTTATCTTTCGTTCAAGTTCCAGTACTTCCATTTCTTTGGCTAGAATATCACACATATATTCAAGTCTTTTAGATGTATCACGCGCTTCTAGTATTTTTTGTTTCTCATTGATCCTTAAGGAAAGATGAGAAGCCACCACGTCAGCCAATCTACCCGGCTCTTCTATAGCTACTACTGATACCACCGTTTCCGGGGGTATCTTTTTACTGACCCGAACATACTGCTCAAACTGTGATACCAGGGTTCTCATCAAAGCCTCCAGTTCAGCTGGTTTATGCTTTGGATCATCCTCATATTCTTCGATTTCAACCACAATATAAGGGTCATGAGTTACATAGCTGCGTACTTCTGCACGGTGCAGGCCCTCAACCAGAACCCGCATGGTACCGCCAGGCATTTTTAATATCTGCCTGATTTCAGCTACCGTCCCCACATGGTAAATATCTGCTTCTTCCGGGTCATCATCTTGAGCCTCCTTTTGGGTGGCCAGAAAAATCTCCTTACTTTCCAACATAGCTTCTTCTATTGCATTTATTGATTTTTTCCTGCCCACATCAAGATGAATAACAGTATATGGAAAAACCAGCATTCCCCTCAAAGGGAGCATAGGTATTACTCTAAATGTGTCATTATTTGACTGCAAAAAAACACCTCCCAGGCAAATTAATTCTACTATATGACTGACACTCAAGCAAGTTTAGGATTACAGTCATCAGCAAATACTTTTCTATTATGCTGGCTGCTGGTATTATGTGATATCAAATTATATTACTGATTATATAATATGTGTCAACCTTATTAAACAAATGCCCTTTCCAGCACCTCTTTCAAATCATTTACGGGAATAACTTCGATATCGGAAAGATTTTCGAATATATTTAACCAGTTATCACTGGGAATGATTATTTGCTTAATTCCCGCCTTCCTGGCCGCATCAACTTTACTCATCACTCCCCCTACCGGTTTCACCTGGCCATGAACTGATATTTCCCCGGTCATGGCCAGTAAGTTATAAACTGCCTGATTAGTAATAGCAGAATATATAGCGGTAGCGATGCTTACTCCTGCCGATGGACCATCTACCGGGGTTCCTCCCGGGAAGTTGAGGTGCAGATCGTAATCAGATATTTTGAGTCCATACTCGGAACGTAATACGGTAAGAACATTTTCCACCGCACCCCGGGCCATACTTTTACGGGTTAATTTTCTTCCCTCGGTTCCTACTTCTTCCTGATCAATAACCCCGGTTACAATCCAACTGCCGGTGCCTTTATCGACCGGAATTGCTTTAGCTTCAACTTCGATCAGCATTCCCACATTGGCCCCGTATACCGCTAGACCGTTTACAACTCCTACAGCCGGGTTTTCTTTAGGTCGAACTTCGGCCCGAGGCGAAAAACGGCCATTATTTAAAACCTTTTCTATTGTTTCCAGGGTTATCCGGGACGAATGCTCCACCTGGGCAATTCCTGCCGCCAATTGTACGATGTTGACAGCTTCACGACCATTCCCAGCATATTTCACTATCTCATTAACCGCATCTTCAAATACCTCTATGCCAACCTTGTTGATTGCATTTATCACAATTGATTTTATGTCCTCTTTATCCAGGGGTTTAAAAAACACCTCCATACACCTGGAACGAAGCGGGGGAGATAGTTCGTTCGGCATCCTGGTAGTAGCTCCTACCAATCGAAAATCAGCCGGCAGACCATTTTGAAATATATCGTGTATATGACCCGGAATATTTTTATCATTTTCGCTATAATAGGCACTCTCCAGCAGAACTTTTCGATCCTCCAGTACTTTTAACAGTTTATTCATCTGCATGGGATGCAGTTCGCCGATTTCGTCAACAAACAATACCCCTCCATGTGCTTTGGTGCATGCACCTGGTTTGGGTTGAGGTATCCCTGCCGATCCCATGGACCCTGCTCCCTGGTAAATAGGATCGTGTACCGACCCAATCAAAGGATCAGCAATATTTCTTTCATCAAAACGGGAGATAGATGCGTCAATTTCCACAAATTTGGCGTCTTTGTTAAAGGGTGACATTTCCACCCGCCTGGCCTCTTCCAGAACTAATCTGGCCGCCGCGGTTTTCCCAACCCCGGGAGGACCATAGATTATGACATGCTGAGGATTGGGCCCGCACAGAGCAGCACGGAGCAGGTCCACCCCCTCCTCCTGCCCGATGACATCCTTCATGTCTGCAGGACGAGTCAGACTGGACAAAGGTTCGGTAAGCCTAACATTACGCATTTCTTTTAATTTACCGTTTTCTTTCTCAGACTCCCTTACCAGGCCATGTTTTTTAGTCTGCTGGTTCTTTAAGAGATTCCAAAAATAAACCCCTATTACTATTGCAAAAAATAATTGTACCATATACAAGATAGGACCATAATTCATGAATATATTGTTCATGTACTCTTTCCTTTCTCTGCAGGTTGGTTCCGGCAGCAAACCGCCGCTGTAGGCAGAGGGTACCAACTATAAATACAGCTAGGTTTATATTCTACCCCATTTTAAGCGGCTCTATTGTTATGGACCCGATAGGATTTTCTAAATCTCATATGAGATGACGTTTATGAGAATTATAGACTATTGATTATATTATTCCCTGCAAAGTCAGTTGAATAAGGTAAAATGAGCAGTAAAAAAAGGCAGTTTTCACTGCCTTTTCCAGACTAATGACAACGGCGAATATCTGCGTTATTTCAAAGAGCCCTTTACAGGACTACAATTTGAGGTTCGACCAGGCTCACAAAAAATAAAGAAGCCCGCTCAATCATCGTACTTAGGTACGATTCAATCCTGGTCTCTTTTCATGCCTTGATCTTCACCGTTGTCATCGGTCTGACATCTTGCCGACTTCGTCGGCAATATACAAAAGCCACTTTTCACTGCCTTTTCCAGACCTATGTCAACAGCGAATATCTGCGTTATTTCAAAGAGACCACTCAATCATCGTACTTAGGTACGATTCAATCCTGGTCTCTTTTCATGCCTTGATCTTCACTGTTCTCATAGGTCTGACATATTGCCTTTGTCGGCAATATGAAAAAGGCAGTTTTCACTGCCTTTTTGAAGTTCAATTGATTGTTTATTATTAATTTACTCTCCGTCTGGCATCAACAGTTACCAGCAGCGGTTTTTCCTTCTTGGCAATCACATCTCTGGTTACTAGCACTTTCGTAATATCTATGCGGGAAGGTACCTCATACATAACTTCCAGCATGACATCTTCAATGATAGCCCTGAGCCCCCGGGCCCCGGTATTCCTGCGCAGTGCCTCTTCAGCAATTGCGTCCAGAGCGTCATCCATAAATTCCAGGTCTACTCCATCTAGTTCCAATAATTTCTTATATTGTTTCACCAGAGCATTCCTGGGTTCGGTGAGTATTTTTATCAAGGTTTCCTTATCCAGAGCATCCAGAGTTACTATTATCGGTACTCTGCCTACAAATTCAGGAATAAGCCCATAGCGCAGAAGATCCTGAGGTAATATCATTTCCAGGATTTCTCCTATTTTCTTTTCCTCTTTGGCTTTGATGTCTGCACCAAAACCCATAACCTTTTGCCCTATGCGGTTTTGTATGATCTTATCGATACCTTCAAAGGCTCCTCCACAGATAAAAAGGATGTTGCTGGTATCTATTTGTATGAACTCCTGATGAGGATGTTTTCTTCCACCCTGAGGAGGAACACTGGCTACCGTACCTTCCAATATCTTAAGCAGAGCCTGCTGTACGCCCTCGCCGGAAACGTCTCTGGTGATGCTTGGATTATCGGTCTTACGTGCTATCTTATCAATTTCATCGATATATACGATACCTTTTTCGGCCTTTTCGATATCATAATCAGCAGCCTGGATAAGTTTCAAAAGAATATTCTCAACATCTTCTCCCACATAACCAGCCTCTGTAAGTGAGGTGGCATCTGCAATAGCAAAAGGCACATTCAATATTCTGGCTAGAGTCTGGGCCAGTAGCGTCTTTCCACTTCCAGTCGGGCCCAGCATCATGATGTTGCTTTTCTGTAGTTCTACATCATCCAGTTTCATGCCCAGATTGATTCTTTTGTAATGATTGTAAACTGCAACCGCGAGAGATTTTTTGGCAGTATCCTGACCAATTACATAATCATCCAGAGTTTCCCTGATTTCCAGGGGCTTAGGAATGTCACCCAGTTCCAGACCAAGATCTTCCGCTAGTTCTTCCTCAATTATCTCATTGCATAGTTCGATGCATTCATCACAAATATAAACACCTGGGCCAGCCACCAGCTTTTTTACCTGATCCTGGGTTTTTCCACAGAATGAACACTTTAATTGTCCTTTATCGTCCCCGTATTTATGCATTTATTCACCCCTCTTCCAAGGTAGCATTATTTTTTCTTACTAATGCCCTTTGGATGGCCCATTACTTCATCAATAATACCATATTCTACAGCTTCCTGGGCAGTCATAAAGTAATCCCTTTCGGTATCCTGCTCGATTCTTTCCAAAGGTTGACCAGTTCTTTCCGCCATAATCCTATTCAAAGATTCTCTCATTTTTATTATTCTTTTGGCATGTATTTCAATATCTGTGGCCTGACCCTGGGTACCACCACTGGGTTGATGAATCATGATCTCGGCATTAGGCAAAGCATAACGTTTTCCCTTTTCGCCGGCTGCCAGCAAAAATGCCCCCATACTGGCTGCCAGACCAACACAGATAGTTGATACATCGGCCCTTATATGCTGCATGGTGTCATATATGGCCATCCCAGCACTGATCGAACCTCCCGGACTGTTGATGTAAAGAGCGATATCCTTGTCGGGATCTTCTGCTTCTAAAAACAACAGCTGAGCTATTACCAGATTAGCAACCGTATCGTCTATAGCGCTGCCAAGAAAAATAATTCTGTCTTTTAATAAGCGAGAATATATATCATATGATCTTTCTCCTCGATTAGTCTGCTCTACTACCATAGGTACTAAATAAGACATGCAATTCACCTCTTTAAAACTATTCACTAATTTAACCCACTAGTATTTTTTTATTCTTCAGCTTCAATTTCGTCTGCTGGGTTCTCAATATTTTCATTGTTATTGTCATCCAGCTCTGCTGCTGTAGGATCCTGGATGGTAACTACAGCATGATCGATCAGATAATCTACCGCTTTATCCATCTTAAGATTATATCGGATATTTTCTATCATACCTTCTATATTCTTACGGACTTCTTCAACTTCCATACCCATTTTTTCAGCCATATCATTAATATATATATCTAATTCTTCATCATTAATCTCTATACCTTTTTCATCAATTAATTTTTCCAACACAAAATTAGATTTCAACTGTTTTTCTGCTTCCGGCATTAATGAAGTGACCAAAACCTCAATACTACTGTTAGTTATAGCCAGATATTGTTCCAGGGTTATTCCCTGAGATGCGAAGCGCTGCTCAAGCTGCTGGGTCATAAGCGCAGCCTGTGATCTTATCGCTGATTCTGCCAGCACCACCTGACATTTTTCCAAGGCTTTTTCCAAGGCTCCCTGGCGCAGTATGTCCCGACGATTATTTTCATTCGTTTCATTCAGATTTTTTCTTATATCCTCTCTAAGCTCTGCTACTGTTTCACATTCGCTGACTTCCTGAGCAAATTCGTCATTTAGTTCCCTGATTTGTTGGGTCTGCACGCTTTTAACTTCAACTTTGAACACTGCCGGTTGGCCAGCTAATTCATCAGCCTGATAGTCTTCGGGGAAACTAACATTCACATCTTTTGTATCCCCTGCTTTTAAACCGGTCAGCTGCTCTTCAAAACCGGGTATAAAGGTATTGGAACCCAGCGCTAACTGATAATCCTCTCCTTTTCCGCCTTCAAAGGGTACCCCATCTATGAAACCCTCAAAATTTATCGTAACTGTGTCGCCTGATTCACTGGGTTCAGTTTTTTCTACCAGCTGAGCATAAGTGGAACGCATTTCATTTAACCTGTTCTCGACCATTTCATCACTAACTGTAAAATCGGGAACATTTATCTCTAAACCCTCTATTTCCCCCAGCACCACTTCTGGCTCAACCGCTACTGATGCTTTTATGATAAAAGGTTTGCCATCTTCAATAGTCTCCATATCAAAATCGAATTCCGGCTGTCCCATCACCTTAAGTTCCAGGACGTTAACAGCCTCGTCATAGACTCCTGGTATAACATGTTCCAGGGCATCCTGGTAAAGTACTTCCTTACCATAATAAGCTTCCAATAGTTGGCGGGGCACTCTGCCTTTCCTAAAGCCGGGTACCGTAACCTGCTTGACCACTGTACGATAAGCATATTCCATACCCTCTTCAAGCTTATCCGCACTTACCTCTATTTCCAGGAATGCTTCACCATTGTCAATTTTTTCTACCCTCGCGTTCATTTACGCTCCTCCTAACCTCATCGTTTTAAAAATATTCGATTTATTATTAATACAAATCTTAACGCACTAAAATAAGCCGATTTAACCCTTTAAAGAATTTACCCTAATTTCGTGAAAAATACAACACCCCGGCAGTTGGCCGAGGCACATTTTTTTATGGAGCGGAAGAAGAGATTCGAACTCTCGACCCTCGCCTTGGCAAGGCGATGCTCTACCACTGAGCTACTTCCGCACTCAATTTGCTTCCTTTAATAGGATAATTAATTATCCCCTCTGAAGTCAAGCCTCCATGTGCAAGAAAAATAATTTTTTATTATTCTGTCTTTAACATTGATAGAGTTGGTGCATCCAAAACCCCGGAAACAGCTAACCCGTTATCCACCTGAAATTCTTTCAGGGCGTCTTTAAACTCTGCTTCGGATACCGGTGTCGCCAGGTAACCAAGGCTTGCTAAATTATTAATTATTGCATCCATCTCATCTTCCGTGATCAATTGTATAGTCACAACTTCTTTTTCATAAGAAGCGCTCAACTGCTCAGCTGTTGCAGATCCGCTATTATTAATGCCAGTTGAAATATCAACCGAGTTTTCTGATACTTGTACATATGATTGCATGGTAGTTGGACCATTAACTGCATATTTCCAATGCCTCATCTCTATCAGGTCCTCATTGGCAGCGGTAGTATCCTTCTTTTCCTTGTTGCTGGTTACAGTTTCATCGAGAGCCTTCATCACCTGGGTATTTTTTTTATTTTGATTAGCACTCTCCGTATTATTCGAAGAACATCCGGAAAATGACACTATTATTAGCATAATTATAGCCAGCGAGAATATGGTCTTTTTATTCATTATTACCATCCCCATACAATTTAGTCATCTATCTCTAAATAAAAGATACCAGATTATGAGGGAAATTTGCACTATATTTATTAATTTTTTGTGTAATTCAGCACATATTTATCCTAATCCGGGGTATAACTTACAATTTAAGGCCCTGGCCCTGGCGGAATGGGGAATTTCAATCATGTTGTACTATTTTTCTACCATTCTTAATTTTATGCTCTACAGCAATAAAGGCTGCCAACTTATCGTCAACAGCCTGAGTATATAAACATTTTCAAATTGGTCATATAAGGTCAGCTTATTTACTCTTCATTATTGTTTTGAAAAATTCTGATGATTCATACCCGCAATCGGGAGATACTCTCTGCATTTCTTCTAAAACCTGTACCGCTTTTTCTGCTTGTCCGGTTGCCTCATAGACCACCCCTAAATAAAACAAGCTGTCGTCATAGTAATTGCTTTCTGGAAATTTCTCCAGGTATTGCAGGTAATACTGCTCGGCCTCTTCGTAATTTTCTTGCAGATAACAGGTCCGGGCTAGATAATAAAGTGCCTCCCGGTTTAAATAATCCCCGGTATCCATGGAGACTACTACCCCCAAATTACTCATCGCCATCCCTAGATTCCCATCCAGGTAAGCCTGGTATCCTTCCTGGTAATAATCTTTTTCCCTTTCGACATCGTAATCTGATCCTCCTCGGCTGTTATCCCCTTCCATTAATACATTATCAGATAACACCGGAGTATCTTCTGCCACAATTTCAGCCTGGGCCTCATGGGCAGCGACTTCGCTTTGCACCGTATCCTGGGTTTCAAGCGTACTCTCCGGCTTTGGCATTACCCCTGCTTTGAGCAGCAGCAGCAGACATACCGCAGCAGCTAATGCGAAAGCAGCTTTTTGCAGGGGAAATTTACCCCAGCCTATCCGTTTACCAGCCTGTGGTTCTTCTATATCTGTCACCGGGTTGTTTTTGTTGTCAAGGTCAGGAATCATGTGCAGATAATCTGACAACGTTTGGTTGCTGATATCCCTTTCCAATCCTTTCTCCCATACTATCATGGCCTGATCATATTCAGCGCAGGCCATATAACACAGACCTAAAAACTGATATACACTAACAAAACCGTCGTTTTCTCCCAAAAGCTCACGCAGTGATTTCAAGGCTGCTTCATAATTTTTTTGTTCAATATTATATAGTGCATGCTTATAGCGTTTTATCCAGGATTGGAAAGACGGGGTCTTATAGCGGCCAATTTTATTTTTAGCCTCCTGGTTAGCCGGGTTGAGTCGCAAGACCTCTTCCCAACAAGCTTTTGCCCGATCGAATTCACCCAGGTAATAATAACAATCCGCCAGAAGATTGATCAGAGTTATGTTCTCGGGTTCATAGCCGACCATTTCAAGAATAATCTCCAGTCCAGCACTTAGATCGTGCTCCTGTATTTTCTCCAGAGCAGTCTGCAAGGGGATACTCCAGTTTGCACCATTACTCATTTTTTTATCACACCCTTGAAATATATTTTTTCATTAATATATTTCAACAGTCCCAGCCCCATCTCCTTCCATTTTTTGTCAATATTTTACTTCTTTTATCCCTATTTTTCGGGTGTTTCAAACACTTTTTCCTCTTATATGAGATTGACTTTGTCTGTTTGTCGTACTTAAAGTAGAACGGGAATCGTTATTCATAATTTTTACCGGAGGTTTTGAAATATTATTTTAACTCAATGTGAAAAAGCACTTCATCATCCAGCATCATTATATTATCAAAACCAACATTCTTTTGAGCTTTGATAATTAGAGTCTGGCCACCTTTTTTCCAGATGGAGCTGTATTCCTGATCTGATATCATATAATCAAATCTGGGCGGCGCAGCAAGTCTGCCCCTGGTTAGTCCCTGCAGACAGTCCGCCAGGCAGCCTGAGCCTACAGCAAATACACTTACTTCAGGTGAATTGACTTTACCAAAAATATCTTCAGCAATGGAAGCCATTCGTACCGCCATATGCAAATCATTACAATCCTCCCGATGGTGAGTCCTGGCATGCCTGGTCATTAGTTTCTGTCTCGTTTCTCGCTGTTTGCCTCTTATATATGGAGTATCCGGCGAAAAAACAATATCGTTTTCATAATAAGGTTTAATATCCAGAACTGGAGTCCCCCCTACAGCATCTAGACCGCTGACATATATCCGGTTGCCTTCAACAGTGATCAGTTCAGCTAAACTGAGTCCAATAGGGTTAGGTCTGGCATATGTTCTAAGAGCAAACACCCCATATTCAGGCAGGTCAGGATTAACCTTCCAGGGTGAAGTTACCAGTTTATCCCGGGGTGCCTTATGAAACCAACTTATTATCCAGATATGAGAGTTTTCCTCAATACCCTTCAGACCCTTAACATACTCGGGATATACTTCCACGACTGCCGGCAGCCCCCCCAGCGGCATATCTAATGGTTCTTCTACCTCAGCCAAAATTGTACCAATCGGTGTCAGAACAATATCTCCCCTCATAGTCTGTAAACCTCCTCGAATAATATTTAACATGGTCATGCATTAAGAAAAAGAGTATGAACCAAAATGGGATCAACTCCAAGTGCTCAAATAGTAAAGAAAAAGCCTTTAAATGCCTTAACACATTGTATTCTCCTGCCGAGAGAAATATCCGTTTTCAGTTATACACTATGGTTAGACATACGGGATCAAAAATCACATACTATCATTTCAGTTGTTATATGATGTATTTCAATACATCAGTATAAAAACCTGCTTAAAATAATGAGCAGGGCCTGTTCCTCCGCGGGTATCCTAATAAGCTCAAAATAGACCTTCTTTAACAACAAAACACTTCATTCATTGAGCTATTGTCATTTAATTATAACGAATTGACATTTTCAAGCTTCAGATGGTATTATAAGTAGGTTCGGGGCGTGGCGCAGTTTGGTAGCGCGTCTGATTTGGGATCAGAAGGCCGCAGGTTCAAATCCTGTCGCCCCGACCATTTAGAGTAAAGAACCCGCCAGTGATGGCGGGATTTTTGTTTTTCTGGGATCAAGGTAATATGTTAACTATGATGCTGAAAACTCAACCGCTCAGCGTGGAATTTACTGTATAGTCATATTTTCATGTCATCCTTTCCGTCATTCATTCAGTATAAAAGTGATGTTATTAACGAATTCAATCGATTCCTTTCAATTTGTTTCTTGAGTTCTTCAGAATGATCCAGGGCTAGCTGCTCAACCAAGGTTGACTCAATGGAATCTACTCCTGGAAGAACCTGCGATAGTTAATATTTACTTATTCTGATTTCTCGATTTAACATAATCTCTTGCATTTTTTATTCCGCCAAATTCAGAAAACATATCATTTATTTTTTCTTTTTCGATCTGCTTGGAGTTCATCCCCTCATACTTGGCTTCCTTTTTAAGTTTTTTATAGCTTTGCAGTCGCTCTTCACTAATTACTCCATCTTCTATAGCTTTTCTGACCACACAGCCTGGTTCATTTTCATGCTGGCAGTTTCTATATTTACACTGTTCTGCAAGTTCATCAATATCAATAAATGTTTTTGATAGGTTTACGCTCTCCAACCCAATTTCACGCATTCCCGGTGTATCTATGACGGCTCCGCCGGTTGGAATTATAAACAATTCACGTCTTGTCGTCGAATGCCGTCCTTTATCATCCTTTCTGATCTTTTTTGTTTCAATCAGATTCTCACCAAGAATCCGGTTAATCAAGGTTGATTTTCCAACACCTGATGAGCCGATAAAAGCGACAGTCTGTCCAGGTGTGATATATTTCAGTATTGTCCTATAACCATCATCGGTCATGCTTGATGTTACAACAACATCAAGCCCAATTGCAATTGTCTCAATTTCACTCAATCGGGCCGATAATTCATCACATAGATCTGATTTTGTCAGCACAACCACAGGGGTAGCCCCGCTATCCCATGCAATTGAAAGATAGCGTTCAAGTCTTCGCAGGTTAAAGTCATTATTTAGAGACATACAAATAAATACGGTGTCAATATTGGCCGCAACAACTTGAACATCATGTGCTTTTCCTGCAGCTCTGCGAACAAATATGCTTTTCCTTGTCAGTATATTATGGATGATTGCGTTTCCTGAATTCTTATCCTTTCGATCAATCATCACGAAATCTCCTACTGCCGGATAGTCTGACAACTCAACTGATGAATAGCGTAGTTTCCCAGATATTTCAGCAAGTACTTCTGATTCATCTGTTACTACCTTATATAGTTCTTTATATTGAGCAACAACTCGCCCTAAGTAAAGTTCAGGATAAAGGGCAGCTTCTTGTGTAAACCTCTCTGAAAAACCTAAATATAATAACTTATTGTTCATATTAAATCACATAACCCCTTTCAACTTGATGCAACTGCCAGGAAGCGTTTCAAGCGTAACAATTCCGGAATACCCTTCATACATAAAAACCGGGCATAGTATAGCACTATGCCCGGACCGTTAACTTACAAGTGCGGTTTGACACAGTTCTGTACGAAACAAAATGCACAACAAATAAAAGCAATTAAATTATTGCCTTTAAATTCTTATGCAACTAACATGTTCCACTCAGAACAATAGCCAAACAGGCACCACCTTTAATAATGTAATGATTTAATTATATGCCACTATGACTCAAAGTCAACCGATATAAATTATTATTCTCTTGTTAGCAGTACGACCGTGTCCACGCGCGATAGAACGGGGCTATGATACCAAAAGAACCCGCCAGCGATGGCAGATTCTTTTATGGATTTCTGCTTTAAATTATTTACTTTCCAGCTACCCTAACCTGCTCCCACATTCACTGCAGAACTTGCTCCCCGGCAGGTTTTCCCTGCCACAGTTGCTACAAACTGCTTTGCCGGGGGCTTTTTCCTGCTTTGATTCCTCAAACCATATATTCTCACCACTGGTGAAAAATTCTATGTATTTAATGAGTTGTCCGGAAGGTATTAGTTCCGTTGATACGTGATCATCAACAATTTCAATGCTCAACATATCGTTGACCCCGGACTGCAGGCAAAGCATAGCCATGCGGCTTAGCTCACCGGAATTATCAACGCTGACCATTTCCAGCGATATTACCTGGTCAATAATCAATAGCCTATGGGTGAGTCTCTGCACAGCTTCTTCTATGAGCCATTTATCGTCCACCTGGCTTACCATACCTCGGCTGGCCAGTCCATTGAGAACCAATTCCACCTGCTTGTCACACACTTCGCTTCCTTCTCCACTGGTAATGATATTAACTAACCACTGCCAGTTGGAAGATGAATTGTTAATGACACCGGCAACCTCAGCAGCAGAAACAGGAGTAGATTGGAAGGCAGTATCTTCTGCCAGGGTCCGCATCAGCGCCCGACGATGGCCATCCACCAGGGCTGCCAGCACGATAGCCTCTGGTCCAAGCAGTTCAACGTTAAATTTTTCTACCTGCAGAGAACTGTTTCCGGTATGCTGCCCTATAAATTCTGCCGCTTCATCCACCGCTGCCGGGTAGTGAAGAATGAATCCCAGCAGCTGGTTTTATGCAGGTTCTATTTATACTTTATCATAAATTATTCCAGGTATGTCAAGTATGTTAAGGCTCAGGTACCGCATAGGCCGCAGGTTCAAATCCTGTCGCCCCGACCATTTGAAAGTAAAGAACCCGCCAGAGATGGCGGGATTTTTTATTGTGTTATTTATTGCAATATTGACTTCCGGGAGACACAAGAATCCTGGTATGCCATGGGGGAATCTAAAACAGGTTTTTTACCACCGTTTTGTTAGTTGTCCATAAACTATTATGGCTAGATCCTCTTCCTGCTATCTGGTCAAAAAATCATCCAGTACTTTTATGAATTCGTTGGTCTTGCTGAAAATCGGGCATGCCCGGCCTGGTGGAATGTATAGATACAGGCCTTAGGATATAATCCTTTAAGTTCTTTCCTGGCGGTTTCATCAACACTATTATCATCATCCGATTCCATAATTAATATTTCGCCATTCCAATCACTCAAATCATCCTTGGTAAATCTATAATTACACATAAAATCATAAGTCAAACTATATAAACCTTGCTCAGGATATATTCCCAGCAGGCACCATCAACAACCATTTCTTCATGCTGGTGGTTTTCGTAGAATTTAATAAGCTCCCTGACTTTATTTTCACTTGCATTTTTGTATTTGCTAATATCCATTAAACAGCCCCCTGATCATCCTGGGATGACTATACAAAACGTATAATTCCTGTGCTGCCATCCAGTTCTACTTCCTGACCATCGGCAAAAACAGTAACTGCATTCTCCACCCCGGCTATACAGGGTTTCCCGTATTCTCTGGCTACCAGTGCCCCCAATTCCCTTTCTTTTCATAAAAATGATGGCAGAAAAGACCAGAGTGCTGAGTACTGTCCATAATATCGTGGCTGAAAGCACGTTCCCCCTGCTGGCCAGTATTTCGCTGCCCATGACAGTATCAGGACTGAAACCCTGATTTACTCCTACCAGAAGATAAGTGTGGACAACCAGAGAAATAATAAAAAATAATATTGAAAGGGGTAGGCTTTTAAGAAATGCTTTTACCTGTATTGACTAAAACATGCTTTAAAAAACTGCCCCAGGTCAATTTCTTCTTCTCTCCTGAGGTTGAATCTGCTGCCGGTTCGATCACATCTTGATCAACCCCCGCAGTCTCGTTCGCGACTGTTCCGCAGGATGCACAGAAGCGAGCTCCCGTTTTCATCTCCGCCCCACACGACGGACAGTACGGTCTGGGCTTCTTTACCGGTGTCCCGCAATCCGGACAAAAAGCATAGTCAGGCAAATCCCTTCCGCATGAAGCGCAATACATAGCTCTTACCTGCGGAAAAGCAGCTGAGAAGAAAGACGGTTTTTGCATTACTGATGCCCAGGTGCTTGATGTAGCAGGGCTGGTTAAAAGTGTAGAGAGCTTCTATGAAAAACCTGTTGATATTGAATGGGCATACCGGGACGGTAATTTATATCTGCTACAGGCCAGGCCTATCACTACACATGTTCCCCTGCCAGATGAGATGATAACACCACCGGGTGAAAAAAAGAGGTTATATGCTGACATACTCATAGCCAAACAGGGGATTCAATCCATGTTATCAATCATGGGGCTGGATTTTATGGAAAAAAGCCAGCGTCACTTAATGAAGGAACTAATGCTCGTCGTCTTGAAACAGAAGCATGCCTTGCTATTTTTCTCAACATGTGATAAGATTCATAGTTGTTATTGTATTTCAATTGCCTGGACTCCAGGGACAGTATAAAGTAATTCAGGATTATAGAGTGGGAAACTCAATTAATTATGAGTTGACTGCTCTTTTTATGTTTATATGGTGAGATATAATTAAGAACGCTATTCCATTTTAGTTGCAAACGAATAAAATCAATAATCAATAGTGGCTTGCCACATTTAAAGGAGAAAATAAATTGAAATTTGAAAACCTGAATATCATCACGCCGATTTTGAAGGCTGTTTACCATGAAGGATATACAATGCCTACTCCAATACAGGAACAGGCGATACCCTTTATACTTGAAGGAAAGGATCTGGTGGGGTGTGCGCAAACAGGCACGGGAAAGACGGCAGCGTTTGCTATTCCTTTACTGCAGATTCTTTATAATGAAAAGAAAAATGAAAAAGGGCCACGGAAAATTAAAGCCTTAATTTTGACTCCGACACGGGAACTGGCCAGTCAGATAGGCGAAAGCCTTGCTGCCTACGGACGATATACGGCAATTAAGCATACCGTGGTTTTCGGTGGGGTATCGCAATATCCCCAAGTAAGTGCTGTAAGGTCGGGAGTTGATATTCTGGTAGCAACTCCAGGTCGTCTGCTGGATTTGATAAACCAGAAACACATCAATCTTAGACATGTAAAGCTGTTGGTACTGGATGAGGCAGATCGCATGCTGGACATGGGATTTTTGCATGATGTAAAGAAAATCATAGCTCTGTTAACAGTCACCAGACAAACATTATTGTTCTCTGCAACTATGCCACCGGAAATTTTAAAGCTAATAGATGCCATGCTGTCAAAGCCCGTCAAGGTGGAAGTGACTCCTGTAGCGTCTACGGTGGACACCATTGATCAAACAGTTTATTTCGTTGATCGAAAAGATAAGCAAAACCTGCTCGTACAACTGTTAAGAAACCAATCCATCGATTCCGCCCTGGTATTTACCCGCACCAAGCATGGAGCTAATAGGGTGGTCAAAGAACTACAAAAGGCAAGAATACCAGCCCAGGCAATCCATGGTGATAAATCGCAGGGGGCGAGAGAGCTGGCTTTGAAGAATTTCAAGTCGAAACGCACCAGGGTGCTGGTTGCTACTGATATTGCATCACGGGGAATCGATGTACATGAGCTATCTTGTGTTATTAATTTCGACATACCCAATATACCAGAAACCTATGTCCACCGGATCGGAAGAACCGGAAGAGCCGGACTGGGCGGAACTGCAGTGTCTTTTTGTGACATAGAGGAAAAGGGGTATCTGAGGGATATACAGAAACTTATATGTAAAAAGATACCTGTCAGCGAAGCTCAGACTTATTCGATGAGTACCGCCAGCAAATGATGTTTTTTGCTTTTATCAGTCAATACGGGATAGTTTTCTAATTGAGCAACAAATAAAACAGGAGTTAACTTATTTGAGGGGATCGTGCCCATTCTCGAAAATCCCCTCAAATAGCTGGTAAACAACCTCATTGAAGATTTCCTCCTTGGATGCCAGAGGTACCATTCTGGTTCGCTTCAGTAGTCCCGGCAAGTCCTTCCGCACCCTTCCCCGGTGTGGAACATACTGTTTTTCTATTTCATTCAGAAATTCCTCAAAGGTATAGATTTTAAAACGCTCTACCTGATACCCGAAAGCCACCTGTTCCAACAAAAGGATAGCGATTTCCTCATAATCAGCCGTTCGAGGAATATTCAGCAACTCGATAAAGCGAGGCACAATCTGTTCAAATAGCATCCTGCGGTAAGGAAGGCCTTTAAAACCGAGAATTTTCCCGATATATAAGACCTTATCCTCCGGCAAATCAGCGAGCACCTGCAAAAAATGCACCTCTCCCCTGTCGGGCTTTATATAATATTTTTTTCCCTTCAGGTTCTGAAAAACCCGCATGGCATCAAAGTAACCCAATTGAAGATTCCGCTTCGCAAGTTCTGAATCAAAATCCATAATCCCCCCGAGATCATCTACCGGAGAGATATAGTGGATATTCATTCCTTTGGTTTTAATCCTTCTATGCCTTCCCGGGCCATAGGTTCGAACCACGATAATATCAGTATAGCCTTGATCCTGAAGCAGCTTAATGGGAAGATTATCATGAAATCCTCCGTCGATAAAGCGTTTTCCTTCCATACGTTCTATCTTAAAACCCGGAAAACCGGCACTAGCCATCAGGTAATCCACTAGATGTCCCTGCGGAATATCTTCAACAAACAGTTCCAGGGCTTTGAAATCAGTCAGAGATACAGTTACGATTCCCAGTTTTATTTCCGAATTTCGCACCCGGTCTTCATTTATGTTTTCTTCGAGCAGACTTTTTAGCGGACTGACATCCAGACCTCCCTCACTAAGAATCTCCCTTATCCTTCTTGCATAATAAGGTAAATCGGCCGGGTTAATTCTCTGATTGTGGATTTCCGCCAGGCGGGCCTCATCTACTACCAATGCTTTCGAGGGGCTGATCTCAGACCACATATTATAGGCTTTTTCAATCTCCCCCTGGGCAATCATGGCACCATTTAAAGCACCCACAGAGGTGCCGCTTACTGCAGATATTTTTATATCAAGCTCCTGAAGGGCCTTGTAGGCGCCGATATGATAAGCGCCTCTGGCTCCGCCCCCTTCTAAAACCAATCCGTACATAAATTACACGCCTCTCTTTCACATCCTTATATGCTGCCTCATTCTGCTTCTCAGCATATCCAATTCATCTTCATCACACCAGATGAAGTCTTGTTAAGCAGGAATGTGATTACACTTCAAAAAGTAATATGGATTAATTTGATTTTAGATTTTTCGCTTTCAGGATATTCTTTCCACAGCACTTTAACAGCCTGATGCCCCCTGACATTTTAATGTCAGGGGGGCATCAGGTATTTACTTCCATTTATCTTTTAAATATGTATTTAAAAATTGTGCAGTTGTACCTGCAGCAGTCATTGAATGCCTAATGGATACCCCAAAATCCTCATAATAGCCATCTTCATTAGTTTCTATATTCAGGTATCCTCTATACGAAGGTCGGTTATAACCATAAGCACAATTGTTGATATCCATAGATGATGAATTATTATAAAACGTATTATTATCAGCGTCAGCGAAGGAGATTGATAGCTTATCAATCTCTTTATAGGGTACTTCTATGCTTTCAGCATCATTGCACATAGCTAGTATTTCACTTTTGCTGTTTTCGTAAAGTAAAGGAATGCATTCATAGTATATATTATCTCCCGATAATGATTTTGCCGGAATGTTTCCTCTGTGCAATAGTATTTTTTTCATAGTTATAAAAGCTGAATCATCTATAACTGCTTTTAAATAATAATTATCATAAAATATGACGTAAGTATGCATAGTAATACGTGCGCGGCCTATTTTATATCTACCGTACAAAATGTGTTTAATGTTGTCATCAGTATATGTTTCTTCGATACCAGAATCCCTGCTCTTATTTAGTATAGCGATAATATCAGCTTCATCTGTTATGATATCTTCTATTGGTTCGATAACAGCTTTTTCTCTAAACAATAAGTCAATAAAATGAGTAGCTACTCCTATTGTAGTCATATCATGGGTAAAAGTTATTTTTTGCTTACCTAAATTAAGAACAAGCTTGCCCAACTGGGCATACATTCCATAATCATATCCCATCTTTATATCATTCATAAATATTTCAGATTGTATATTAATTCTAATAGGAATATTATTTTCTTCGAGTGTTGCAGGCTTATAGGTAACATTGTTAATGATTTGATAGGGCAACTCAATATTTCTAGCATCCCATTGCAAAATACTATTTTTATCTATTTGAAAGTAAGAAGGTATTAAATCATGAAATATTTTATCTCCTGTGCTTTCTACGGCAATTATTCCATATGTCTTCTGACACGCACTCTTTATTGAGTTTATCCTGTCCTCTGACAAGTGATCAATTATTAATGAATTATCAAAAAAGATCACGAAACAACTAACTTTTTTAAAAAGACCTTCTTTTTTACTTGCGAATAAAACATATCTAGCTCCATTATAATAATTACTTTGATTATCAGGGTTATTAAATGTCATTTCCAATACCTCCAAGTTTATTATAATAATCGCTCTTTATACTGTTTCCTCTACCAGACCAGTCCCTGTCTGTGCCTGACATCATTTTCGTGTTCCTTCTACATTCACATTACGATTTCCTTGTTCTTTACATGCAAGTGGGGACGGTTCTTGACTTGCATCATATTTTTCATTCCCCACTTCTTTCATACTTTTCAATATTCCATAACTGCAGATACTGCAATTCTTTCAACTTCTTTCAGCCGGCGTTCCTCCCGGAGGTCGACGGTCTGGGCAAGCTAATGCTTTATCTCCATTCCTTTCCCTAGCATTCATCATCACAAAATTACACACTTTTTCCACATCAACCTATCCCCCGGGCACGCTGTAGCGTAATAATCCCAATGCCCACCAAGAGGTGTATACCCCGGCTCCTAATAAATATCTACTTTCAATTTTATAAAGAAGCATCCCCCCTTTTTGTTTTATTAGACAATCCTTTGGAAATGGCCTATACTTTTACTTGCTTTATGACCTTAATGAAAAGGAGCCACATTTTGTCATATATCTACTTTACCAACATTTTATTACGCTTCGTGCTGGGGGGCAGTGCAGTAGTGGCTTCCACTTTGATCGCTCGTACTTTTGGTGGACGTATAGGTGGTATTTTTGCTGCTTTTCCGGCGGTTTACCTGGCTGCCATTCTAAGCCTGGCCCTGGAATACCGCGGGAATGAATTAATTAGCATTTCTCAGCAGGTTTCCCAGGGTGCCCTGATCGGAATGATAGCTGACATTATATGTGCAGTAAGTGCCAGCTTTTTAATATTGAAGAATGGATGGGGAAAAGGACTATGTTTAGCCCTTATTATCTGGTTAGTCAGTGCATCAGGTATCTACTGGGCCTGGCAGATACTCTCTAGGTGATGATGATGAAGATTTTTAAAGATCTAACTTTAAGATTTATTCTGGGTGGAACAGCTGTTGCAGCTTGTTATATCGCCCTGCAGATGATACCCTGGAAATCTTTTGCTGGTATTTTTGCGGCTTTTCCCGCAGTTATGATTTCTGCAGTAATAATGGCGGGTTATTTCGTAAATTCCAGGCATGCATCTGATGTGGCCCTGGGGGCTGCAGCCGGTATGGCAGGCTGTACAGTCTGTGTTATGACTGCATATTACGGTATGACCAGGTATTCAAGCTGGTGGCTTATACTAGCTCTCTCGCTTCTCGCCTGGCTGGTGAGCTCAGTAATTTTTATCACTCTAATCCAACAGCTGTTTAAGGCATACAGAAAACCGTCTGGTGATAAAAATTAGAAACCAAATTTTTAGAACATCCCCGCTTGTATGAATATGGCTTTATGTTCATGTTGAGAGAAATGTTTTGGTTAAAAAAGGTAGTAGTATGTTTGATAATTTATTCATAAAGAGCATAGGACTGATTAAATCCACCTGCGAAAATGAAGACTATGTTTTTCAACTGCCAGTGATAAAAAACCTGATTAAAATACAGCAACTTGAGCTGAATAAAAAAGTAACTTTTTTTATTGGTGAAAATGGCACCGGCAAATCCACCCTTCTTGAAGCAATTGCTGTTGCTTGTGGATTTAACGCAGAAGGGGGAACCAAGAACTTCAACTTTTCCTCCAAACAAACACATTCGCAGCTATACCGATATTTAACAGTTGCAAAGGGAATAAGGAAACCTTCAGATGGATTTTTCTTAAGGGCTGAAAGCTTTTATAATGTCGCTTCAGAAATAGACCGATTAGATGAAATATTCCCGCTGCTGTCAAGTTACGGCGGCAGATCTTTACATGATCAATCACATGGCGAGAGCTTTATGTCTCTAATTTTAAATCGTTTCGGGGGGAATGGGTTATATATTTTGGATGAACCGGAAGCCGCATTATCTCCTTCCAGACAGCTTTCACTGCTGGTACAAATAAATAACCTGGTTAATAAGAATTCACAATTTATAATTGCTACACATTCGCCAATCATTCTTGCCTATCCTGGGGCTGAAATATATGTCTTCTCGGAAGAAGGCATCACTTTGACCCCATATGATAAAACTGAACACTACGTTTTGACCAAAGAAGTCCTCGATAATCCCCAGAGAATGTTAAAGTATTTATTTGAGGATCAGCCTTAGAGAAGAATGCCCAGGGCCCGTGCCATAGAATCAGAAGGCCTCAGGGTCAAATCCTGTCGCCCCGACCATTTAAGAATAAAAAACCCGCCAGTGATGGCGGGATTTGTATTTTTCTGTTTTCACCCTCGTGATTATTTTCACCCTCCTTTTCACAACCCTTCCTCTGCCTCTTTCTGATGAACATCATTTTTAAGCAGGATATAGAGGACCGCAGCAATAGGTACGCCCAGCAGAATACCCAGCGGACCGGCGAGGCCGGAACCAACAATCGCGGCCAGTAAAACCCAGATGCCGGGTAAGCCCAGACTGCTGCCCACCACCCGTGGATAGATGATATTGCCTTCAATCTGCTGCAAGATGACTAAAAAAACGATGAACCAAAGCGCCTGTATGGGAGAAATCATAAGCAATACCAAAAGGGCAATTGAACCGCCAATATAGGCTCCCACTAAAGGCAGCAGGGCGGTAATACCAATTAAGGTGCTGATCATCAAGGGATATTCGAAATTGAAAATAAGCATACCAATGAAACATAGCACGCCTAGAATTACAGCTTCCGTTAGCTGTCCATAGACATACTTATTAAAGGTATCGGTAGTCACCTCATAAACATAAACTACGCTTCGATACATCCCTGGCGGTAAATAGGTCTGGCAGACGGTTTTACAATTACCGAGAACTCTTTCCTTGTCTGCCAATAGGTAGATGGAAAATATCAGGGAAATAAGCAAGTTAGCAAGAAAGCCGGCTACCCCAGCAGTAACGCCAATGATACCAGATAGAAGCCCGCCGAAGTTACCACTCAACTGCTTGATTGATTCAAAAACCTGATTAATCAAGGATGATAAATCAACGTCGGCCACTTTTATCAAGTTGGCAGCCTGGTTAATCAAACCCTGCATATTGTCTACGTAGGTGCCGATATTGGAGATGAATAGTTGGATGCTATCTATTAACTGGGGAACTATAAAGAGAGTTACAACTATCAACAGGAGCAGCGTCAATAAATAGGTCATAACAACAGCTAACCCACGGATCAACCTAGGACTGCTATTTTTAAAAATACTTTGCCTCATATACCTTTCAATTAACATGCATGGTCTATGTAAGATGAAGGCGATTGCTATGCCGATCCAAAATGGCTTAAATAAGGAAACAAACCACCCTAAACCGTGCATAATAGGGCTGAAATTAAGCACCACCAGAATCAAAACTGCGGCATAAGTGATCACCAACATTAAGTCTTTGTTTGTCTTTATATTGATTGGAATCAACCCCTTCAAATATCATTTTCAATAGAAATAGGTCAGTGCTTGTAGATTCCGCTAATAGTAATCTGTTTTACCAGTCCCCACAATAAGTCTGATTAGATCTTTTCCAAAATTCAACTATTATGCAATAAACAAGTATTTCTATAAAATTAAATGAAATCCTGCAGTAAAATGATATGAATTGCCGCAAGGTGAGCATAGCCCTTAAACTCGTAATACGATTTCTTCTGCTGAATTCTCAATGCGATACGCTCCTGTCACCCCGACCATTGAAAGTAAGGGTACTTACTAGCCTCGACTCTGGGTACTCCACCTGAAAGCGAAAGCCGTGGGCTGAACCCACGGCTCAGACCAATGACAGAAGCGAATATCTGCGTTATATCTAAAAATCCGCTCAATCAACGTACTCAGGTACGCCTCAATCACGGGTTTTTCTCATGCCTTGATCTTCACCTCTGTCATCGGTCTGGCATCTTGTCAACTTTGTCGACAATCTGAGCCGTGGGCTGGACCCACGGCTCAGACCAATGACAGAAGCGAATATCTGCGTTATATCTAAAAACCCGCTCAATCAACGTACTCAGGTACGCCTCAATCACGGGTTTTTCTCATGCCTTGATCTTCACCTCTGTCATCGGTCTGGCATCTTGTCAACTTTGTCGACAACCTGAGCCGTGGGCTGGACCCACGGCTTTCTTTTCCTCATTATAGTAGCAACCTCGAAAGTTGACCTGATCATGGCCCGGTGGCAATCTGATGAATTTTCCACTGACCGCTTTCCTTCATCAGTGAGATCCAGCGGGTATCCTGCCCTTCCGACCACAATGTCTGACTGCCTGCTGTTAGCTGCAAAGATATACTGACCATATACTGCTCATAATCATTGGTCCATTCTGCCTGGTTACTTGCCTGAATACTGATAACAGCTGCTGCGTCAATCGAGCCCAGACTGCTCTGCCACATTGCCTGACTGCTGCTGTCACCCAGCGCTTCCGTATCTAACAGGGTCAGGGCAGAGTTTACCTCACCACTGTCCACCAGGCTGAAGAATCGTTCAATCACCTGTTCTCCGGTCAGCTGTTCCGTCCCGCTGTCAGCAGCGGTGTTTTGCGTAATGTATATAGTCCGGGTGTCTCCGTTCCAGATTACCTGGCAGTCCAGGGCTTCAGCTACGAAGCGCAGCGGCACCATGGTGCGTCCTCCCATTATTTGAGCCGGCTGATCGAGAGCAGTTTCATGCCCGTTAACCTGTGCGCTTTGCATGCCGATTATCAGTTTAATGGTTGTATCACCCAGGCGGGCCGTTACCATCCGGGCTGCACCGTCCCAGCTCACTTCTGCTCCTAGGGCTTCAAAAATAGCCCTCATGGGTACCATGGTCCGACCACCTACGATTACGGGCGGCTGATCGAAAGACAATAACTGGCCGTTTAAATAGACTTTGATAACCCCGGCTGAAGAAGCCTGAGTCTGGGTTGCGGCTGCACTGGCAGCAGCTACCTGTGTGCTGCTGTTAAGGGGCAGTACCCCCATCTGGCCATCATTCTCATTGTAGAAGAAGATACCTGCTTTATCATAACGACTGCAGGTGAAGAAACCGGGCGTGTAATGCTTCAGCGGCAATACCTGGGGATTCTGCTGGAACGCTGCCTGGCCCCAGCCGTTTACCTCCCATTGCCAGCAGGTATTATCAAATGCGAATTGAGAGAATTCCACCGGGTCATTTCCGGTGGCTCTGACTCTTATATGAGGGCTGCCGGCGCTGGTAATCTCACACAAACCGGACACATCATCTGTTCCCAGCAGTTTGGAGCCGGTGAAACAAACGGTACCCAGCTGCCCATCATTATAATTACCTATAATAAGACCCAGCTTACCGTAACGTCCGATGGTCATCATAAACATACCGTAGTTGGGTATGTCATACATTTTGTCATTAGCTGCATAACTCTGCTGTGCCCAGCCTGTCACTTCATCATGCTTATAAGTGCCTTTATCCCAGATTCCCACTTCAACGGCTCCCCCTTCGGAATGAATCTTAAATTGATTGCCGCTGCGGGTCACATTACCAAGCCCGGGCACATTCAAACCATTAAATGCTCCCCCCTGGAAAACCTCATAGGTAAGAATTCCATCGTTTTCCCTCAAGAAAACCACATAGATTTTTTCATACCGAGCCAACATCATCACACAGGTACGATAATGAGGTAAAGCAAAGACTTTTGGATTTTGCTTATATTGAGACAATGCCCAACCGCCTACTTCGGTATGTCCGTAATACTGCTTGGAGCCTCCCCAGCTGCTTTCCGACTCGGTCAGCTCAGCAACCTGGATACCCTGGGAAGGATTGGTAGGAGTGGCACTAGGATTTAGCACCAGGTAGGATACCTCCACCGGAGTTGAAGCATTGTTGGCTTTCACCTGCAAATCATAACCCTGATCCCCGTTCTCTAGCGCAGTAAGTGTTACAAAAGCAGGATCATTAATCAATATGGTCTCTGTCTGAGTAGTCTGCTGGGTGGAACCTCCGGTTCCAATAGTGAACGCATTGCTGATCGCATATGTTCTCCGCTGGGAGACGGACCAAACCATAATCTTATAACCTTGTCCCGCGGGTATTTCGGCCGGAATATTCCAGGCATAGGTGCCATTTCCACCAGATCCAATAGCCGCCCCAGACTTAATATTATACCTGGATATGCCCTGGGATGATACCCTGAAAAGGGATATATCTACCGTGGGGCCCAAGTCAGCCCCGGTATAACTCCAGCTAATGATATTGGCAGAACCCTGTGCAAACACTTCCCCCCTTGCTGGCGAAGTAATGCTTATGGAGTTGCCAGTTTCGGTACTGCCTCCGCTTCCGATAGTGAAATAACCGCTGCAGGCTGCATTACTGAATTCGGGAGTAATAATTTTAATCTGGTAATCACTGCCCTCTGCCAAAGTTGCTGGAATTGTCCAGGTATAGCTTCCGCTCCCATTAGAACCAGCAGCGGTTTTACTTGCAATATGCGTAACACTGTTACCGCCTTTAAAAAGAGTAATCGTTACCTCTGAGCCCGCATCACCGGCGTAATTCCAACTGATCGTCTGCTGGGAACCTCCTGCCCATGTATCTCCGGTGCCGGGGGAAACGACGGTAATAGTTGCGCTCTGGGAAGGATAGGAGGTGGAGGTGGCGCCCGCACCGATGGAAAAATACACGCTATAATCCCCATCCGGGCAAGTTGGACTGAGAACCTTGATCTGGTAATCGCTTCCCTCGGCCATAGTATAAGGGATGCCCCAGGTATAACTCCCCGACCCATTAGATCCAGTAGCGGTTTTACTTGCAATATGCATTACGCTATGACCGCCTTTGAAAAGAGTAATCGTTACCTGTGAGCCCGGATTGCCGGTGTAATTCCAACTGATCGTCTGCTGGGAACCTCCTGCCCATGTATCTCCGGTGCCGGGGGAAACGACGGTAATAGTTGCGCTCTCGCTGGCCGCCAGGTTACCAGCCGGATAAATAGTAAAGCAAGATAATGCAAATACAAAAACTAATAACAGACTTAACAGAGACAGTTTTTTTCGGTGTAACATAAATTGAACCTCCTTTTTACAAAAACACCTAATAACATAATACTGAAGCTATTTTATCTCTATATTCGAATTTTCTCTCTAGCGGAATCCGGGTACAAAAAGGAATAATAAACAGGAAAAGACAGGCTTAGATCCATGCAATCTACAATATTTAAACCAACCACTGAAGTCTGATTGAAAAACACAAAATGCTGGCGTTACTGCCCTCCTTTCCCAATTTATGAAGATGCTTTTATTATACCAAATTAATCCATAATGCTTCCTAAAATATTAAGCATTAGAACCCTTTGAAAGAAGGTTATGTCTCAACCAAATTTCCAATTTTGTTGACTCTTTACAGTAATATATTGCCACAAATTTCATCACTGCATTGGCTGCCGGGTGATTATTGACTGTTCAACCATCCGGACTGTTGTTTTATTAGATAATTGTGATGGAATAGCCGATATTTTTAGTGCTTAATATCTGAAAAAAGGGGGCTCATGTAAAATTTTACCCCTGTACATTGAAAAACCAAAGAAATTATTTAAACATTTAGGACTATCCTAGCCTTTGATGATGGACTATAATCAACATTAACAATACACCATGAAGGTGTTAATTAGCCGTGGCTTTATTACCAGAAAAAATTCATAAATCAAATTAATTCAACCATGAAGGTTTTTGCTGCATGAGCAGCTTTGATTTCATGGCTTTTTTTATTGGAATCAAAAGCACGTGCAGAAATTATTAATTTGTGGGGGTGTTGGGATGCATATACCTGATGGTTATTTGAGTCCTCAGACGGCTGTTCCTTTTGTCGTTGCTATGGTACCGATATGGGGAGTAGCCGTGAAGAAGGTTAAGGAGAATTTGAGAAAACGGGAGGTTCCCGTATTGGCTGTGGGTGCAGCCTTCAGTTTTATTATTATGATGTTCAATCTGCCTATACCGGGAGGCAGTTCTGCCCATGCAGTGGGAGCAGTGCTTTTGGCCATACTGCTAGGCCCCTGGGCAGCTTGTATTGGGGTTTCCGTAGCCCTGATAATACAGGCTCTAATATTCGGTGACGGGGGAATCCTGGCTATTGGTGCCAATTGTTTCAACATGGCATTTATCATGCCAATGGTCGGTTACTTAATGTATAAACTGATAAAGGGACAGGCAGATGCCATCAGCACTCGTGGAATCATAGCCGCAGCTCTGGCAGGATATATTGGCTTGAACGTTGCAGCCCTGTTCACTGCTGTTGAATTTGGTTCACAGTACCACCTGTTCCAGACAGCCGACGGTACACCATTATATTTCATGTACCCTATTAAAGTAGCTATTGCGGCTATGCTATCTGAACATTTGACTCTGGCCGGTCCGGTTGAAGCTTTGGTTACTGCACTGGGTGTGTGGTTTGTAGGTAATAGTTATCCAGAACTGGTGGCCCGAAAACAGGCGATTATGTTCAATGGGGGGGTGGCTGACAATGTTTAAAACCTATAAGAAATTATGGCTGGTACTGAGTTTGTTTATTGTATTAAGTCCTCTGGGATTGCTGGCCACCGGAACCGCTTTTGGCGAATGGGGCTCGGATGAACTGATTGATGAAGTGGGGTTTATCCCAGCTGGCCTGGAAAAAATGGCTGACCTGTGGCAGCATGCCCCCATGCCGGATTACAGCATCCAGGGATTTGCCGCTACTTTCGGACAGTCTGCACTGGGTTATATTGCTTCAGCCGTGGTAGGCGTACTGCTGGTAGTACTCATAATTACTTTCCTATCCCGAATAGTTAAAGATTGAGGGTTGGATTATCTTGCCTATAGATAAACCTTATAGACCTGAACTGCCGCCCTGGATGCAGAACAATAATACGTCCTGCCAGGAACCGAGTAGAAATAGGGGAAAGCATTCAGGCTTTATAAAGAAAACTATTAATGAAATAAAAAAAGTCATGGTTGATGACCGAACCAGTGAATATTTCTCACGGCAGCCGGGATTACTGCAGGCAGTTGACCCTCGGGTCAAACTGCTGGCAGTACTGGCACTTATAATCACTGCCGGCATCACCAGGAGTCTATATATACTTCTTATTCTGGAGCTGACCGGAGCTGTAATGATGATGATTTCGCGTCTCCCATTCACCAAGCTGCAGCTGCGAATCTGGGGTTTTATACCCATGCTTACCCTGCTGGCTGCCGTTCCTGGTATGTTCAATATATTTAATGACGGTACCCCGCTGTTGGTATTTTATGAAAATAGGGACGTATTTTTTATGGGTTTTCAGCTTCCACAAACGCTGTTCATCAGCCTGCAGGGATTTAAAGCAGCGCTGTTTCTATTTCTTCGGGTGGGAATATCTCTTTCTCTGGGCCTAACTTTGATCTTGACCACCCCACTGGATAGACTCTTAAAATCTCTGAGAGTGATCGGAGTCCCAACTATTTTTATTATGATTATTGAAATGACTTACCGATATATTATACTGCTGTTGGGTCTATCCCTCGATCTATTTGAAGCTCGTAAAGTAAGAACAGTTGGAGAGTTATCTTCTTCGGCCCGCAGGCTTTTATTTGGTTCTTCTCTGGCGGTACTTTTTTCCAGGAGTACTATGCTGGCCGAGGAGGTATATCAAGCTATGACAGCACGCGGCTATACTGGTGAAGCGGTTACCATTGAAGAAATGAACCTGGGTAACATAGACCTCCTATTTTCTATGTGTATAATTGTATTAACAACTAGTCTGGTAATAGGAGGACGTTTTATTGGCTGATAACATATTCGAACTGCAACAGGTAAGCTTTTCTTACAGATCGGAAGGATCTCTATTTTCTGGTTTGAATCTATCTGTCAAGGCGGGAGATAGTATCTGCCTGCTCGGAGCCAATGGTTCTGGTAAATCAACTTTATTAAAAATACTTTGTGCCTTGAATTATCCGGAAAACGGATCTTTCAAAGCTTTCGGCCGGGATATTACAGAAAAATTGATGGAAGATGATAATTTTAGTAAAAACTATTATCGCCAGGTGGGCTTTGTTTTTCAGAATTCGGACGCCCAGCTTTTCACTTCCCGGGTGTGGGATGAGATAGCTTTTGGTCCTTTACAGATGGGACTGCCTGCTGATGAAGTGAAGATCAGAGTAAATGACATCCTGCGAATGCTAAATATCGAACATCTGATGGATCGACCTCCCTACCGTCTCAGTGGGGGGGAAAAGAAGAAGATCGCTCTGGCCGCAGTCCTGGTAATTAATCCTGAAGTGCTGATACTGGACGAACCTACTGCTGGATTGGATCCTAGAAGTCAGCGCTGGCTGGTTGAGCTCTTATTGCAGCTAAACTCTATAGGCAGAACTATCATTATCGCTACCCATGACTTGAATCTGGCTCACACACTTACCAAAAGAACTCTGGTACTATCCGAATATCATCAGGTAGTATTTGATGGTCCAGTCGAAGAGGCTCTGGATAATAAGGACTTGTTGATCAAAGTAAATTTGATTGACGAATTCAGCCATACCCATGGACATACGGAACATGTTCATGTATATACCCATGGTTAAAATGCAATTATATTAAAATCTGGAGGGATAATGTTATCGACCATGAAAGGTCTTAACTTTAAATAGCTGCTCTGCTAATGAAGCCTTCCTTTACAAATGGCTCATTTCTTCCTCAACCTGATTCACTTTTCTTACCTAACTTAACCCTATATGAAGTAAACCCAGAGCAAAACGATGCTTAATAATACTACTACACCAGCCTTTTTCACTATCTTTATCCAGCGGTTTGGTACCTGGTCCGAATTATTATTGTCCATAAATGTACCTGGGTAACCAACTGCCGCATTTAACCCCAGCTTCATATCATCTTCATGGGAAACGAGAAGGCCCAGATCAATATTTATGTTATCATCACTACCCCTGAACTTATCTATCTGCTTTCCATCTATCCAAATCCCGCCAGAGTCACAGATATATATCTCAGTCCCTTCCGGGTAGTTTATCGGGGTCATAGCAGTATTGGTTTTCGGAGAAATTATTTGTTTTTTCGAAATCTTATCCGCTTCCTTCAAGCGTTTGGATACTATCTCGGGTCGACGGGCCAACAAATAAATTTCCCCCCGGTCCAGCCAGACTCCATGACATTCTTGGCAGTAGTCTACCTCCACACCCTGTTTGCTTAAAACGGATTCCAGTTCACGGCCTTTACAATCAGGACATTCCATTAACCCTTTCCCCCCAAAACTTACTGTTTAATATTATGGTTTTTTATTTCGATAGTTAAATAATTCCATACTTAATTGTTATTTCCTGTATTTTAGCCTATTTTTTTACATAATCATTCAACATCAACCATAATGAGGAAAAGCGGTCTTAAAAACCCCTATGTATTCCTTCTCTCTGAAATACAGCTATTCAAACATGTTTACTGGTTTCTCTAGAGGAATAGTAAGTCTCTGGTTTAAGAGAGGTTTATTTATATAGATCGGCATAAGCTCTTTGCAGAGCAGTCAAAGTTGATGGGCCAATAATTCCATCTGCCGGTATAGATTTTTGAGTTTGAAAGTCTTTTACTGCTTTTTCAGTATAGGGACCATATTCACCATCCAGCTTGGACCGGTAAAATTTGAGTTTCCTTAGCATCCTCTGAACTTCCTGAACATCACTGCCTCTGTCACCCAGTTTCAAGGCCCGATTATTATAAGCTTTGCCGATTATGGTTACTGGCGTTCCAACTGGAGTTCTATCATATACTTCAATAACATCCTCGTTGTACAAACGGACACAGCCATGGCTTACTGCTTTGCCAATGGATTTAGGGTTATTGGTTCCATGGATACCATAACCACCCCAGGAAATACTCAACCGCATCCATCTGACCCCAAATGGACCACCAGGATTCAGGGCTTTACTGACAATTGTCCAGTTACCCAGGGGGGTAGGCAAACTTGGTCGCCCAACCGCTACCGGGTAAATCTTCATAAAACTATCAGAGATAAAAACCAGTACTCTCCGGTCAATGTCAATGATAACGCTAGGTGCATCATAAACCCTCTCTATGCTAAAATATCTGGAGGAGTTCATATCTAAAGCTGTCCAGGTAATAGGCCCAACCACACCATCCGGCTTAAGCCGGCTGGCTTTCTGGAACTTTTTAACCGCTAGTTCTGTAGTTTCAGTGTATATTCCACTGGCCTTTCCAGCGTAATAACCTAGTTCCTGCAGTCTGACCTGAAGATCTAGTATATCCGGTCCCTGCATCCTTTTCTTTTCCAATTTCAATAATCGAGTTGACCAGGTCATTAGCCCGCCCCCTTATATTAGTTTATTATTATTCATATTTGTACTCTGGAAAAAAATACCTAAACGGGCGAGAAATATAATAGATTTATCATGACCGAATGATCCTCTTTACAAATAGGAAGTCTGCCTAAGCCGCTAAGCAATAAATAGGAAATAACTTGTTAACTTACCAGTTCTAGCAGGATTTCCTTTAATTAGAAAGAATAATATCTTTGAAGATTATTTTGAAATAGGAGGTACTATAGCTTATGAAAATCAATAAAAAGGTTAGCATTGTTTTAGTAATTCTGCTGGCCCTATCACTGATCATGGGTGGATGTGGTAAGGTTGCTGAAAAAGCTACTGAACAAGTAATTGAGAAAGCCATTGAAAGTGAAAGCGGTGAAAAAGTAGACCTGAATCTCAACGAAGGATCAGCTGAGATTACTACTGATGAGGGTTCCATGAAGATTGGCAGCACTTATGATTGGCCGTCTGGTATGCCATCTGATGTGCCGGAGTTCAAGTACGGAAGCATTACTGGAGTAATCGAGAGTACTACCGATGCTGGAACCGCATATACCGTAACTTTTGAGGAAGTAGAGGCAGATTCATTTGAGAAGTACAGGAGTGATCTGGAAGATAATGGTTGGTCAATACAATTTACACAGCAAATGGGATCAGGATGGTCTTTGAATGCTAACAAAGAAAATAATGACGTGACTGTGCTAATGGGTGAAGACTCAACCGGCTTTATCAGTTTCAACCCTCAAGTGCAATAACCGCATCGCATATTATACTATGGAGACTTTATCTTATGATGAAGTCTCCTTTTTAATTTAACTGTGTTCGTCTAGATCTATATATCTAACTCGTACTTTGGAAGATATTTATTGATAGCGATAAAGTATACCCCAGGTCAGTTTATATACGGTATGATTAGATGGATGGAATTAATTATAGCCATGCTATGGAGGGATTAGAATTGGCAGCAAATGCTAGCAATCTTTACAGTCAGGTTAATATCAATTTATTTAAGGATGGCCGTTTTATAGAAGCAGATGCCCATCTGGTGCGGGAAGAAGAACTATGCGTATTTATTAATGAAACCTATATCTCCACCCTGGTCTGTTCTCCTGGAGCAGACCGTGAACTAGCATTAGGATTTCTAATCAGTGAAGCTGTTCTCCGCCAGGATAGTGATATTAAATCTATCGATTGCTCCCAGGGAAGAATTGATATAGTAACTTCCGAGCCCCTGTCGGGAAGTCAATCCGATCAATCATATCTTGAGTTCCGTCAAAAGAGCTCTACCACATTAGAAAACTTATTGCTCAACCGATCTGCTTCATCAACATTTCAATTCCAGGCTTCCCACCTGCTCAGTTTAATCTTTGAGTTGGACAACCGGGCTCAAACTTTTAAGATAACCGGTGGGGTACACAGTGCTGCCCTGGCTGACAGCAGGGAGCTTCTGATAAGATATGAGGATATCGGACGCCATAATGCAGTTGATAAAGCCTTTGGCTATGCTTTTATAAATCAAATATCCTTGTTTGATAAGTGCCTGGTTCTAAGCGGCAGGATATCCAATGAAATTCTGGCCAAAGCAGCACAAAATGGGATACCTTTTATTCTTTCCCGTTCTGCCCCAACCTTGCAAGCAGTTCAATGGGCGGAGCAATTGGGAATAACCATGGTGGGATTTGCTCGGGGCAGCCGCTTCAATGTTTACACTCACCCTGAGCGCATAATTGTATAGCTTGAACATTCAGCTCGAGGGGATAATCTTCAAGCCTAAAGCCTTATCAGGGTAGAATCTAAGACTGCCATTGAATTAAATATTTTATAAAATTTATTGTAACTTTAGCAGGTAAATTACTACCTGGTGCAGAATGGTATATTTGAAAAGAATAATATTTTCTCCGAGCTTTAACATCTAAGGCCTGGCTATGGTGTTTAAGCCTGTGGGTAGATCTGGAAACGGTTCTGCCTCCCGTGTTTGGAAAGGAGTATAGGTTTTAGCTACTGATATGTGATTAAAGCTATTTATTAGCTGTGTATTTTAGTTAAATGGACCTCCTGTTCAAGCAGGAGGTCTTTGTAGTTAAGACAGGGATATATCTCCTAACAGCGTGAGCTGAATATACTGAAAGAGACTACCCTGATAATCAAGTATAATTGAATATTTTTTCAAAAGCTTTGCTCCAAAGCTACTTCACCTAAAACTTCGGTCATGGGGACTTAGCCGACACGGTTTAAAACCGGTACGGTAAATCTGGAAACGGGTTTGCCTCCCTTACTTGGAAAGGAGTCATGGGCCTGTGAAATTAATTTACGTTACCTGGCTATATGCACAGGTCATGTTCGGTGTGGATTTGTTTATCCTGCACTGTAAATTGCTCATGGGCAAGGGGGAGCGTGCGTTTGAATATAACACTTGTTCATTATTTACCATGAACTAATGTAAACCTCCTCCTGTTCCGGCAGGAGGTTTTTATATTATTGTGTGAAGGATCAAAATGGAAGGAGTGAATGTTGGTGGAAATGGTGAATCTATACATCAATGGGAAGGAGGTAGGAGCTCCAGCGGGGAGCACAATTCTGCAGGCTGCCGAACTAGCCGGGATACAAATACCACGTCTTTGTTATGACCCGGATTTAAGCGCTCTGGGCGCATGCCGCCTTTGCGTGGTAGAAGTAAAAGGTAATCGACTTTTACCGGCCTCGTGTGTTACGCCAGTAATGCCGGGTATGGAAGTCTTTACTGAATCCCCTGCAGTAATTGAAGCACGGCGAACCATTCTGGAACTTCTGGTTGCTAACCATCCTCTGGATTGCATGACCTGCGATAAACTGGGCGATTGCAAACTGGCAGATTACTGCTACCAGTACGGCATCAAAGAAAGCCCATTTGTTGGAGAAAAACATGACTATCTGTGTGATGACAGCAACCCATTTATCATCAGAGACCTGAACAAATGCATCCTCTGCGGAGCTTGTGTCAGAGCCTGTGAAGAAATGACCGGACAAGACAATCTTTCCTACCTCTACCGCGGTTTTGATAGGAAAGCTACCACGGCTGGCGATGTGCCATATGCCGAATCGGATTGTGTTTTTTGCGGCCAGTGTGTGGCTGTCTGTCCTACCGGCGCTTTGACCGAAAAAACTATGGCTGGTCAAGCCCGCCGCTGGGAAATAGATCGGGTAAGAACTACCTGTCCTTTCTGTGGAACCGGGTGTAATTTTGACCTGGCGCTCAAGGATGGAAAGGTAATTGGAGTACTTTCCAACCCGGAAAGTCCTGTAAATGGCCGCAGTCTATGTGTTAAGGGCCGTTTTGGCTGGGATTATATCTATAATGAAAAACGTCTCACTACTCCATTGATCAAGAAAAATGGTCAGTTTGAACCAGCCAGTTGGGATGAAGCTTACGACCTGATAGCAGCCCGTTTTAATGAGATCAAGAACGAATATGGCCCCGAAAGCTTTGCAGCCCTTAGTTCAGCTCGCTGCACCAATGAAGAAAATTATCTGGTACAAAAATTTACTCGCGCCTATATGGGAACCAATAACGTTGACCACTGTGCCCGCACGTGACATGCCCCCACCGTGGCCGGTCTGGCCACCACTTTTGGCAGCGGAGCAATGACTAATCCCATCAGCGATATATCTAATGAGGCAGAATTGATGCTGCTGGTTGGCACCAATACTACTGAAGCACATCCGGTTATTGGCTATAAAATGCGTCAGGCAGCTCGTAAGGGATGTAAAATGGTAGTATGTGACCCTCGCCGGATTGATTTAGTAGATGACGCTGATTATTGGTTAAGACATAATCCAGGTACTGACATACCTCTATTAAATGGTATGATGCGTATCATAATTAAGGAAGGCCTGGAAGACAAGCAGTTTGTTGCTGAACGCACTGAAAATTATGAAGCACTGAAAGAAACTGTGGAAGCCTATAATCCTGAATATGTATCTGAACTGACTGGCATTTCGGTAGAAGACCTCTATGCAGTAGCCCGTCTTTACGCTACCACTGATAAGGCTATGATATTCTATACTCTGGGAATTACCGAACATATCTGTGGTACTCGCAATGTTATGAGCATCGCCAATCTAGCTATGCTTACCGGCCATGTTGGCAGGCCCGGTACCGGGGTGTGTCCGATACGCGGCCAGAACAATGTACAGGGAGCCTGTGACATGGGAGCCCTGCCCAACGTTTACCCAGCTTATCAGGCCGTCACCAATGACGAAATAAGGGCTAAATTCGAAAAAGCCTGGGGAGCTTCACTGCCTGGAAACCTGGGATTGAAGATTCCGGAAATGTTTGAAGAAGCATATGCTGGTAAACTAAAAGCTATGTACATATTGGGTGAAAATCCGGTGTTGACTGATCCCAATGCCAATCATATCAAAGCTGCACTGGCAAAGCTTGATTTTCTAGTAGTACAGGAGCTATTTTTGACCGAAACCGCAGCATTCGCAGATGTCATACTCCCAGCAGCTAGTTTCGCTGAATGTGATGGTACTTTTACCAGTACTGAGCGGCGGGTACAGCGGGTACGTAAAGCCATTGAGCCATTACCCGGTCAGGCCAATTGGGAGACCATCTGCCAGATGGCAACTAGGTTAGGTTATCCTATGAGCTATGATCATCCCGGACAAATATGGGATGAAATGGCTTCCCTGTCACCATCGATGACTGGCATCAATTATGATCGTATTGATAAAATTGGGCTTCATTGGCCTTGTCCCAGTACCGATCATCCAGGAACCCCATTTCTACATGCTGGCAAATTCACCCGGGGACTGGGTAATTTCCAACCCTCTGATCATATACCACCTGGAGAGATACCGGATGAAGAATATCCATTCCTCCTCTCAACCGGACGTATTCTTTATCACTATAATGTTACTACTCCTTATTCCAAGGGTATCAACAGCATGTGGGATCGTGAAAAAGCTGAAGTCAACCCGCTGGATGCAGAGAAACTCGGTCTGCAAACCGGCAGCCGGGCCAAGGTCACTTCTCGGCGCGGAGAGGTTATCAGTGAAATAAAAGTTACCGATCGAGTTATGCCGGGAATGATATGGATGTCATTCCATCATAGTGCTACACCTACTAATGAAATAACCAGCCATATCCTGGATCCTATTACCGGGACTGGTGAATACAAAGCATGTGCAGTGAAAATAGAAAAGGTCGAGGTGTAAAATATGCGTAGAGTCCCGGTGGAGAATGCGGTGGGTTTGACCCTGGGTCATGATATTACTAGAATAGTACCCCAACGCGAAAAATACTGTGCTTTTTCCAGAGGCCATATTATAACTGCCGATGATATACCTCGTTTTTTAGAACTGGGTAAAAAGCATATTATGGTCTGGGAACCTGACGATAACCTTATCCATGAAGATGAAGGGGCCCTGCGGATTGCTAAAGCCGCAGCTGGAAACGGTGTTTATTTTACCCAGCCCAGTCAGGGACGGGTGAATCTAAAGGCGCAGTATGATGGAGTACTGAAAGTGCAAACTGAACGACTCAATTGGGTAAATAATATTGACAATATAATATTTGCCACCCTGCACAACAACAGCTCAGTATCCAAAGAGCAGGCCATAGCCGGTACTCGAGTAGTACCTGTAGCCATTGATTGCAATGTGCTGCAGGAGGTGGAAAGACTTTGCTCAGAACCTGCTGCGCTTGTTACCGTGAAGCCTTATCAACCATTGTGGGTAGCCGTTATAACTACCGGTTCTGAAGTAAATAATGGTTTGATCAAAGATGGTTTTGGCAGAGTAATTCGGCACAAAATTATACCCTTCGGAGGGCGCTGGATGAGTCAGGTAACCGTACCAGATGATGCTGACCTAATAGCTCAAGAAATTCAGAACTTTATTGCCGAAGGAGCTCAGCTAATACTGGTCACTGGCGGTATGTCGGTGGATCCCGATGATGCTACTCCATCAGGAATCAGGCACTCCGGAGCTGAAGTTGTTTTTTACGGGGCACCGGTACTACCTGGATCACAATTTATGCTGGCCTACCAGGGGACGGTACCTATCTGTGGAATACCAGGAGGAGCTTTGTTCAGCCGCAGAACTACGCTGGATCTTCTTTTACCGCGTTTATTCTGTGGTGAGGTAGTTTCTCGCGCAGATATCGTCGCACTAGGGCACGGAGGACTCTGCGAGGAATGTAAGGTCTGTCATTATCCGCTCTGTCCTTTCGGCAAATCCAGTATATAAAGGCAGGGTTTATTATGAAGAAAGACCTGAGCATTGAAGAAGCGCAACAGCTAATACTGGAGAATATAGATCATCTTCCATCGGAAAGAGTATCCATAATGCAGGCCGCCGGACGCGTTCTGGCTGAAGAGCTGCTGGCTGATAAAAATCTGCCGTCTGCACCCCAATCTGCAGTTGATGGGTTTGCTCTGGGTGATGATCAAGCCCCAATTAATACTATTTTTTCATTAAAAAATCATTATGATTTAACTCAAGGAATACTCAGCAGCGGTGAGGCTGTGAGAGTTGTTACAGGTGGTGAGCTGCAATCCGGAACCCTTTCAGTGATTATGCATGAAAATGTACTGGTTAAAGGTGACACCATAAGCATACTGGAAGAAATTAAGCCAGGTAACAACATCAAGCAGGCAGGAGAAGATTATCAGCAGGGCAATATACTGGCAAACCATAAAACGCTGCTTTCTTCAGGTCATATCGGACTACTGGCAGCTTATGGGCATAATGAAGTATTAATATACCAGCGCCCACGAGTTTCCCTTCTCGGCCTGGGGAAAAACGTAATTTCCTGTTCTCAAACTCCAAAGCGAGGCCAGACTAGAGACAGTAACAACCCTCTATTGGCTGCCCTCATTAACCAGGCGGGAGGCTCGGTAGCAGGATACAAACTGGCTTCGGAACTTGAAGAACAAGATTTGATTTGCGGTCTGGATAGTTTAATATCTATGGCAGACTTGATAATAGTAACTGGAGGGACATATGCCGAAACACAGAGCGAGGCTCAAACACTGCTGGAATCTGCAGGTGCCAGTATAATTTACTGGGGTACAGATATTCAACCAGGAAGTCATAATGGCTTAGCACTGTATCAATCAAAACCGGTATTTGCCCTGTCTGGAAACCCAGCTGCTTGTGCAGTCGGTTTCAACCTGTTTGTTGTACCTGCCCTGCGCTGCATGCAGGGTTTATCCCCCCCACTTAGAAAGGTACAGGCCAGGTGTACCAACGGCTTTAATAAAACAGCCCGTTCACACCGTTTGGTAAGAGGTAAAGTCAGCTATAGCAGCCAGGGTTGGGAGGTTACCATACTGCCCGGTCAAAAACCCAGTATGCTCAAATCGCTAGTCAACTGTAATGCTCTTATCGACATGCCAGCAGGGCATCCACCGCTGGAGTCGGGCCAAGAGGTTACTGTGATTCTTTTGGAAACAATATGTGAATGATTGAATATTCGGAGGTGAAACAATAATGGCAGACTATAAAGAAATAGTCGGCGCTTATAAAGAAGTTCCCGGGGGGCTCATAGAAGCCTATCATGCTCTGCAGCGGGAATTTAACTATATACCTGAGGAAGCCGTTGAGGAAGCAGCACAGATATTCGATATTCCCAAAGCCAAAGCCTATGGGGTAGCCACTTTCTATTCTTATTTCAAGGTAGGTAAACGTGGTAAATATATCATTCGTATTTGTGAGAGTGCACCCTGCCACATAGCAGGTGCAGCCCAGGTAGTATCTGCCCTGGAAAAAGAACTGGGTATAAAAATGGGTGAAACCACAGCAGACGGCTTATTTACTCTGGAATTTACTGAGTGCGTTGGCCAGTGTCAGGCTACTCCCGTTATTACTATTAACAGTAAACCTTATGAAGATCTAACTCCCGATAAAATAAATGCCATACTGGCTGAATACAAGTGAAGCAGGAAAGGAGGGTAAATAATGGCCGAGGAAATGCGCATTTTAATGCGTAATTATGGAAAAATAGATCCTTTGAATATTGACGATTATATTAATGCTGGCGGCTATAAAGGACTGGAAAAAGCACGCGCTATGAGCCAGAAGGACTTAATTGCAGAAGTACAAAAATCCGGGCTGCGCGGTCGCGGCGGCGCAGGATTTAATGCTGGCATGAAGTGGGGTTTCTCTTACAATACTCCGGCTGATCAAAAATATGTAGTCTGTAACGCCGATGAAGGAGAACCCGGCACTTATAAAGATAGGCTCATTATGGAGAATGATCCTCAGAGTGTTCTGGAAGGCATGGCTGTTTGTGGTTATGCTATTGGTTCCAATAAAGGCTATATTTACTGCCGGGGTGAATACCCTTATGTAGTCGAAAAACTCAATACGGCCATAGAGCAGGCTAAAGCCAAAGGTGTCCTGGGAGATTTCGATATTGAAGTCCGCATGGGAGCCGGTGCCTATGTCTGTGGCGAGGAAAGCGCCCTTATCGAATCCATTGAAGGGCACCGGGGAGAACCCAGATTCAAGCCGCCTTTCCCACCGGTGACCGGTTTATGGGGTAAACCAACTATTGTTAACAATGTCGAAACCTTTGCCAATATACCATTGATATTAGAAAAGGGTGCTGATTGGTTTGCGGGCATAGGAGCCAAGAGTTATCCGGGAACCAAATTGATGACTCTAACCGGAGATGTAGCTAACCGTACTTTTATCGAAGTACCTACGGATACTACCATTCGTCAAGTTATATTTGATTTTGGTGGCGGCATACCAGGCGGCAAAAAGTTTAAAGCAGTACAAATAGGCGGAACATCTGGTGGTTTTATTCCTGAAAGCCTGCTAGATACTGCTATTGACTTTGATTCCATGGGTGCTATTGGAGCAACCCTGGGATCTGGAGCGGTATTTGTCATGGATGAAAGCAGAGATGTAGTAGACGTCATTAACCAGATCACCAAGTTCTTTGAACATGAATCCTGTGGAAAGTGTTCACCCTGTCGTGAAGGTACCAAAAGAATGCATGAGATGGTTAAGTATATTTACAGTGGACGGGGAACTGCCGCAGACCTGGATCTTCTGGAACGGTTGGGGACCGTAATGAGCAAAGCTTGTCTTTGCGGTCTGGGTCAGGCAGCTCCCAGCCCTGTATTAACTACTTTACAACATTTTAAGGCTGATTACACCGCCAAGTTTAATTAAGCCCACAAAAATAAGTTCGGTACCAGGTACCGAACTTATTTTCTGTTTTTATTTACAATCCCAATCTTTTTCTTCTGACTCCAGTATAAATGTATTATAACAAGGTAGTCAAAAGTTATTTATTATATCTTTTCCAATCGGGCCGCCGATACTTTATATTCTGGAATTCCCGCCACAGGATCAAGAACATCAGCATTGGTTAAAACATTGGCTGCAGCTTCGGCAAAATGGAAATAGGTAAATATTACGTTCTCCCGTATTCCATCTATAACTTCTGCTTTCAGTTCTATGCTTCCCCTGCGAGTAGTTACCCGTACGACTTCTCCACTTACTATATTCTTCACTTTGGCCAGTTCAGTGTTTATCTGTACCACGTTTTCCGACATATATGCATCCAGGCCTTTAGCCTTCCTGGTCATAGTCCCGGTGTGATAATGATATAAACTGCGTCCGGTAGTTAAAATAATAGGATACTCTTCATCGGGAACTTCTGCTGGTTCGAGATATTCAATGGCATGGAATAGCCCCAGCCCTCTATTGAATTTCTCTTTGTGAAGAATCGGGGTTCCCGGATGATCTTCAGTAGGACAGGGCCACGGCAGACCTTTTCCTTCCAGGCGTGCGTATGTCATACCTGCATAGGAGGGTGTAAGTGTCCTGATTTCTTCAAATATTTCTTCCGCTGAATTATATGACATTGGATAACCTAAGCGGGTAGAGAGCTCACATAAAATCTCCCAATCCTGCCTGGCATCACCGATATTGCTGATAGCTTTACGTACTCTCTGCACCCTTCTTTCAGTATTGCTGAAGGTTCCATCTTTCTCTGCAAAGCTAACTCCAGGCAGTACTACATCGGCTTTCCGGGCGGTTTCGGTCAGGAAGATATCCTGCACCAAAAGAAAATCCAGCTTGTCAAATGCTTCTTCCACATGATGCAGATCAGGATCACTGACCATAGGATTCTCGCCTACGACTATCAATCCTTTTACTTCACCTTCGTGGGCTTTATTAATGGTCTTGGTCAGGGTCAGTCCGTTTACTCCCGAAAGTTTTACCCCCCAGGCTTTTTCGAATTTTTCCCGAGCCTCATCATTGGTAACTGCTTGATAAGCAGTAAACACTACCGGCAAGGCTCCCATATCGCAGGCACCCTGTACGTTATTCTGGCCGCGCAGCGGATTAACCCCGGTTCCCGGTTTACCCAGATTGCCGGTTAATAACGCCAGGTTACAGCAGCTCTTAACATTATCGGTTCCAGTAGTATGCTGGGTAATACCCATGGCATAACATAATGATGAAGCTTCTGACTCGGCATAGAGATGAGCTGCTTTTATGATGTCTGCAGCATCAACGCCGCATATTTCAGCCGCTGCTTCCGGTGGATAATTCGCCACAACTTTAGCCATGGCCTCATAGCCTTCAGTTCTGCTTTCTATGAACTCCCGGTCAGCCAGACCTTCGGATATTATCACGTTCATCATACCATTTAAGAGAGCCACATCGGTACCAGGTTTGAATGGAAGATATACATCAGCCATTTCCGCCAGCTCAGTTTTACGCGGGTCGGCTACGACTAATTTAGCTCCGTTTTTCACAACATTCTGCCTGATCTTATAGCCGATAACCGGATGGTTCTCGGTAGTATTGGTTCCTATCAGGAAAACACATTTAGCATCGCTTTCCAGTTCATTGATGGAATTGGTCATTGCACCACTTCCGAATGCTGCCCCCAGACCGGCGACAGTAACGGAGTGTCAGAGACGGGCGCAATGGTCCACATTATTGGAACCTATTGCTGCTCTCATTAATTTCTGGGCCAGATAGTTTTCTTCATTGGTGACCCGGGCCGAAGAAAACATCGACAGTGAATCCGGTCCGTATTTTTCCTTTATCCCCTTAATCTTTTCAGCTGCCAGATCCAGGGCTTCATCCCAGGAAGCAGGACGAAATTCACCATTCTCTTTAATCAGCGGAGTAGTCAGTCTTTCTGGAGAGTTTACAAAATCCCAGCCAAAACGTCCCTTGACACACAGGGCACCACGGTTGACCGGGCTCCATTCTGCATCTCTATTGGAAGTTACGCCAACTATTTTATCGTTCTTAACATTGAGTTCCAAGGTGCATCCAGTACCGCAGTAGGTGCAGGTGGTTAACACTTTGTCATTTTGCGCTGGCTTACCTTGGCCGGCTGCTATCTTGCTGGTAAGTGCCCCTACCGGACATACCATTATACACTGCCCACAGAATACACAGGGGGAATCTTCCAGATTACCATCATAAGCAGTAGCTATATGCGCATGGTGGCCTCGATCCATTACGTTTATCGCTCTGGCACCGGTAATTTCTTCGCAGGCCCGAACACAGCGTGTACACATAACACATTTATCATAGTCCCGTTCAATAAATGGGTTGGAATCATCTTTAAAAAGGTTATGGACTTTCCCTGCGAAGCGAGACTCGGTGACTCCATAACGGTAGCAGTAATCCTGCAGATTACATTCTCCATCTTTTTCGCAGGTATGACAGGTCAATTTATGCCTGGCCAGCATCAGCTCCAAGACTACTTTCCTGGCTTCGACAACGTCCGGGCTTTCGGTTTCAATAACCATACCGTTTTGCGCCGGAGTAACACAGCTGGCTACCAGGTTGCGCCATCCCTTGGGTTGTACCACACACATCCGGCAGGAGCCGGCCAGTTTTAGATCTGGATCATAACAGAATGTGGGGATATCTGCTCCTGCTTTACGACAGGCTTCCAAAAGCATAGTACCTTGAGGCACCTCTATCTCTTTACCATCTATAGTTAATTTTATATCCATTTCGTTTCCCTCCCTTCTATCTACACTAGTTTTCTCAAGTATTCATATTCAAAATGTTCCAGAGTCGAAGTTATCGGAATCGGAGCTGCCTGTCCCAGACCGCATAGTGATGCTTTCTGCATAATCCGGGCCAGTACTTTGAGGTTCTCAATATCCTTGAGGCTTCCTCTCCCAGTATTAATCCGTTCCATTATCTCTTTGCAGCGGAAGGTGCCCTCCCGGCAGGGGGTGCACTGACCGCAGGATTCATGTTCAAAGAACTTGGCAATCCGGTTGATTATGTCTACTATATCCCTGCTTTCATCCATTACAAATACCGCCCCTGAACCCAGGGCGGCTCCTATAGCACCCATAGAATCAAAATCAATAGGTGTATCAAGGTTTTGAGGTGGGATGAAGGCTCCGGAGGTACCACCTACCTGAACTGCTTTCAGCTTCTTGCCGCCTTTAACTCCTCCACCCAGTTCATATATTACATCTCGGAGCAGATAATCAGTGGGCACTTCAAAATAAGTCGGATTTTCAATATCTCCGGTAAGGGTAAGCACCTTGGTTCCAGGATAACTCTTGGCACCTATGCCTGCAAACCAATCTGCACCATTGGTCATAATATAGGGCAGACAGGCAAAAGTTTCTACGTTGTTGACTACCGTAGGCATACGCCATAAACCTTCTACTCCTGGAAACGGGGGCTTAAATCTTGGCTCTCCTCGATGCCCCTCTATAGATTCAATAAGAGCAGTTTCTTCGCCGCATACATAGGCGCCTGCTCCCATACGTACTTCTATATTGAATTCTCCTAGAGCACCTGATTCTTTTGCATTCCCAATCGCATTCTTAAGCATCTCTACTACAAACGGATATTCTCCTCTACAATATATGTATCCGTTGTTGGAACCAATAGCATGTCCGCAGATGGCCATTCCTTCCAGAAGGGCCTGGGCGTTTTTCTGACATATGATTCTATCTTTATAGGTTCCCGGTTCCCCTTCATCAAAGTTGCATACCACATACTTGGTCTCCGGGTACTGGGGTACAAAACTCCATTTCATACCGGCATTAAATCCTGCGCCGCCGCGTCCTCTAAGTCCGGATTTCTTTACTTCATCCGTTAAATCCCTGGGATTCATACTGTGGGCCTTTTCCAGACCTTTATAGCCACCGACCTGGATGTAATCGGCTGCGCTTTCAGGATTTATTTTATCGGCATGTTCAAGCAAAACACGATATTCTTGTGTCACAAAATTCCCCTCCCTTCCTCTTATTTGTATCCGGCCAGAATTCCAGGCACCATTTCCGGTTTGACATTAAAGACTGGTTCACTGTTTATAGTTACCACCGGGGTAGCCTGACATTGTCCTACACATTCGCTTAACTCCAGGGTAAATTTATTATCAGGAGTTGTTTCTCCCACTTTAATTCCCAGATAAGCCTCCATTGCTTTTAATACTTCATCCGCTCCGGCAACATGGCAGGGAGCACTTTCACACATACGAATGATATATTTGCCTCTTTTCTTAACTGAGAGGTAAGAATAGAAAGTTGCTACTCCAAAAGCCTGAGCTTCAGATAATTTGAAAGCTTTAGCTGCTTCCTTCAGGGCTTCTTCCGGAATATAGTTATACTCCTTTTGGATTGCATGGTAAGCTTCGATGATACCGCCTGGTTTGTCCTTACAGCCGGCGATAATATCCATATAATTGGCCACTTCACGCCCTCCCTTCAGTCTTTTTTCCTTAAAATAGAAAACACGAGCATACGCCCGCGGCTAAATAATCTATATCAATGACAATACCATAAATACATTACAGAAACACCAATATTGTCACAGCAAGCATGCCTAAGAAACATGCCCTTCGAATAAATTATACCGCGGGCTCAACACACTCATAAGTAATTTCATCATTTATTTTGATTAATAGTGATCAATTTTTAGCCTTTGGCCGCTTTCTCGATTTTAGCAGCCGGAGCAGGTTGTCTCATGTAAGTGTACCAGTAAACGCCTCCTACAAATAAAGCGCCACCCACTATATTTCCAAGGGTAACCGGAATAAGATTTGCACTAATAAAGTGCCCATAGCTGAAATATGAAGTAACATCGGCAACTGACATGCTGTATTGTGTAGCTACCAGATCAGGCACCTTATTTGCGATGGTGATTCCCATCGGAACAAAGAACATATTAGCAACGCAATGCTCAAATCCACTGGATACGAAAGCCATAATCGGGAAGAAAATACCGAATATTTTACCTACAACGTCCTTGGAAGCAAATGCCAGCCAGACCGCCAGGCAAACCAGCCAGTTACAACAAATGGCCCGGAAGAAAGCTGCGCTGAAGGTTAATGCCATTTTACCTTTTGCTATCCCCAGGGCTTTAATACCCATAGCCGAAAGAATCAGCGCTCCATTGGCATCTTTACCACACCAGTAGAGACCAAAGAAAATGATATAAACTAACAATACTGATCCGACAAAGTTGGAAATGTAAACTACTACCCAGTTATACAGGAGTCCACCCCAATTGGCCTGACCGTTCATGGCTGAAATAAAGCAGGCCATATTGTTGCCGGTGAACAGTTCTGCACCAGCTATAACAACTAACATCAAACCTACGGAGAATACAGCACCAAACAGGAATACTCCGCCTGCACTGGCGGCATCCTCACAAGCACCTATCTTGGTAGCCAGATTGGCTCCAAAGCCGATATAAACCCCGGCCAGTATCCCTAAGACAAAAAGTTTTCCAAACGCCATTTCAGCTTTCGCTTTGCCAGCATTACATGCGGCTGCAGCGATTTCTGCAGGTGATAAAAAGTTCATTCTTATCTTCACTCTCCCCTAATAATAATTAGTCAGATTATTGCTGAATAAATTATTACTTCTATTTTCCCTCCCTTCTAAATTATTTCCCAATCAACCAGCAACACCTGTCCACTTTACTAAGCTTTATTGTATACCATAAGAAAAAAAAATCGGGGTTTTAGACTTTTTTGTTAATATTATTCTTCCGTTCGGCATCTTTATTTTATTTGCGTAATATTTTTTTTAACATATCGGTATCAATTATGGATAAAAATTTGAGTCTAGCAGAGTATTTTAACTAACATTAACAACATATCCCAAAACATGACATGATTTACAGACCATCAAAGTGTTCAAAAAATTAATATTCAAATAACATTTTTAGCACTTACAACATAAAATACATTATTCAAATATAGTATACCTTTACAAATTTAAACATATGTTTCCTGTTTTACCAAATATTATATTTAGTTTGTAACTCAGCAATATATATATCCTGCTGGTTAATATATTTAAGGGGGGAAAAAAGGAATGACCGGTTATACTTATCTTGGCAGCCGGATCTTACAATTTGGAGATGAAGGTACTGACGTAGAATTATTGCAGAACCTTCTCAAAGTGTTACCCGATCCTATAGGCTCACCCATTTCCATTTCCGAGAAAGGTGTTTTTGGCCCAGAAACTGCCGCTGCAGTAAAAAAATTTCAGTTTTATTTTGATTTAAAAGTAGATGGTATAGTTGGGAAAAATACTTTTCTATTCCTGGGAGTTCCAACTGATTCTTACCTGCCTATCGGTGCAGCTCCTTTCGGTTCGCGTATTCTGGAGCAAGGCAGCTACGGTTATGATGTCTGGGTGCTGCAAAACCGCCTCGCCACAACGGCTCAAAAATTTGCCGATACACTGGGAACCCCGGCTACCAAATATTATGATGTCAGAACAACCAACGCGGTAAAAATGTTCCAGCGTGACGTACATCTAGTAGATGATGGAGTTGTCGGTCCTAAAACTGTTTATCAAATCTACGACTATGCGGGCATGGGAGCCAGATATCTGCAGAAAGGCATATGGGATCGCAGTCAAGGGTATGACATATACTGGCTGCAGAGGAATCTTAATGGACTGGGATACTACCAGGGAGAATTGGATGGCAAATTCGGGCCTGTGACTCAGCAGGCAGTAAAAGACCTCCAAAATTCTTTTTCAATTCCAGTCGATGGTATCGTAGGATCTAAAACCTATTTCCATCTAGCTGCTTACTAACCATATATAATCGATACCAATCAAAATAAAAAATTATCTCGCTCCCTTATTAGTTAGCGGGTTTAGCAATATTCACTATCAGGCAGATCAAACGATACAAAAAAGGTTGTACCTGCCTGGCTTGTTTCCAATTGAATGCTGGCCTTGTGGCGAGCAGCAATACTATAACATACTGGAAGTCCCAATCCAGTTCCCTTTTCTTTGGTGGTAAAAAAAGGTACCCCAATTTTATCAATCACTTCTCTGGGTATGCCGTTTCCTTCGTCTTTAATGGACAAGATAATTTTATTCTCTTTCAAGTAAGTTTTTATTAAAAGCTTTTTACCTGCGTCCATTGACTCCAGGCCGTTTCTGGAAAGGTTACATATTAATTGACGTATTTCTTTTTCATCCAGCATTATTTCAACTACTTCATTTAACTGAAGTTCAAGCCATTTATCCTGAGCTACGGCATCCGCCTTTACTAAAGGTGCTACGCTCATAACAATCGAATTTAAGTTCCGCAGCTCTAAGTCCACATTCTTATGTCGGGCCATACTCAAAAATTCAGTAATTATCTGGTTGGCACTATCCAGTTCCTCGATCATTATATTAAAATATTCGCTGTAAAACTCAAAACTTTCGAACTCTTTCAATAACTGTAAAAATCCCCTGACACTGGTCATGGGATTGCGCACTTCATGACCAAGACTAGCTGCCATTTCTCCTACCAGATTAAGCTGATCTAACCTGGCCAGTTCCCTCTCCATCTGTTTTTTTTCACTGATATCGTTGCTTATGAGTATCATACACTGCTTTCCCTCAACCTCATAGATCTCGGCTGATACCAGGGCAATTATTTCTCTGCCTGTTTTGGATCGCAGAGTATATTCTCGATTGCGTACTGAGCCATTTTCTTTCAGCATCGCCACCAGCTCCGCCCTGTCCTCTGGATTTACCCAGATCCCTAATTCGAGAGATGTATATCCTATTATTTCATTATGTGATCTGCCCATCGTTTTACACATTTGCTGGTTTACATCAATGAATCTCCCCTCATCTATAGTAGATATGGAAAGTTCGTTGGGACAGGCATTTAAAATAGATAGATATCTTCTTTCGGACTGAATAAGGGCTTGTTCCATTTTTTTACGTTCCGTAATATCCATAAAAGAAACTACTACGGCTTGATTTTCATGAATTACCGCCACCGTCAAGAAAACATTTTTTATATTATCCCAACGATCTCGGAGACGAAATTCATAATTGTCAGGTACTTTTCGGCCATCTACCTGACGCTGAAAATGATAGCTGATCATCATATCCAGATCACGTTGATCGATAAAGTGAGTCCATTTCATCTTATGTTCTATTTCTTCCCGTTTATAGCCGGACAGTTTTTCAAACTCCGTATTTACCAGTATGATGTTCATATCGTACTTATACATCATCATGGCCGTTCCAGTGCTCTCAAAGGTAGCCCGGTAATATGCTTCGGACTCTTTTAAAGCCCTCTCCATTTCCAATCGTTCCGATATATCCCAGCCCACAGCTTGCAATTCAATCATGGTTCCACTTTCATCAAATATAGCCCGGCTTTTCCATTCCTGCCAGCCAATACTGCCATCCGGTTTAATAATTCTCCAGGGGAATAAAACTTCTGGTTCTTCCTTTTGCATGCTCATCAGAAGTTTCCGGATGGCTTCTCTATCAGGCTCATATATCAGATCCAGGAAACTTGTTCCCATCATTTCATCCTGACTTTTATTAAAGAAACAGCAGAAGGCCCGGTTAACAAAAGTTAGAACTGCGCTAGGACTGCAGCATATAACCAGTTCACTTCTGCTGTCTACCATATTATAATAACGTTCCTGACTTAAACGAAGCTCATCCTCTAACGATTTCTGATAAGTAATATCTCTGCCGATTATCTGTATCTCGCCCATATCACTTTTTTCAGACCATATATGATCTTTGCTCCATTCTACCCACAGCTCGGATTCCGTTGGGCCATCAAAGCGCATTCTAAAAACCTCAGGTTGGTTTTCCCCATCCAGTTGAATAAAATTTACAAACCCAGGTGATAAGAATTGGGGCATCATTTCCAGCAGCTTGGTTCCAATAATGTCTTGTTGGTCTCGAACTAACAAAGACCTCATAGCTTTATTGGTAAATGTCACAGTAAAATCTTGCTTAAATCGACATATTGAATCTTGCTGAGATTCCACTATGTTTTCATAAAGATTCGTCTGTGAACTATTATAGTTTTTTCCCGACTTCCTATCATCTGTCTTTACGTTGATCAATTCCGGAATTAATACCCGGTCAACGAGCTGCTGATTATCTTTATCAAATTCCGGAAACACATCTTTTTCTGCTAACATTATCATTCTCCACACTAAGACTTGTTTTTTACATATATTTAGCTCTATTTGATCATATGTTGTGAACATAATCACATTTAGTCTTACCTTGTATGATTTTGACAAGACCCCTTCTATAACCTTTGGGAAATTTGACGCTCTTTGTCACACATACCGTTTATTTTCATTCATTATTCGACTAAATATCTTAGCGGGGGTAAATCCACCTTGGATTTCCGGGTTTCGGATAAGAAATAGGGACACCAGCCATAATTTTTCCTGCAGCTGGAATGTCCCGGATAAGGAACGGGGACACACCAGGTTAATAGCACGGAGTTCTTTAGGAGATCTAGCGGATGGTGGGTAGTAGGATGAGAGTCTCGGGTCAAGGTCAGGGGACACACCTACCTTGGAGTTCCTGGTTGTAGGAATGTCCCCATTATATAGGAATGTCCCTGAGCAATTTAATATTGATTCCACTGCAAAAACCCTAAAGATTACTTTTTGAATGCATAAATATTCAGGAGCATTGGCGGAGCATGGCAGAAACACCCAGCGAAGACTAATAGCCAATGGGGGTGAGCCCCACGGATGGGGCACCCCCGGGCACAACTGATGTTCGGTTATACCTCACCAATACGATCGTGAGAGGGCAGTTGAACACGGATGTGAATCTGCCCGGTACCCCATTTGCTTTGAGGCAAGCAGTTGGTGTTTCCCATGCGGAGACTGACGACGGCATATTTTTGCATTCAAAATCACGAATAGTACTTTTTGCAGTTGAATCAATATTGTCTTGTACTAATCGTCGTTCTTTGGCATATCAATAATTTCCATGTCCATGGATAGCATATCTACCAGCATTATTTTTTGTCGTAATAGATTTCCTCTATTAAGTATTATTTTAAGCACTTCAGCTACCTGCAAGCTGGCCACTAGAGAAGCAGCAAATACTAGTACACTCTTTTCTTCTAGTCTGTACTTCTCCTTACCTGCATATATCTGTTCTATGACATCTTCACCAGGAAACTGAGTGGATACTTGACCATACCATGTGTTTACGGCCCCATGCACCATCGGAATACCAAGGTGGCGACAGGCTCTACTAAGCTCTAAGCGAGCCTGTACACTATCCAGTGCATCTACGACCACCTGCTCCCGCTTTAATGACTCTCCAGTTTCCTTTTCATCAAACTCCCGGTACATTCCAATAAACTTGATACCCGGGTTTATTCTCCTAACCCGCCGACTTACCGCCTCAATTTTCGAATGCCCGATGAGCCTATATTCAGCCATGAGCTGACGGTTAAGGTTGTGTTCCTGAAAGTAGTCATAGTCCCAGGCGCTTATTTCACCTATTCCCAATCGTGCCAGTTCTTCGATGACAAATCCTCCCAGCCCTCCGCAACCGATCACGCTAACCCTGGAATTCAAAAGCCTGCGTTGTTCATCAATGCTTATGGCTCCCAGGTTACGCTGATAACGCAGTGGGACGATACCCTGCCCTAGGGCAGTATCCTCGACCTGGCTTAGCGAACAACCTGTTTTACCTACGATATTCAACTCATCAGATATAGAAAAAGAAAGACTATACTGCTCATCCTTAAGTATTTCTATCAATTCTTTTTTCATATCAACCACCTGCCACCGGAGGAAAAATAGCCAGGGTATCATTGTCTTCTAATACACTGTCGAAATTAGCCCGTTTCCCATTAATAAAGATAATCCCTATGGCCATTTCCTTTTTGGAAATTGAGAGATATTCCATTACCTGCTGAACAGTCGTCCCTTCTGAAAAATCCATATCACGAACCTTGAAACGCCCCTGGCGCAAGTTGGCAAACAGTTTAACGGTTAATATCATGGCCTTTTCACCTCTCCCAAGAACTAATACACAATGAATTAGAAAACTACATAAATCCCTGTATTTTCTCAGCCGCAGATTTTCGCCGACAGCTCTCGCATAAATTCTGCGTCGATATGTCCTTGCCTTGTGCTGCAATATATTCAAGTTGTTCCCTGGTGGCAAAAGGTTTGCCACAGCGCTGACAGTTGACCAGATTGAAAACCTTATTCCAAATAATCCGCTGTCCATCTTTTTCAATTACTTTAATTGCATTGGTAGGACAAATTTCAGCACATGCACCACAACCCAAACATACCTCAGCGGCCTCATTATACGGAGTAGCAACCTGCTTATCTGTCCCCCTCATTATCAGAGATATTGCACTGCTTCCCATTTCCTGGCAGGCTAACACACACAAATTACAAAGTATACATCTTTCATCTGCGTTATTCTCCTCCAAGGAATTATCAACACACCCATATTCTTTGTACATATCCTGTATTAATTGACTGCCTGGGGCCTGTTTGTATAAAAGCATTATTATATTTTTTCTCGTCTTTTCAATCAGTGGGGTAGACGTTGTGACTTTTATTTCGCCTGTAATTGGATAGGTACACGAAGCTACTGTGTTTTTCATGCTTCCCTTTTCCACCTCTACCATACACAAACGACATCTTCCCTGTCCCTCAAAAGCTTCATTATGACAGAGGGTAGGAATTTTGATTCCTGCTCTTTTAGCAGCTGTTAAAATAGTTTCACCATATTCAACATCTACATCCCGGCCATCAATCATTATCTTCATGACCCACCCTCCTATCTAATTCTAACTGCATCAAACCTGCAAGTATCTATGCAGGATCCACATGTAATACATTTCTCAACATCAATGGTGTGAGCTTCCTTTTTCTCACCGTGTATAGCATCTACCGGACAATTTTTTATGCAGATACCACACCCCGTACATTTTTCCTTATCAATGTAAAATTCGGTTAAATCCCTGCATACTCCAGCAGGGCACCGGTGTTCTTCTATATGAGCCAGATATTCGTCCCTGAAATATCTAAGCGTAGATAATACCGGGTTGGCAGCAGTTTTGCCCAATCCACACAGAGCAGCTATCTTAACCGTTTCCGCAATTTCCTCCAATAGTTCGATATCACTGATTTGCCCTTTACCCTCACATATCCGGGTTAATATTTCCTGCATACGCCGGATACCTTCCCTGCAGGGCACACATTTTCCGCATGACTCCCCAGCCAGGAAATTCAAATAATATCGGGCTACTTCTACCATACAGGTACGTTCATCCATTACTATCAGACCGCCGGAGCCCATCATAGACCCGACCTCTTTCAGAGTATCAAAGTCTACCGGCAAATCCAATAGCTCAGCGGGTATACACCCACCGGAAGGTCCACCGGTTTGAACCGCTTTAAACTGTCTCCCCTTTAAGATACCCCCGCCTATTTCAAAGATTATTTGTCTTAAAGTGGTACCCATCGGCACTTCTACTAATCCGGTATTGACAACTTTACCCACCAGTGAGAAAACTTTAGTTCCTTTACTGTTTTCTGTACCTATAGATGCAAATTTGTCTGCACCTTCGTTAATAATTACCGGAATATTGGCCCAGGTCTCAACATTGTTGATAACTGTAGGCTGTCCCCAAAGTCCTTTCTCAGCTGGAAAAACATATTTATCTCGAGGTTCACCTATTTTCCCTTCAACAGAAGCTATCAATGCCGTCTCCTCACCGCACACAAAGGCTCCTCCGCCTCGCACTACCTCTATATCAAAAGCAAATCCTTGGCCCATAATGTTTTCACCTAGAAAAGATCCTTTACGAGCATCGATTAATGCCTGATTGAGATTCTTCAAAGCTAGTGCATATTCGTCTCTCACATATATAAAACCATTTGAAGCACCTGTTGCCAGAGCGCAAATCACCATACCCTCGATAACCGTATGGGGATCTCCTTCCATAATACTCCGATCCATAAAAGCACCCGGGTCACCTTCATCTCCGTTGCAGATGATATAACGAGGAGCATTTGACTGTTCAGCACAGCTTTGCCATTTTATTCCAGCCGGGAAGCCTCCTCCGCCCCGACCACGAAGACCCGATTTTATTACTTCTGTAATAATTTGTTCTGCTGATATAGAAAAAGCTTTTTCCAAGGCCTTATAACCATCTCTATCAATATAGTCCTCTATGGATGCAGGATCGATCTCCCCAATATTACGCAGAGCAATTTTCTTCTGTTTTTGGTAAAAATCCAATTCAAGATGAGGAGATTTAACTCTTTTTTTGCTGGCAGGATCACGGTATAAAAGACGCTCTATCACTTCATTATTTTTTATCGTCTTATCTATGATAGCCGGAACATCATCAACCTTTACCTGGCAGTAGGTAATATCATCCGGCAATATTTTTACCAGCGGCCCCTGCTCACACCAGCCATTGCATCCCGTAGATTTAGCAAAGGTCTTCACCTCAACAGCACCCAGAGACTGAATTTGCTCCTGAATTGCATCAAATACCTGCAGACTGCCATTAGCCTGACATCCAGTCCCACAGCATACTAATATTTGTCGGCCTTCATTACTATTCATCTTCATCACCTGCATCCCCCCTGTATTTTTCTATGATTTTCAGGATACCTGATGAAGTAACCTTTGCATGAACGGCATCATTCACCATTACCACCGGAGCTATGGCACAGGCTCCCAGGCAGTTGACAGTTTCCAGTGAAAACGCCTTATCTTCGGTAGTTTCTCCTGGTTTTATACCCAGGTTGTTGTATATTTGGTCAATTAAAACTGCTGACCCTTTAATATGACAGGCAGTACCATCACATACCCTGATGTTATAACGTCCTTTAGGAATCAGACTAAAAGCTTTGTAAAAAGTAGCCATTGAATAGATCTGACTAAAAGGTACCTCAGCATGTGTTGCTATCATCTTCAGGGCTTCCTTGGGAAGATAGTTATATTTTTTTTGTACATCCTGCATCATGGCCAGAATATATCTTTTTTCCCGTGGGTAGGCTGTGACTATAGGACTTATCATATCTTCTGTATTACTTACATCCTCAGCCATATCATTTATCCTCCTTTAAAGACTGCCGGCCACCCATCTAGAGTGGCAGGCAGCCTATTATAATGCAAATTTATCAGGATATACCCAGTTCAGATTTTTTTTCTCCGGTGGGAACACCATTTTCATCCCAGCCGCGAATTTCATAATAATGGGGAAGCATTTTATCCAGTTCGGTTACACGCCCTTTATGCGGCCCATCAGCCATAGGTACTTCCACTAGCCTTGGGGGTAAGATATCATCATCTTTGCTAAATCCAGCATTCAAATTGAACAAACGTTCCAGATTCCATATCCGTTCACCAGCCAGCAGGAATTCTTCGTCCGTAAGTTTTAAACCGGTTGCAGTCCTTACTTGTTCGGAAATTTCAGGCAGACCGATTGCAAAAGTTGTAAAAAGACATATTCCCGCCGAATCACAAAGACCGGTTAAATCCTGGAAAATCTTGAGAAGTTCTGGTTTTCCTTCAGTAGCATCGGGATCAACTACTACTGGAATCCCTAATACTTCTGGCGATGTCATATAGCCTCTTACATGACATCCCCCTCTATTGGATGTAGCATATTCAAGTCCAATCCCCTGCTGTCCGCGGGGATCATAGGCCGGCAGTTCCTGCTTTTTGACTGTCATTGAAAATTCCGGATGTCCATAGCTTTCAGCTAAACGGTATGAGCCTTCAGCGAGTTTATCACCAAATCCCTCACGATAAGCAGTTTTCCTGGTCATTTCAACCAGCATATCTGTATCTCCCCATCTTAACTGGGTTTCCACATCATCTTCAGGGATCAAATGTTTTTCATACATCTCTACAGCGCAGCTGATAGTCCCTCCCAGAGTAATTGGGTCCATCCCCAACTCATTACACAGGAAGTTAGCCTTGGAAACAGCTTCAAAATCATCAATATTCAAATTGGCTCCAAATACCCAGGTAGCTTCGTATTCTGGACCTTCACCAAATCCTTTGTATTTCCCTTTGCTTATTTTCGTTACTCGCCCGCATCCGATAGGACAACCAAAACAACCTTTATTGCGAACTAAATATTTTTCGGCCTGATATTCACCGGAAATTTTTTCAGCATTAGGGAAAATAGCCGCTTCACTAAAATTCTTAACCGGCAAACCACCATGGGCATTAAGAATGTTGACCAGTACATTGGTTCCATAAGCAGCCAAACCCTGCCCGGTAACCGGATGAGCCTTCAATTTAGAACGCGCATCTACAATTGCTTGCATAAATCCATCAGGATCTGCTACTTTAATTCCGCCACTACCTCTTACAGCTATACCTTTTAGGTTTTTAAAACCCATTACCGCACCAACACCGGAACGACCAGCAGCACGATTATACTCATTCATAATGCAAGCAAATTTTACTAGATTCTCCCCGGCCGGACCGATACATGATACTTTGGCTTCATCATCGGTCTCTGCTTTAATCATATCGGTAGTTTGCACCACATCTTTACCCCAGATTTCAGAAGCATCTCTAATTTCCACCTCATCATTATTAATCGAGATGTACACCGGTTTAGCTGATTTTCCTTCGATTATTATTCCATCATAACCGGCAAATTTAAGTTCTGGCCCGAAACTTCCACCCGAATTAGAAGCAGCAATAGTACCATTAAGCGGGCCTTTGGTAACAACATTAAACCTTCCACCTGAAGATGCAGCTGTTCCGGTAACCGGTCCCGTCATATAGATGATTTTATTTTCAACACTCAGCGGCTCTACCTTAGCATCAACTTCATCTGTAAAAATCTTCGTTCCTAATCCCCGAGCACCGATATAATTACGCAAATCATCCTTTTTCAGATCCTCGGTCTTAATAGTCCCGCTGCTCAAATCAATCCTCAAAACTTTTCCTATCCAACCAAACATGATTAAATCACCTCCTCATAAACTGCTTTGAATTTCTCCGCATAGTCCCTGCGTCTGCCCACATTGGCTTGAGCTGGTTCTGCATACGTTATTGCTCCTGATGGGCAATATTTAACACACATAGGGTCCCCGCCACAAAGGTCACACTTGGCAATAATATCGCTTACTGGATCATAGATAGTTGCCCCGAACGGACAAGCGATAGTACACATCTTGCACCTCAAGCAAACATCATGATTAACCCGCATTGCTCCTGTATCTTCATCTCTGCTGATAGCACTAACAGGACATACCTCCATACAGGCTGCCACACTACACTGCTGACAAACGATTGGAGTCGAAAATCCCACCTTTTCAAAATTAAATACTGAAATACGGGAACGAACAGGATTAAATTCATTAGTGTGAACAAATGAGCACATCATCTCACATGTCCTACACCCGGTGCATTTTCCCGGTTGTACAATTAATTCTTTGTGCATACCTGCCTGGTTCCAAATGCTTGAAACCAGTTATTCACCTCCTTATCTTTGTTGGGTTTTACAAAAGTTACATAACTAATACCATCTACTGCAAACATGTTCTATAAAATGTTAAAGCAATTTTTGTGCCAACCAGATAATCTGGGAAAAAAAACGGCCCCTTATCCAAAGGGGCCGAATGCAAATCTATAATACCAGAATGGGAAGGGAAGCAGACACCGAACTCTCTGTTTACTTCCCTTTACTCCATATCACTTGCAGGTATATTAATCCTGCTTTTATTTACCGCCAAAATTTATACTTTATATGTCACAGTAATTGTTACAGGCATGTTGCATGTTGACACACCACAGTGACACTGCCGGTACAGTGCTTTCATAGTTTATGTTGATATACTGTAGTATTTTATTCTCCTATATATAGTGTTGCGAGAAACTCCCATTTCCCGTGCAACCTGGCTTATATTTCCGCCGAAGCGGCTAATCAGTTCCAGGAGTGCTTGTTTCTCCTGTTCTTCACGGATTTTCCTTTTTTTATTTCTTTCCAGGTTTATGTTTAACGGGCTAGTAATATTGTAATTACCATTAGACCAATTATTTAACTGTATTTCCTCCCTATCGCTTGTTACCAATCTGTAAACTTCAACCGGAATATCTTTGATTTCGAGGACGTTACCCTGAGCCATACACACCATTCTCTCCACCACATTTTCTAACTCCCTTACATTTCCCGGCCAGTTATACTTTTCCAGTATCGACATAATTTCCGGCTGGATAGCATTTATTTCCACTCCCTGTCGGCGACAGATCTGATTTACAAAATAGTTAAATAAGAGAGATATGTCTTCCGGGTGCTTACGCAAAGGAGGAAGATTGATTTTCAAAACATTCAAGCGATAAAATAAATCACGCCTGAAATCTCCTTTCTCAACCGCTTCCTGCAGGTTTTTATTGCTGGCACAAATAATACGAACATCAACTGGTATAACCCGGTTATCCCCAATTCTAATTATAGCTTTCTCTTGTATAGCCCTTAAGAGCGCACCTTGCTTGCCATAAGTCATATCTCCTATTTCATCCAAAAATAAAGTTCCCCCGCTGGCCATTTCGAATTTTCCCGGTCTCCCTCCTCGGTGTGCACCAGTAAAGGCCCCCTCTACATAACCGAATAGTTCGCTGCCTAATAGATCCCGAGGTATAGCCGCACAGTTAAGTGCTACAAAAGGACCATTGCAACGCTTGCTCTGATTATGGATGGCCTGAGCAAATACCTCTTTACCGGTACCGCTCTCCCCTTGTAAGAGAATATTGTTATCATTCAAAGCAGCCAACCTGCCAATTTTTATCGCTTCTTCAATCTCTGGACTGCTTCCTATAATATCATCAAAAGTAAATCTAGCCTGCGCACCACTAAAACGATTTACCAGATTCCTAATTTTGGTTATAGGGCTTAATATGATAACCCCCCCGTTGAGTTTACCCTCCTCATCTCTAATAGCTTTACCAGATGCAAGACAATGTATATGGCGGCCCTCCCAACTTACGTTTATCTCTATATCTGAGCAGGGGTTACCTGCTGCCAGCATTTCTTTTACACGTGGCATTTCTCTCAATATATCTTCCAGGTATACACCCTCAATATCCTCTGCAGGTCTTTTCAAGATACGTTCTGCACCTGGATTTACCTGTTCAATGACCCCTCGCCGGTCAATAATCACTACCCCTTCAGACATAGTGTGAAAAATATTGTGCAATCGATTATTTACCAGTATTAATTCCCGGTTTTGCTGCTCAACCTGCATCTGCTCCTCAATAGCTGCTACGGCTGCTACTACCATCCCAAGAGTATGCTGATGACTGGTTTCAGAAGGACCGGATATTTGTAAAACACCTACCAACTGCTGATTATTATCCAATATTGGAGCTGCTGAACAGGTCCAATCATGTATGGACTGACAGTAATGTTCGGCGCCTGATACTTGTACCGGTCCTCTCAGCACCAGTGCCGTGCCAATGCCATTAGTTCCAGTTATTTCCTCTATCCAACAGCTTCCTTTAACCAGATTGATTTTTTTACCTTTAACGATAGTATCACTGGCTCCAAGTATCTCCAGTATATAACCCTTTTCATCCGAAAGCATTACTACAAATCCAGTTCCGGCAACAAATTCATACAACTTCTGCATAAAGGGAAGAGCAATTCCTATCAAAGCCTTTTTTCTCTGTAAACGTTCATTCAGATGCTTTTCGTCTAAAATTTCGCTCTTAATTTCAACATATGGATCAACCCCTGCTTGCTCACATCGGTGCCATGATCCAGCAATTTCGCTGCGCACGATTACTGCATCCAGCTCTCCTTCGTCCACAAATTGCCGCCAGGCTCTTAATATACCTTTTATACTGTCATCGAAAGCCGTTTCAATCATCTGCTTTCACCTACTCCGCACTATTTATTATTTAAGCCATAACCACGTTTATATTATAAATCAAAAAACTAGAATACATAACTATTCTTCCATAAGATACAGGTCTCCACTACCTTGACATCAAGACCAGGCAGGTGCATATACGGCAGGTACCTGCAGAAGACCACCAATGAAGGATTTTAAGATTATTAAATGGTGCTCCAATATTACGCAGTCAGGTTTTAGACGGTTTAAAATAATGTAAATAAATATTGTATATAATTGTCAGAATTTATAAATTATTTTATTGCAGATGACAAAATGTTTGTAATTTCCCGAAACTATGCCATTATGGCATGGTAAAATACAGATATCTTCAAGAATAAGGGTGGATTTATGAAAGACCATCAGGGGACGGTTACTCCGCTTAGCGATAAATTAAAAAGGTTTTCCCCTAACACGGCTGAAGAACTCCAAATTCAGCTTGGAGTTCTGGGGCAGCTCAACCAGCCGCTTATAGTTCTCGACATGGAAGAACGGATCATAGGATGGAATAAACAGGCCGAAGAACTCTACCAGTATTCCTTTGAGGAAGTAGTCGAGCGCAAGTTAGATGAGATTCATAAATACTCCTGGCTAAAAAGCGGTGATCACGAACTGGCCAATAAGGCTCTGGCCAACTATGGTTCTTGGACCGGGGAAAACCTTCATGTTACTAAAGCTGGAAACCAGATTTATGTTGAAATGTCACTCAGCTTCTTAACGAATTCCCTGGGACAGAAGCAAGGTCTTATTTATCTAATAAGAGATATAAGTGACTATACCCGGGCAGTAAATGAAATGAAGCTGAGCAATGCACATTACCGGGATATTATTGAAGATCAGTCCGAGATGATCTGCCGATTCCTTCCTGATTTTACCATAACTTACGCTAATGATGCTTTCTGTACTTCTTTTGGGATAGAAAAAGAGACTATTATAAGCAGCAGTCTCTTGAATTATGTTTCCAGGAGTCATGGTATTGCCCTGCAAGATAACTTGAAATTGCTGAGCCCTGAAACTCCAGCAGCTGTTCAGGAAGAGCAGATGAAATTATTTGATGATAATATACATTGGGTTGAATGGACTAACCGGGCCATATTTAATTCTAATGGCAGCCTGCTTGAGTATCAGTCAGTAGGACGAGGAGTAACCCTTCGCAAACAGGTGGAAAAAGCTCTGCAGCAAAGCGAAAGAAAATACCGCTCTTTATTCAATTCCATGCATGAAGGTTTTGCCCTGCTGGAAATGATTAATGATGATAACAACCATCCCTATGATTTTAAATATATCGATGTCAACCCAGCTTTTGAAAGAATATATGGATTAACCCGGCAGCAGGTAGTAGGAAAAACCGGGTATGATATACTGCTTCCGGAAGAAGTTATTTATCGTGCTAATGTATATGGGAAAGTAACTCAAACCGGCCAACCAGCTTACTTTCAGAAATTTGTTGCCGGCATCAACAAATATTTCGAAGTAATTGCGTTTCGCCCAGGCAAGGGTCAATGTGCGGCACTATTTATTGATATTACTGAACGTAAACAAGTTAAACAAGCTCTGGTTGAAACTGAGCAGCGCATGTCGGATATTTTGAATTTCCTTCCAGATGTTACCATAGTAATAAATAGCCGGGGTAATTTGCTGGTATGGAACAAGGCTGCTGAAGATATGACCGGTATTAAAGCCCAGGATATTTCCCACCAGGGGAATTATGAACATGCCCTTCCCTTCTATGGCTATCGTAGACCAATACTGGTAGATCTGGTACTAAAACCCATGGAGCAGTGGGAAAAAGATTATCCCTCTATAAAAAGAAAAGGAGATATATTAATAGGAGAGAATTTTTGCCCGGCGGTCGGGGAATCAGGTGCTTTCCTGAGGGCTACAGCTGCCCCCCTGTATGATACCCAGGGCAATATTGTTGGTGCTATAGAGTGCATCAGGGATATAACCGAACGCAAAGAAGCTGAAAAGGCATTGCAGCGCAGTGAGGAAAAGTACCGGCGTATAGTCGAGACCGCCAATGAGGGTATCCTAATTCTTAATGAACATAATAGGATTGAATTTGCCAACCACAAGATGGCTGATATGCTGGGATACAATGTCTGGGAAATGACCAACATGTCCTTGTTCAGCCTGATAGATGAAGAAGATACCCCGGGAACAGAAGCCGTGCTGGAAAAAATGCGCAGGGACCAACAAGCCGAATTCGATATAAAATTGAAGACCCAAAAAGGACATCCTTTCTGGGGAATATGCTCCACCACCAGTATACATGATTCCACCGGCAAATATGGCGGTGGGTTGGCCATGATAACTGATATTACCGAAAGAAAAAAACTGGAAGAAGAAATGGCGCAGCTGGATAGGATGAACCTGGTAGGCCAGATAGCAGCAGGAATCGGTCACGAAATAAGAAATCCTATGACGGCTGTACGCGGCTATTTGCAATTTCTTACAAACGAAGAATCATTCAAGCAATACCAGGAGATGTTTGAGCTCATGATTGAAGAACTTGACCGGGGCAACTCTATAATTACTGAGTTCCTGCTGCTGGCCAGAAACAAAGCGGTAGAATTGGAAGTCTCTAATCTCAACCAGATTATAGAAGCTCTCTTCCCGCTAATCAAGGTAGATGCTGTTTCTTCAGATAAAAATATCCAGTTAGAACTAGGAACAGTACAAGCTTTATTGCTGGACAATAAAGAAATTCGGCAGCTTATTATGAACCTGGTGCGCAATGGTCTGGAAGCCATGAATCCCGGTGGAACAGTGATTATCAAGACCTATAGCGATAGTGATGACATGATTTTGGCAGTTACGGACCAGGGTCAGGGTATCCATTCAGATATCATATCCAGGCTGGGAACTCCATTTCTTACCACCAAAGATCAGGGTACAGGTCTCGGCTTACCTATATGCTATGGCATAGCCAGCCGGCATAATGCCATTATAGAAATTCAAACTAGTACCCAGGGAACCACCTTCCTGGTTCGCTTCAGGACCAATCCCATATAATAAATAATATCCATAATGAAATGGTCCTCCTGCAGCACAACAATTCTCATTACATTCCACCTTTTGTTAGCTTATTGACATATTTCACAAATAGCCGTAATCTACTTCTAGACCGACAAGTCGGAAAACGATACTAACGGTTGGCAAAGGGGGGTATGGCAACTGTCATCCCGAAAAGAGCGTTTGTATGAATTCAAAAAGGAAATGATAGCCGATGCTGCCTTTCAACTCTTCCTTAATAATCCATTTGAATCAGTTAGCGTTGATAGTATCGCAGGACATAGTGAAATAAGCAAAGGTACTTTTTATTATTATTTTAAAAGTAAAGAGGAACTCCTGGGTTATGTAATATGCCGTGGACTAGAGCAGTTATCCTCAAAAATCCAGGAACAGTGCGTCAGCCTGGATAATCTGCATGAGGCCCTCGATGTGCTGATAGAATTACAGTATCATTATTACCGTTCATACCATCAACTGGTTATATTCCTTCTAAGGCGGCAGGATAGCGACAGCATTGCTGATGATTTCCTTACCTCTATCAAGAAAAATTACCGAATTAAGCAAGAGCTGATAGCGGGCATTATTAAGAGAGCCATGGATACCGGTTATATTATCAAAGGTGATGAATACCAGATTACCAGGGGTATAGAAAATACCATAAAAGGTTTTAGTCTGGGAGATATGGAGAATAGGCACTCTGAAGAACAGGGAAGGGATCTGGAATTAATAAAAAGGATAATCTTTGACGGACTCTTGATATAAGTTTTAGAGGAGGAGAAGTGGCATTGAATAAGGAAGCAACTGCCGTTGACGTAACAAATGAATTTAAGGGTAAGAGTAATAAACGCAGGAACATCAGTATAGGTATTTTGATAATCCTATTAATACTGGGAACCGGGGGGGGTATTTTTTGGTGGTATACTCTCAAGACAACCATAAGTACTAACAACGCTAAAGTAACTGGGGATATTATAGATATCAGCTTTCGTACCAGCGGGCAACTACAGACAATCCATGTTAAAGAAGGGGATCATGTTGAACAAGGACAAATACTTGCTGATCTGTACAGTAAACCGTATCAGATCATTTTAGATCAAGCCCGAGCCGGCTTGGCGGTAGCTGAAGTCAACTCGGCCAAATTCCCCTATGACCTACAATCAATGGAAGCAAGTATACGAAAAGCTGAAGCAGGTGTTTCATCAGCATCATCCAGCCTAAAAAGCGCAGAAACTTCTCTAGAAGATGCCAGGCGATATTTAGAAAAACAGGAACTGCTCTTTGCCAGTTCTGCCATATCGGAAGAGCAGTTGAACCAGGCACGCTCTAATAATATCAGGGCTCAGGCCGCAGCTGATGCTGCACAGGCCGGTGTACAGTCCGCTAATGAGACCCTCAAGGACAGTCAACAAAAATTACAGGCAGCAAACGAGACCACTCCAGCCCTGCTGGAGGCTCAACTAAGTGCTGCCCAGGCCTCCTTCGCCAGCGCTGAGTTGAACCTGGCAAATACCGTTATCAAGGCCCCAACCAGCGGTTCTATTCTCCGTATAGCTGCCGCAGTAGGAGAGAATATCTCTTCAGGTCAGACTGTGGTTACCATAGCCGATTTGAATACAACCTGGATACAAACCAATATTGAAGAAAATAAAATTGCCAGGTTAAAAATCGGGCAAAAAGTAGACGTCAAAATTGACGCTTATCCAGGTCAGATATTAAACGGCCAGGTGACCTCAATCGGCAGTGCCGCTCAATCCACATTTTCTCTGATATCCAGCGAAAGCACTTCCGGTAATTATACTAAAGTTGCTCAGCGTCTTCCGGTAAAAATAGAAATCAAGGACCCGGGTATGATACTTAAACCTGGCATGTCGGCAGTAATAAAAATATATATCAATTAATTTATCAAAGGATAAAATAAAATGAATGATTTTTATCCTTTGCATTATCACTATACTTATGTTATTATTATTTGATAGTGCTATAAGAGCCTGGAAAACTTCTGTAGTTGAGCAGAAGTTTTTTTTATTTTTAGAAAGGAGGATTATGATGCTGATCGAGATTGCTATAGTATTCATACTTAATGCTGTCAGCACCTGCCTGGGAACTTTAAAAACCATATTCCTTAGTAAGCAGATTATTAAACCAGTTTATGCAGCAGTTTTTTTGGATGCGTTTATATTCGCGTATGCATTTAAATTAATCGCAGAATCTTCAGGGTTTGTCTATATATTGGCCTTCGCTCTGGGGCGCCTGTCCGGTGTCTTTATTGGAAATTTCATCGAAAACAAGATCGCTATTGGACTGCTGGAAGTAACGGTTTATAAACATATTGAAGATGGAATAAAACTTGCGGACGAACTGAGAAGGTCTGGTTACTCAGTAACTACCGAAAAGGGTTACGGTCTGCAGGGCAGAGAACGCCTGGTCTTGAATATCATTCTGCCCAGAAAAGAACTGCCCGAATTGCAGGAAACTCTATCCCAGACCGGCAAGCTGAATATGATGATAAAAAACATTTCCCGAACCTATGGGAAAATTGGCGCCCGGCATGCCCCGGAAATGCTTCGATAAATGGCCCCCTGTTCACAGCAGGGGTCCTCAGGCCGACGACAAAAGCGAATCTCAGCGTTATTTCAAAAAACCCGCTCAATCAACGTACTCAGGTACGCCTCAATCGCGGGATTTTTTCATGCCTTGATCTTCGCTCCTGTCATCGGCCTGCCATCTTGCCGCCTTTGCCGACAATCTGAGGCCCCCTGTTCACAGCAGGGGTCCTTTTATGGTGTTAAATCTCCTTACCATCCCTCAACCTATTTTATCAGTCGCATTGCGCATAGCCCCCATAACTTATTTCATGTTTTAATAGGTCTTTTATCTCATTTTGTAGCCATGACCCTTAATATTCATGACCTTTTTACGTATAATTAATAAAATAATAGGAGGTTGACTACGATGAAAAAATTAATTTCCATGACCATGATACTTCTGCTGGTATTGGCATTTGGGTCCGGTACTGCCGCAGCCAAACCCGGAAAGGGTAACAGCGGCAAATCAGCAGTACAGCTGAACGAGGGAGTAAAACAGAGTCAATCGCAAATAAAATCCAACCAGGCCAATGCCCAATTGAAACAGGAACTGAAATTGCAGAAGCAGTTATTTATGCAGTTAGAGAAAACCATGCGCTTCTCAGATACCGATGGTCACTGGGCCTCCAAATCCATCGCCACTCTTGCCGAGCTCGGTGTAATAACCGGCTACCCGGATGGAAGTTTTAACCCAGATGGCGAGATGACTCTGGCAGAAGCTCTTTCTCTTATCATGCGGGTTACCGATGAAGATCAGGAAGAGGTAGATCCTGCTGGTGAAGAAGACCCCGTTATAACCGATGAAGATTCTGATAGTGAAGAAGACCCCGGTATAATCGATGAAGATTCCTCTGATGAGCAAGAAGTAGTTGAAGACAGCACAGAAGATACCGAAGACGAAGATTTTTCAGACGTCCCTGGCTGGGCCAAAGGGGCAGCCAAAAAGGCCTCCCAGAATGGAATTATCAATATAAATCGTTTCCATTCTGCCACCCAGGCCAACCGGGCCCAGGTAGCTGTCATGCTGGCCAAGGCACTGGGTATTGAACCAGTGGACTGCAGCGATATTTGCTTTGCTGACGGAATACTAATATCACCTGAAGATTTAGGATATATTACCGCCCTTCAACAGCAGGGACTCTTCTGTGGAGATGCCCAGGGAAAATTTAACCCTGATGCTGCTATGACCAGGGCACAAATGGCGGAAGTAATTATCCGGCTGCTCACGGAGGAAGAACCGGTTGATGAAAGTACTGGGGACGAAGAAGTCGTTGATGATGAAAATGTTGATGATACCAGCAACTCCGATGATGACCCTGCAGATACAGAAGGTGAGGCAGAGCCTGCAGAATAGAAGTAAAACAAGCAGGTATTAAGTACTTTTTTACATTAAATAGACCCTTGCCTGTAATAATACAATCACGAGCCCCGGCCGCAGCCGGGGCATATATTTACCGTACTCTGGACGATTCCATGTTCCAAGTAATATAGCTTAGTATTTCTTTAAGTACCTTTGTATCTCCCAATTATGCACTGTCTCTGCATAACTGTCCCATTCCTTTTGTGTCGTATTAATAAAGCTATAAAAGACATGATCTCCTAAGGTTTCTCTTACCTGATAATCCTTCTTCCTTATTTAACATCCCATAAAGTGTTAATCGATCATCTCTGCTAGAACAACAAACTTATGCTAAATTGTATCTACTACCATATAATTATAATAATCATGATGCTTTGATGTTATTATTAGCCTTTAAGCAAATCGCCTAAGAATAAGATTTATCCAGGTAATATCAATCTTATAATAAATTTCAAATATTCCAAATGATTCCCTTAATGAAAAAATATAAGGCGGTCTATGGACACTATCCATCAAAATGAGTATAGTCGATAAAGACGGTTACGCAGGTTGAATAAATACTACCTTACTTTACCGACATATATTAAATTTGACCCTGGGAAGGCGGACAATAAAAATGCGTATCTTAATAGGTGCAGACTCCTTTTATCCATATATTTCCGGAGTATCTGTTACTACTTTAAATCTAGCTTCATATCTAGCGGCACAGGGACATGAGGTGGTGGTCATTGCACCATCGAAAAACCGTCGGAATTATAAAGAGAATTCTGATAAAGGCTTTCTGGTCTGGCGGGTTGGTTCTATACCCAATCCATTTCGCAAAGATTTGCGGATGGGAGTTTATAGATGGCGCCATCTGCGCGGGTTCATAGCATCCTGGAACCCCGATGTAATCCATGTACAGGATCCTGGTTCTATCGGTTTGGCCTTGCTGGGACCTGCCAAATCGCAGCTGGTTCCAGTAGTTATCAGCCATCATTTTACGATGGATTTCGTATTGTCATATTTAAAATTTCTCCGCCCTGCCCATACCTATGTCAGGAAAAGTCTATCTTCGGCGTTAATCCGTTATTACAATTCCTGTCAGCATGTTATATGTCCAAGTCAAATGGTTAAAAAAGAACTTCTGGGCCTGGGTATTACCCAACCGGTAACGGTGGTATCAAATGGTGTCAATCTGGAGCGCTTTATTAACCATAGGAGTCCAGGCGAAATCAGAACCAAGTATAATCTGCCTGATGAACCACTGGTTCTTTATGTCGGTCGAATAGCCAAGGAAAAGAATATCGAGACCCTGATGCACTCTATTCCACTGGTATTAGCCCGGGTTAACGCCCACTTCGTCTTGTGTGGTGGTGGTGAACTAGTAGCAGATTTTAAGAGGATGGCAGAGAAGATGGGATTATCCCATAATGTATCCTTTTTAGGCCCGATCGACTATCAGAGCTCCGATCTGCCACAAATATATGGATCAGCAGCCTGCTTTGCTATTCCTGCTAAAATGGAAACCCAGAGCATAGTCACCCTTGAAGCCATGGCATCCGGGCTGCCGATAATTGCAGCACGGGCAGGAGCTTTGCCGGAATTAGTTACTGATGGTGACAATGGTTTTTTGTTTACGCCAGGGGATTCAAAAGAGCTGGCTGATAAAATCTGCCGTTTGTTAGAGGACGATAATTTAAGTCAGGCCATGGGACAGCGCAGTATTATAAAAGTGGTACAGCACGAAGTAAATACCAGCCTGCAAATAATTGAGAGAATTTACTATGAGGTGCTTAATAATGCTATGGTTAAATCGTCTAATCTTGGTTAGCTTAATTATTACCGTTATTTTATCAGTAAGATATCTCAGTCGTTTGCGGTCTCAGCAACGAAATTACCCCATCCCCGAAGCTGCTGCTCCCCAGGCTGGAGACCGCATTCTGGTCTTCTCTCCCCATCCCGATGATGAAAGTATTGCGGTGGGAGGGTACATCTATAATGCCTGCCAGAATGGAGCAATAGTGAGAATAATTCTGGTTACTGATGGAAATAAGCAAGGTCTGAAGGAAAAACGCTATGCTGAGTTTCACCAGGCTGCAGCTCTACTAGGAATTTCATCAGGACAACTTGTTTTCTGGGATTACAGAGATGGAAAAGTTAAATCATCAGATAATAAACTGTTTAAGCAGGTAGAAATGGGAATCGATAAATTTGACCCGATGGTGATTCTCTATCCCCATCCGTCAGACAGTCACACTGATCACTCAGCGTTGGGCTGCATAGTAGAAAAAATTCTAAGCAGCCAGCCAGAAAGCAGGCCCAATATCCTAGCCTACCGTTACCTTATTCACCACTGGTTTTTTCCCCAGCCAGGGATAATAGTAAAAGATAAAATAGTTATTCCTCCTGAGAGATTAATGGGAATAAACCACGAATGGCAGCAGTACATTCTGGCATCGGAAGCAAAACACTCTAAGAAATCGGCTATATATAAGTATCGCAGTCAACTCAAGAATCCTTTTCTTGCACCGTTACTGCTTGGTTTTATCCGACCCAACGAACTCCTGGAAAAATGGAGTTCAGGCACCAGTAACTTGCCTGACCAAGGCACCTTTTAATCCTAATAAATTGAATTTTATGATGCAGGGTAAAAAATGGGTATTATAATAAAGGATCAACCTACCCATTGTATCGATTTCATACTATCAGCAGGTTTTCAGGGAGAGTGATTCTATTGTCAGGTCAATTCTTGTCCAGTACGGTGGAGTTTTTTATAGCGCATAGTACATATGGGCTTTTTCTCTTATCATTTATAGAATCTTCTTTTTTTCCCATCCCTCCAGATATGGTACTTATCGCACTTGCATTGAACAATCCCGGATTATCCTTGTGGTATGCTCTAGTTACAACCATCGCATCAGTTATGGGATCAGTATTAGGTTATTTCATCGGGATAAGAGCTGGGCGGCCATTACTTGAAAGGTGGATTTCCAAGCAGCGAATACAGCAGGCAGAAAACCTCTTTTCTAAATATAGTGGATGGGCGGTAGCCATAGCCGGGTTTACTCCTATACCTTATAAAGTTATTACTATTGCTTCTGGTGTTTTTCGAATCAACCAAGCTGTGTTCATTACAGCTTCTATTTTAAGCAGAGGGGCCAGATTTTTTCTCGAAGGTATGTTGATCTACATGATAGGGGCCCAGGCTAAAGAATTTATAACCAGCTATTTCGAGACAATTACTCTCACCGTTACTTTAGTAGTCATCATTTTGTATATCCTGCTCAGGCACACGAAGTTTGTAATACATCTGCAAAAGCTGTCATCATCAATCAAGGAACAATTTAAGATATACTGCAAGAGGATGCCCCATTAGATGTTTTAGGGGCAGTAATATAGCACCTTGGTTTTTGACTTCTATTTTGCCTGCCCTATCCATCCCCTTCTTGCAATGATCAGGTTCAGGCCGTAGTTTTTTCTATCACCTGCCCTGATCTGACCGGCTCCCTTTTACGGTCCCTGAAAAACAGAGTCAGTATCATGGCTAGCAGGCATAAAGCAGCGGCAATCAGAAAGCAGTCTCCGATTGCTTTCATAAGTGATAGTTTTGCGATCAATTTGATAATCGTTCCATAGGTCAATACCTGGGTTTCCGTATAACCCATCCCCATACTATGGGCAATGCCATTATAAGCAGTTTGCAGGAACAAGAAATCTGGACTGCTGGTATTTATAGCCCCAATCGATGCTGCGTAGTGAATGGCCTGGCGTCCCTGCATAATGGTGGTAAACACTGCGATCCCGAAAGAGGCACCTACCTGGCGAATAACATTACCTAAAGATGATGCTCTGGCTACCAGATGCAGCGGGATGGCATTCATCCCGGCTGTTGTAATAGGCATCATTGCCAGCCCCATACCCAGCCCCCGGGCGGCAATCCAAAATGACATCATATGAAATGAAGTATTTTCATTAAATCCAGACATAGCATATGTTGTAACCATAGTTATCCCAATCCCTACAGCTCCTATGGCCCGGGCTCCGTATTTATCAAAAATCCTGCCGCTTAAGGGCATCATCAATGCCATGCCAAGAGCTCCCGGAAAGGTGATAAGGCCGCTTTTCATAGCCGTCTGCCCAAGTACATCCTGGATCAACAGCGGTAGGAGAAACATGGCTCCCATCAATCCGATGTTCAATATGGTGCTGATACCTACTGAAGCTGAGAATATAGGGTCTTTGAATATCCTGAGTTCTAGTATGGGTTCGGGATGTTTCAGCTCATTCCATATCAGCACACTGAGACTAACCGCTGCTATAAGGAAGAGCGATACGATATAAGGTGAACCCCAACCTTCCCTGGCCCCTTTGCTCAACGCCATTAGGAGACAGAAGACCCCCAGACTGGATGTGGCGACCCCAACATAATCAAAACAGGTTATCTTCTTTGTGGGAGTCTCTTTAAGATGAATTCCTGCCAGGAAAAGACTAATAGCACCTATTGGCAGGTTGATATAGAATATTAAACGCCAGTTTACATACTCAACCAGATATCCCCCTACCATCGGTCCCAGCGCTGGAGCAGCCATGGCAGCAATTCCCCAGACGCCCAGCACCACCCCGATCTTCGCCCTGGGTGCCACACGATAAATAAATGCCATTCCCAGCGGCTGCATTATTCCACCACCAAGAGCCTGGATAACTCGTGCTGCTACCAGACTTTGAAAATTCCAGGCTAAGCCGCATAAACATGATCCACCTAAAAACAAAAACAATGCTACTATATAGGTTCTTTTATAACCGAAAGTATCTCCTAGAAAACCGGAAATGGGAATCATAATTCCCATAGTCAACATATAAGCACTTATTACCCACTGAATAGAATCTGCAGTAACACCGAAAATATTCATCATAACTGGTAAGCTGACATTAATACTGCTGCCGCTCAAAATAGCCATAAATGTACCGATAATGATGACCATTACCGAATTCCAATCAATAGTATCTGGTATTTGGTATTCCATGTTGCTACCTCTTCAATATTTTAAATGCTGTTTCAATTATTCTGCTTGCTCTAGATTATTTCAGGTTCGATCTTAAATTAGCCCAAAGCTAACTTCGCCGCTCACCCATAATTAATCTCTTCGCTTTTGGACGGAGCTCAAGGGCATAATTCTACCTGCCAGATTAAATTTCCTTTATTTTTTTATAAATTCAAACTATTAAACTATCTAGTTTAGAACAGCACAGCAGTTCAGGATAATCTGTTGTAACGCTAATACTGCGAGGCATCCACCGACCAGAATGAGGTATACTAATTAGGAATTAAAAATATTAGAAATGGGTGCTGAAGTGCAGTTTTTGCCGATTAATAAAAAAGATATGAAAAACAGAGGCTGGGATCAACTCGATATAATACTTATAAGTGGAGATGCTTACGTTGATCATCCAGCCTGGGCATCTGCCCTGCTGGGACGTTTTCTGGCAGCACATGGCTACCGGGTAGGAATCATTGCTCAACCCGATTGGAGAAGTATCGATGACTTTAAACAACTGGGGGTACCCCGCTTGTTCTTCGGTATAAGCGCCGGCAATCTCGATAGCATGGTCAGCCATTATACCGCAGATAAGAAAAAACGTCGCGGGGACTTATACTCCCCCGGGGGTAAAGACGGTCATCGGCCAGATCGAGCTGCTATCGTTTATACCAATCGGATACGGGAAGCTTTTCCCGGTATACCAGTTATTGTAGGAGGAATAGAAGCCAGTCTGAGACGACTGGCCCACTATGATTATTGGAGTAATCAAATAAGACGTTCCCTACTACTGGATAGTAAGGCAGATCTCCTGGTTTACGGAATGGGCGAGTATACCCTGCTGGATATTGCCAGGCGTTTGACGCAGGGTGAAGATATCAAGCAAATTCGGAATATACAGGGTACCGCTTATGTTTCGGATGCGCTTCCCCCGGGGGCGCTAAAGCTGCCCTCTTTTGAAGAAGTACGGGACAATAAGCAGGCCTTCAACCTTTTTACCCGCCAGCTGTTCAATAATAATAATCCCTATTCATCTCCACCTCTGGCCCAGGCCCATGGAGACCGAATGGTAATAATCAACCCTCCTCCGCTACCTCTGACCACGAAGCAGTTGGACTCAATCTATGAAATCCCCTTCCAACGTGCTTACCATCCCAGGTACGAACAGGCAGGCGGCATTCCGGCCCTGAACCCGGTGCAATTTTCCCTGCTAACCCACCGCGGGTGTTTTGGAGGCTGTCATTTTTGCTCCATAGGACTGCACCAGGGCAAATTTATTCAAAACCGCAGCATCCCATCTCTGACCCGGGAGGCACAATCATTCCTTGACCACCCGGACTTTAAAGGAATTATACCTGATTTAGGAGCCGCTTCTGCTAATATGTATGGCTTATCAGGACAAGATCAGGATAAGTGCCGCCAATGCCAGAGACCAAGCTGCCTTTATCCCCGGTTATGCAAAAATCTCGATACCGACCATTCTCCCTCGATCAAACTCTGGTCTCATATGCGGCAGCTTAAAGGTATTAAAAATATCAGAGTAGCATCCGGGGTGCGTTATGATTTAGTGCTGGAAGATCCGACCGGCAAATATCTTTATGACCTGTGCCGCTATCATGTCGGCGGACAGTTGAAAATCGCTCCCGAGCATATATCCCCGGCCGTAACCAGATTAATGGGAAAACCGGGCCGGGAAAAATATGAACTGTTTGTACAGAAATATAATTCCACCAACCAGAAGCTGGGAAAAAAGCAATACCTTATCCCCTATTTCATCTCCGCCCATCCAGGCTGCGGGCTGAACGAAACTGTTGCATTAGCAGAGTTCGTAAGGGATAACCTGCAATATTATCCAGAACAGGTGCAGAACTTCACCCCTACTCCCATGACCGTATCCACCTGTATGTATCATACTGGATTCAACCCATTAAACGGCCAACCCATTCATATACCCAACAGTGACTGGGAAAGGAAAGCTCAGCGGGCCCTGCTCCAGTATCGCAATCCCGATAACCGTGAAATGGCAGTAGAAGCTCTCCAAAAATGTGGTCGAAGCGATTTGATCGGCTCATCAAGTAAGGCTTTAATAAGAGAGAAAAACTTGTATCCAGGTGGAAAACGAAAGAAAAGCAAAAATTCTAACCGCAATAAGTAAAGGTCCTGGTATGCTGCGGTGCGCATCTCCTCCCATCTGTATAGACGGTAATTTCCCTGATGAATTTCCCTGTCCAGGTCTTACCTGCAGCTACTGGTGCCAGGCACTAACCTTATAATTCTTATTAAATATGTCATATTGTATAACATGGTTATTTTTTCCGAATTTTTTGCCATGGTTTAGCATTTAATACTATAATTAGTATATTAAGTTGAAGGGGGAAACATTAGTGCTCTCTCTAATCTATGACGATAACCAACCTCCAGGTTTAAAACCAGGTATAAACCATACATCCCGAGAAACTATAATAGATAGATTCGATGGAATTCCCTGGGGTACTCATATGTGCTTGCTTTACAAGACCAAACAGGATCTGCTGGAAGTATTGATTCCTTTTACACAAGCAGGGTTAAGCAAAAATGAGTATTGCCTGTGGTTAACTTCTGGAGTATTATCCGCTCATCAGGCCAGGATAGCTCTAAAAAAATCTGGGCTAGATTTTGATTCCTATTACAATAAAGGCCAAATAGTATTTATGGATAGTAAAGACTGGTACCAGCGGCAGGGCAAACTACGACTCGATGAAGCGCAAAGTGGGTTGTTTACCCGGCTTAATAAGGCTGTAGCTAAGGGATATGAAGGCCTGCGGATCATTTCCAGCACCATCTGGTTAGAACCTAAACACTGGAAAACTTTTCAAGACTATGAAGAAGAACTCAATCATATTATCCAGGATCAAAGGATCATAGCCATGTGTTCTTATGATTTGGATAGTTGTGATGCGGCCCAGATGATAGACATCGTCCGCAACCACCAGTCCACTTTAATCAAATGTTCAAGGGAATTCAAACTGATTGAGAATTTCGAGTATCAAAACCCGGTTCAAAATTCAGCTGAAAACCAACTCTTTCTGAGAAAGAACATATACACATTTGAAAAACTGGGACAGGAAAGAAATAAAAGTCTGCACATCTTGAACGAGATGCTGAAGGCAGAGATGCGAAGACATACCAGAACCGAACAAGCCCTGCATTTAAGCGATCGCAAGTATCGTTCTTTATTCAATTCTATAGACGAAGGATTCAGCCTATATGAAATATCTTACTCTAATAATAAAAATCAAATGGATTATCAATGTTTGGATGTTAACCCGGCCTTTGAAACATTGACCTGTACCACTGGCGAGGAATTGATTGGCAGAAAATTAGGTGAGGTTTTGCCAGATATATATTCCAAACTGATGAACCCATTAAATAAAGTGGCATCAACCAAAGAACCACAATATGTCGAAGAATATATCGAGCATCTTGATAAAATCATTGCGGTCCGCATCTTTTATCTGGCAGTTGGTCAGATAGCGGTTTTGACTACCGATATTACAGAACGCAAACGCGCTGAAGAGTCTTTGCGTCTTTCAGAAGAAAAATTTTCCAAAGCTTTTCACTCAAGCCCAAGTATGATGACCATCACTACCCTGGATGGTTGGGAATATATAGATGTGAATGAAATGTTCTGCCGTCTAACCGGTTATACCCGGGATGAAGTTATAGGAAGCAGCACTAAAGATATCGGCCTCTGGTGCAGAATAGAAGATACGCAATACCTCACCGGCAGGATACTCCAGGGCATACCAATACAAAATTTCGAAGTTCCCTTTTGCACTAAAGGCGGAGTGAAACGTATCGGTTTAATGTCATCGGAAATAATCAATATCGATGGCCATCCCTGTTTATTAAATTCCATCACTGACATCAGTCAGAGAATACAAATCCAGGAAGAAATGGCCCGTCTGGACCGACTAAATTTAATTGGACAAATGGCAGCCAGCATAAGCCACGAAACGAGAAATCCAATGACCACGGTACGTGGTTTTCTACAGATGTTGAAAGATAAACCAGCTTACGGGGAGGACGGTGAATATTTTGATATCATGATTGAAGAGTTAGACCGGGCTGATTCAATCATTACAGAATTTCTTTCGCTGGCTCCCAACATAAAACTGCAATTAGAACCAGGTAATATAAACCGCATTATTGATAACCTCAGCATTTTAATTCAAGCAGATGCTCTCGCTCACGATAAACATATAGAATTTCAGCTGGAGGAAATCCCTGATCAACTCCTGGACCCCAAAGAAATCAGACAGCTGCTGCTGAATTTAGTCCGCAATGCCATGGAAGCTGTGGAACCTATGCAGACTATTACTATTCGGACCTACACCGAAGATAGCAGCATAGTTCTAGAGGTCAAGGATGAGGGATGTGGAATTCCAGCGGAAATCCTTAATAAACTGGGAACTCCTTTCGTCACCACCAAAGAACACGGCACCGGGCTGGGCCTATCCGTTTGTTATAGTATTGCTGAAAGACATAATGCTGTTATTAATGTAGATTCCTCACCTTCCGGAACCACTTTCTATGTGCGTTTCAAGCAGTAAACGACTATCCAGTTTCTGATTGATAAAAGAAGGCCATAATATGACTAAGTAATCGCATTACACCCCAGGAACAGATTGGATACTCCGGGAGATGAAATTATGAATGAAATAGCTGAACTGAAAATAACGGGAATGTCTTGCGCAGCCTGTGCTGCTCGCATTGAGAATAGGTTGTCAACAGTGGAGGGTATAAACTCGGCCACCGTCAACTTGCTTACCAATAAAGCTTCAGTAGACTATGATCCTTCCCTGGTGAATTTGGATTCGCTCCTGGACAATATTGAAAAACTGGGCTTTTCTGCTCAGACGGAAGAGGGCGTAAGTAAAACAACTAAAATCGACATTACCGGTATGTCATGTGCTGCCTGCGCCGCTCGCATCGAAAAAAAGCTGCAGTCCATGGACGGTATCAACCATGCAGCAGTCAACCTGGTCACTAATAAAGCGGTAGTTGATCATAATCCTTCACTAACCAGTACCGAAGACATTGCTGCTGCAATCGAAGATCTTGGTTACTCAGCCCAAAAAATATCTCTGGAAACACCAGCACTAGCAGATACTGAAACATCCGAGACTCAAAATCTGCGCCTTCTTCTAATCGCATCCATAATTCTGAGTTCCCCGTTGATACTGGGAATGATCTTAATGCTGCTGGGATTAGAAGTCCGAGTTTTACATGACCCTTATGTGCAGTTGATTTTGGTCACCCCGGTTCAATTTCTTATCGGCTACCGGTTTTACAAAAACGCTTTTCTGGCCTTGCGTTCCGGTGGCAGCAATATGGATGTACTGGTCGCCATGGGCACTACCGCTGCATACCTTTTCAGTGTCTATAATATGATCATAGGGGATTATCACAACTTGTATTTTGAGACTTCAGCGTTCATAATCACCCTGATTCTGACCGGTAAATATATGGAAGCAGTGGCAAAAAGCAAAACCACCGCATCAATCCGAGCTCTAAGCGGACTGCAGGCAAAAACCGCCCGGATAGTAAAGGATGGAACTGAGCTGGACATACTGGTGGAGGAAGTACAAATAGGAGATATTATTCTTATTCGGCCTGGTGAAAAAATACCGGTGGATGGTGAGTTAATAGAAGGAAAATCACTGGTGGATGAGTCTATGCTTACCGGAGAAAGCCTGCCCGTAGAAAAAATGCCCGGTGATCCCGTAGTTGGCTCCACCATCAATAAGAGCGGCAGTTTTAAATTCAAGACTACCCGCGTAGGTAAAGATACCGTACTGGCTCAGATTATCAAGATGGTCGAAGATGCTCAGGGTTCCAAAGCACCCATTCAAAAAATTGCCGATCGGGTATCCGGTATCTTCGTGCCCACAATCATTAGCATAGCCTTCCTTACTTTTCTCCTCCAGTACTGGCTGGGAGACGGCCTTACTGCAGCTGTTACTGCCGCAGTAGCAGTTCTGGTTATCGCCTGCCCCTGTGCTCTGGGGCTTGCTACTCCCACAGCCATCATGGTCGGAACAGGCATTGGAGCAGAAAACGGCATATTTATTAAAGGGGGTGAATACCTGGAGATAGCCTACCAAATCGACACTCTGGTACTGGACAAAACAGGTACTATAACCAGGGGGAAACCAGAAGTCACAGACATTATAGTGCTGGGAACCATGAGTGAGAGAGAAATCATCCATATGGCAGGTATCGCTGAGAAACGCTCTGAACACCCTCTGGGGGAGGCAATATATAATAAAGCTAAAGATGAAGTTGGTGAACTGCCGGATGCGGAAAATTTTGAGGCTCTACCGGGATTAGGGTTAAATGTTGATTGGAATGAAATGAATATCCTCCTGGGAAATAGACGTTTAATGAAGTACCAGGACATAGACCTATCTTCAAGTGAATCCTTCTTGGACGTACTGGAAGAAGACGGTAAGACTGCTATGCTGCTGGCTGTAAACCACAACCTGGAAGGTATTATTGCGGTGGCTGATACGGTCCGGGAAAACGCAGCAGCGGCCATAAAAGAAATCAAATCGATGGGCATAGAAGTCTATATGCTGACTGGTGACAATCAGCGCACGGCCCGAGCAATTTCCCGGCAGGTAGAGATAGACCAGGTTATTGCCGAAGTTCTTCCCGGTGACAAAGCTGCAAAGATTCTGGATCTGAAAAAGCAGGGGAAAACCGTGGCCATGGTGGGAGATGGGATCAACGATGCGCCAGCCTTAGCTGCGGCAGATATTGGTATCGCAGTCGGAACTGGAACCGATGTGGCCATGGAAACAGCCCAGATTACCTTGATGAGGTCTGACCTGCGCAGCATACCGTTAGCCATAAGGCTGTCCCGCACTACTATGAAACATATCAAACAAAATCTTTTCTGGGCTTTCTTTTACAATATTATAGGCGTACCTTTCGCAGCCCTGGGGTTCCTGTCACCGGTTATAGCAGCCGGGGCTATGTCCCTGAGTTCGGTAAGCGTAGTATCTAATTCTCTGCGCCTGCGGAGTTTTAAAGCCACATATTAAACGGATTTCTATTTTGCCCATTCATGCTATTTGTTTTCTGCATACTGGCAAATGCTATTTTCTGGGATATACCCAGAAAAAACTATAATTCTGTTATAATAGTATTAATGCAGCAAAATTTTGATTATTTTGACCGCAAATAATAAGGAGGATTTTATCGACTCTTCGCCCAATAACCCAAGTTTTTATAGAGAAGGATAACCGAGCAAACTTACAGGGATAATAAAGACGAGGAGGTTGAACGATGAACTTATTAACCAATAACGAGTTAACAACATTGATAAATTTTCAGGATGATTTATGTATTACCATTTATTTGCCTACATTTCGAGCAGGAGTTGAAACCAAGCAGGGTCGTATCAGACTCAAGAATTTGATTCGCGAAGCTGAAGAACGCCTGATAAACAGCGGACTGCGCTCTTCCCAGGCCAGCCACCTTTTAGAACCACTCAAAAAGCTTACTATTGATGATTTATTCTGGCAGCATCAAAGAGATGGTCTGGCCATATTCCTATCGTCAGACATCTTTAATTATTACCATCTCCCTATAAATTTTGATGAATTTTTACAGGTTGGCAGACGCTTTCATCTCAAACCTCTCCTTCCCCTACTCAGTGGGAACGGCCTGTATTATGTGCTGGCTCTCAGCCAAAACGCAGTCCGGTTCCTGCAGTGTACCCGGGCCAGTGTGAGAGAATTGGAACTGGAGGATATCCCTCACAATATGGCGGAGGCGATGCGGTTTGATGACCCTGAGAAACAACTCCAGTATCATACCAACACCCTGGAGGGGACTAATCGTCAAGCAGCAGCTATTTTTCATGGCCATGGAGTAGGCATTGACGATTCCAAAGACAACATTTTACGTTATTTTCGTTTAATTGATCGAGGGCTGCGGGAGATCTTACGAGAGGAAAATTCGCCACTATTTCTGGTAGGAGTGGGGTTCCTCCATTCAATTTACCGGGAAGCCAATAGTTATGCTTATCTAGCTGCTGAAGGAATACCTGGCAATCCAGAGGAGTTAAGTGTTGAGGATCTCCAAACCATGGTCTGGCCGCTGGCCGAGCAGTACTTCCGGCAGGCGGAGCAGGAAGCCTTAAACCGCTTCGGGCCGCTGAAAGGCACCGGGAAGACTACCTCTAATATTATCGAGGCTGCTCCCGCAGCCTATAATGGCCGAGTAGATTCGCTGTTCATAGCCCAGGGGGCTGGTCAATGGGGCAGCTTTGATACCCAGGCCAACGCAGTGGTTGTCCATGGACAAAAAGAACCGGAAGATGAAGACCTGTTTGACCTGACCGCCATCCAGACCATCATTAATGGAGGAAAAGTCTATGTACGGGAACAGGATGAAATCCCGGATGGTCAAGATTTAGCCGCTTTGTTCCGGTATTAGGGGATGTAGTCGGAAGTTGCCCTTTAGATAATCGGCCCCACTTTGTTATGGACAGTATATAAAAAAGCAAGCTTTGCTTTTGTTATGAATCATGAATTGCATTTTTTATATTATATAGGGTCCTGAAACAGCCCTGACAACGAGTGTAACCGTCAAGTAAAAATGAACAAAAAATGATAAATAACTTTGGACACCTAA
>JAENYG010000029.1 GCA_016841875.1 Syntrophomonas sp.
AATTTTATCAACAGGTCGCTTAACATCTAGCGACACTTATTGTTACAATTAACTATTATGCCCTGACCCCATTTTTCCTGTATATTAATTATTTTATTAATGGTACAATTTCCTATGGTGCTGGTGGCATGAGATTATTATGTGGAAGTGCCGGTCTGCATCCATTTATTTAATTGGACTAGAAAATCAAACATTTTTAGAATGAGGAAATGAAATCATGGATGAAAGAGCCCTTCAATTAGGAGAGAAAAAAATCAGCCATCTTCTATGGCAGTTTTCATTGCCGGCTATCATCGGGATGCTGGCCAATTCTTTCTATATAATAATTAACCGCTTATTTGTAGGCAACGTGGTAGGTGCAGATGCTATTTCAGGAATGACAGTTACCATGCCCATTTCTTTGATCATCATGGCCTTCGGCATGCTGGTGGGCATTGGTGCCGGCGCAATGATCTCCATTCGTCTTGGGCAGCGGCAGCAGGACGAAGCCGAACAAATCCTGGGTAATGCGCTTTCCCTGCTCCTCATTATTGCCGTAGTGGTATCGGGAGTATTACTCCTTTCCCTGGATTATCTCCTAACTGCGTTTGGAGCCAGTCCTGATATCCTGCCTTATGGACGTCAGTTTATCAGCATCATCCTGTTTGGATCAGTTTTTCAGCATATAAGCTTTGGATTGGGAGCTACAATTCGCTCTGAGGGTAATCCCCGTATTTCTATGAATATCATGCTGCTCAACGCAGGCTTAAATATTGTTCTGGATTTTATTTTCGTATATATTCTGGGGTATGGAATGCCCGGTACGGCTGTTGCAACAGTTATTTCCCAGGCTATCTCAGCCTCGCTGGTTATTCGTCACTTTCTCAGTCCTGCCAGTGTAGTACGGCTTAAACTGAAAAACCTACGTCTGCGCAGGCATATACTTATGGGCATATTAAGTATTGGCATGGCTCCGTTTTCCATGCAGCTGGTCTCCAGCGTGATAATCATTCTCTACAACCAGGGTTTAGCCAATTATGGAGGAGATGCAGCCATCGGCGCTTTTGGAATAATTTATTCCATCACCATGTTCATTCTCATGCCGGTGATTGGTATCAGCCAGGGTGCACAACCGGTTATTGGTTTTAACTACGGGGCAGGAAAGTATACCCGCGTGAAAGAATCTCTCAAATTGGCTGTCATCTATGCTACGCTCATTGTAACCCTGGGATTCATTCTGATCCAAGTTTTTGCCGCGCCCATCATGAAAGCATTTACCTCGGATCAAGAGCTGCTTCAAATCGGGATACATGGTATACACATCTTCTTGTTATGCCTGCCGGTAATTGGGTTCCAGATCGTCAGTGCCAATTTCTTTCAGGCTATTGGGAAAGGTTTTACTTCCATGTTCCTGAATATGCTGCGCCAGGTGATCTTACTCATACCAATGCTTTTAACTTTCCCGCATTTCTTCCACTTGGACGGTATATGGTTTTCTTCCCCGGCATCTGATTTTACTGCTTCAATGATAACTGCCATCGTACTCTTTAGAGAATTGCGAAAATTAGATATGAAGCAGAGCAAAATGCTGCTGGAAAATGATTAGAATTTTATGACCTGCGCTCGAACCTGACATTAAAAGTGGTTCCTTGTGAACCAGTCTCAATATCGATAGATGCATTATGTCGTTTAGCTATTCCATAGCATACTGCCAACCCCAGTCCTGTACCATGTTCTTTAGTACTAAAAAAAGGAGTACCCATTTTCTCCAACAGTTCAGGGGGTATTCCTTCGCCTTGATCTTCAATTGATAATATTATGTACTCGCCTTTCATGGCGGTTCTTATGGTCAGTATCCCGCCCGGAAGCATCGCTTCTAGTCCATTACGAACCAGGTTGAGCAGCATCTGACGTATTTCCTTTTCATCCAGAAAAAGCCTGGGAATATGTCCCAGTTCAAGCTCTACGAACTTATCCTGTGATATAGCATGTACTTGAAACAGGGGCAGCATAGTTTTTATTATCAGGTTAAGGTCAGTTATTTCCAGTTTAACGAGTTTGTGTTTGGCCAGAGAAAGAAATTCTGTAATTATTGCGTTAGCTCTGTCAAGCTCATCAATCATCAGTTCCAGGGTTTCATTGTCATCCAAATAGTTCTCTTCACCCTGTAACATCTGAAGAAAACCTCTTACAGTCGTCATGGGGTTTCTTATCTCATGACCTATACTAGCAGCCATTTCTCCAACTAGATTCAGGCGATCCAGACGGTTCATTTCTATCTCCATTTGTTTCCTCTCGGTAATATCAATCAAAAGATTGAGTATACAGGCCTGCCCGGCTATATCAATTCTTTCTGCTGAAAATAATCCCAATCGCTGCTCTCCGCTTTTGGTCCCAAACCGTATTTCCATATCTCGTGCCGCCTGCTTCTTTTTAATCATGCTGAGTACCAGTGCGCGGTCATTTGGGTCCAACCAAAATCCTGCTTGCAATGAGGTTTTGCCCAGCATCTCTTCACGGTTAAAACCAATAACCTGGCAAAAGTAATCATTAACATCAATGAACAGACCGTCTTCATCAAAGGTAGTAATAAACATTATTATTGGAATGCCTTTAAAGGCTTTGGTAAATTTATCTTCTGCAGCTTCTAACTGGCGTATCCGCTCCAGGCCCATAGTAGCAAAAACTTGAACTAGCTGTGAGTAGAAATTCATGATGTTTTGCAGGCGATCTTCAGGAATTATTGGAACTTGTTCAAGTGCCTTCATGTAGGCTGCTTCGTCAAATCCACACTCCTTGGCCTGCTGGCGAAAAAATTCTATGTCAGGCGGTTCGTGCAGAAACTGTCCCACATATACAGCAGCAAGTTTTTGCCCTTCTACAATGATTGGAACAGCATAGTCAGTAAGTCCATTTAAACACTTATAACATATATCTCCATCTTCAATATGGGAAAATATAAAACTATCGCTTTCCCTGCATCGTTTTTCCGAATGCGGGCAGACTCGGTGAAATTTGGTACAAATATCCAGCCAACCTACTGCACTTAGAATATTATTATCATTATCCAAAAGGGCATTGGTAACTCCTGTAATTGCATGGCATTCATACAACAACTTATGTATAAGTGAGATATCTACCAGGTCAGATATATGATGTTTTCTAGTTCGAGTAGTTAAATTTTTGTATCCTTTTGCAGCTGGGACATCTGCTTCCTGCTGTTCAGCAGCATTTTTTTGGTATAGCAGCAACCAGTCGGAGACAATTGAAGTAAGATCGTCCTGCATATCAAGCGGATTCATATTTAGGGTTGACAATTCAGTCCATTCATACAAGGACTGCTTTTCTAAATTTTCTCTATTTTCCACAGGTGCTGCCTCCCTTGGATGTAATAAATGTTATTATGTATAACAATATACTATTAAACTCAAGGTTTTTGTCATAATTTGACATGCACCTGCTGAAGATAAATGAGCTATAAGCTAACTATGATATGAATAATTTTTATTTGCTATACACTGGCTAATAATTTATAGCGGAAATAAAGAAACGGAAGGCACCTGAGTTGGCACATGATATCGATTTATCCCCACCGGGACAAGAAACCAAGCAATTGTCGTAAAATCATTTAAGCCTAAACATCGATTGTTCTATTTTCCTGGGATACCTGGTTTTGTTACTTGAAATAGATTTAGGATCTGCAAGGCTTGTTCTTCAGTCATAATATCATCGTCCACCAGCACCTGTTTAATAGTTTTTCCCCTTTGACGAGCTTTTTCGGCTATCCGGGCCGCCTGGTCATAGCCAGTATAGTCGATTAATGCGGCCGCCAGAGCGGAGGAGGCCTCTACATGTTCCCTGCATTTATCTACATCAATTATAATTCCTTTAATACATTTTTTATTAAAAATATCAACGGCCTTGGTGAGTATCTCTAGAGAGTCCAACAGGCATTCCGCTATCAATGGTATAAAGGCATTGAGCTCCAGCTGGCCTGATGCTGCTGCCAGAGTAATACAGGTGTCATTGGATATGACTTTCATAGCAGTCTGAACCACCATCTCACATATTACCGGATTCACTTTACCCGGCATTATAGATGAACCGGCCTGAACAGCCGGAAGCTTTATCTCCCCTATTCCTCCGACTGGTCCTGATGACAACAGCCGCAAATCATTGGCGATTTTTATCAAGTTAACTGCCGCTGATTTTAAGAGCCCGGATACTTCAACAAAGACATCCATATTCTGAGTGTTATCTATGGGGAAATCACTTCTGGCCAACCCCAATCCGCTTAAATCCTGCAGAATATCCGTTACTGTGTAGATATAAGCCAGCGGAGCATTAATTCCTGTACCTATTGCAGTACCTCCCAGATTAATTTCTCTGAGCCTTTCTTCAATTTTATACAGCCGCCATCTGTCCCGGGATACAGCTCTCGCATAAGCACCAAATTCCTGGCCTGCCGTTATCGGCAGCGCATCCATTAACTGAGTGCGCCCCAATTTCAATATGCCGCTGAATTTGTTTTCATTCGCCTGCAGGCTTTCCTGGAGATTCGCAAAGGATTCGCTTAAAATTCTCAGCAGCTTGATAGCTGCAATCCGTAGAGCAGTAGGATATACATCATTGGTAGATTGACAGCAGTTTACCTGGTCCAGGGGGTGAATTATCTGGTAATCGCCTTTTTTCTCTCCCATTATTTCCAGAGCCCGGTTAGCTATTACTTCATTGACATTCATGTTGCTGGAAGTTCCCGCCCCACCCTGCATGGCGTCTACAATAAAATGCTCATCCAGGTTCCCTGTCAGAATATCGTCACAGGCCTTGATAATTGCCTGAGCTTTATCCTCTGTCAGTTGTCCAATATGAACATTGGCCATGGCCGCAGCCTTTTTTACCAGAACTATCGCATAAATCAGGTTTTGATTGGTTTTTCTGCCCGATACCCTGAAATTTTCCAAAGCGCGGGCAGTATGTATTCCATAATAGGCATCAGCAGGAATCTCTGCCCTTCCCAGCATATCCTCTTCTATACGATAGGTCATTTCTGTTTCCATATGTTATTCGGTCCTTTCTGCGGCCAATTCCATCCTGGCCAGTGGAAACGGTATCAAAGCCCGATCCAATATACCGTGGACCCAGGCAATAAGCACTCCGTAATTCACAATGGGAACTCCGACATTTTTGGCTTGTTCTATACGGTGCATTACCTCTTTTCGGTTCAGCATACAGGCACCACAGTGAACTACCAATGCATATTCACCCAGATTTTTAGGATATTCAATGCCAGCTACATGGTCAAATATCAGCTGTTTTCCAGTCCTCTGGCGGAGCCAGCGTGGTATCTTGACAGTCCCTATATCATCGGATTGCCGGTGGTGAGTACAGCCTTCGCTGATCAATATCCGATCATGGTCTTGAAGATTTTCTATAGCTGAGGCCCCTTTGACCAATTCCACCAAATCTCCTTTGTAACGGGCAAAAAGTATAGAAAAAGAGGTCATCATAATATCTTTTGGTGTATCAGCAGATACTTTTAAAAATACCTGGGAATCAGTAATGACCATTTTAGGTTTTCTACCCAGATTAGCCAACGTTTCTCGCAGTTCATATTCCTTAGTGACCACAGCTATAGCATCGGTTTCCAGGATGTCGCGTATAGCCTGCTGCTGAGGCAGTATGAGTCTTCCTTTGGGTGCAGCCTTATCTATCGGTACAACCAGTACTACAAAATCTCCTGGATCAATTAAATCGCCCACCAGCCGAAATTTGTCATTTTCATTCGGCAGGTTTTCTATCATCATCTTCTTGAGTTCTTCTATCCCCTGCCCGGTCAGAGCTGATACCGGTATAATAGGAAACCCGACCTGCTCAGGTAGTTCATTCATCTGAATATTGGCACTGCAGTCAATTTTATTCCAGGCCGCCACTATGGGTACATTTTTTTCTTTTAATAGGGCAGCAATAGATCGATCATAAGTTGTATACCCTTCCAGTGCATCTATTACTAACACTGCCAGATCAGCCTTATTTATAATATCCAGGGTTTTCTCTCTTCTCAATTCTCCCAGTTCACTGACATCATCCAGGCCGGCAGTATCGATCATGACCACCGGCCCGACTGGAAGCAGTTCCATTGGACGGTATACCGGATCGGTAGTTGTACCTTTCACTGGGGAAACCAGGGCGATGTTTTGCTTGCTGACAGCATTGATCAGACTTGATTTTCCCGCATTAGTCCTGCCCAAAAAGGCAATATGATGTCTGTTGGCACGGGGCGTGGAATTAAGACTCATTAATATCCCCTCCCAATAAAATACCCCTTTCCCGCCATAAGAGAGGAAAGAGGTGCACTATGTTCCAGTATTTTATTTGGGCGCCTTCCTCGCTCTCAGGCAAAAAACCCTTGAGGTGAGAATACTTATATTTACTTTGCTATTATTTTCCTGTTAGTATTTGTTTTTGTCAAGAAGATAATTTTGCCAGGAGGGATATCACAACCATAATAACCATCTGAATCCCGTATTAAGTCAGACAGCATCCTGCCACGGGAAAGGAAGAATCAGAACTAACTAAAAGCAACCACTACTCGCCAGCAGTGGTCGGCCAAACTATTCTCAAAAATGTTTCGCGGCCCGCAGGGTGCGGGTTGAGTTAAGGACTGCCAGCAAAGCTACCCCCACATCGGCAAATACTGCCTCCCACATAGCCGCTGCGCCCATTAAGCTCAAAATGACAACGGCGGCTTTTATTCCCAGGGTCAGGATAATGTTCTGGATGACAATTTTTCTTGTGAACCGTGCTATTTGGATGGCACGGGGCAGCTTGTTCAGGTGGTCATCCATCAATACCACATCAGCCGCTTCAATAGCGGCATCAGATCCCAGTGCTCCCATGGCCACACCAATATCTGCCCGGGTGAGCACCGGGGCATCGTTTATGCCATCACCTACAAATACCAGCTGTCCCTGTTTATCTGGAATAAATTCTTTTATGTCCTCCATCTGTTCTACCTTGTCCTGGGGAAGAAGTTCAGCATATACCTGATCTACCGCTAATTCACCGGCGACTATCTCCGAAGTGTTTCTATCATCTCCGCTGAGCATTATGATTTGTCTCACACCCAATTGTTTTAACTGATGTATTGAATCAGCTGCATCTATTTTTAATTCATCGGATATCAGCAAGCAGCCAGCGTGCCGCCCATCGACTGCCACATAAACCATGGTCCCCGGTTCAGTCTTTCTTATATGCTCTATTCCTTCCCTATCCAATAGCAAGCTGCTTCCAAGCAAAACCCGGGTGCCTTTTATAACCGCTTTAATGCCGCTGCCCTCGATTTCTTCATATTTTTCAATCAGATCCGGGTCTAGTTTACCCGGCCATGCTTCTCTAACTGATCTGGCTATAGGATGGCTGGAATATATTTCTGCTAAGGCTGCCCATTCCAATATTTCTTTTTCATTAAAGCCATTTCTGCTTTCTATTTGAATCACTTTAAACATTCCCTGTGTGAGGGTGCCCGTTTTATCAAATACTACTGTGTCCACATTTACCAATTGATCCAGAACATTAGCTCCTTTAACCAGAATACCAGCCCGGGAAGCAGCGCCTATGCCCCCAAAGTAACCGAGAGGTATGGAGACCACCAGGGCACAGGGACAGGATATAACCAATAGAATAAGAGCTCTATAAATCCAATCGTCAAAAGCTGCTCCGGATATAAACAGCGGAGGAATAAAGGCAGTCAGCAGTGCTCCTGCTACTACCAGTCGAGTATACCGACCTGCAAAGCGGGTGATAAACTGTTCTGCAGGTGCTTTCCGACCTGCCGCATTTTCCACCAATTCTAATATTTTTGAAACCGAGGATTCCGCATACTCTTTGCTAACTCTTATTCTCAGCAGCCCAGAGCTATTGACAACTCCGCTGAGAATTTCCATCCCCGCTTCAACTCGACGCGGTTTAGATTCCCCGGTCAGTGCAGAACTATCTACATATGATCTCCCTTCTATGACAATACCGTCCAATGGCACCCTTTCACCTGGTTTGATCTCGATAATTTGCCCCACTATGACTTCAGCGGGATCCACCTTTTCGCTTCTGCCGTTCAGCAGCAAGTTAGCATAATCCGGGCGAAGGTCCATAAGCTCTGATATCGAACGGCGCGACCTGTTTACTGCCATATCCTGAAACATTTGTCCAACAGCATAAAAAAGCATAACGCTGACTGCTTCTCCCAGGGCATTAACTGCTATAGCGCCTATTGTAGCAATAGACATCAAGAAGTTTTCATCAAATATTTGTCCTTTCAAGATATTATTCATAGCCCTGGTCAATACAGGATACCCGGCCATAAGATAGGCGCCTGCATAGAACAGATAAGAAATATCGCCATAATTATCTTTTCTGTCTAATAGCAGAGCTCCCCCCAGCAATACTGCGCTGATAAATATTCGGATGAGGCTATTCTTCGGATAATAATAATCCACCCTTTGGGCCTTAACCGCAGTTTTATCTATGGCTACCAGACGAACACCAGGTTCCACGCGATCTGCTATCTTCTGAACGTTATCAGCAAATGAAGGTTCTAAATTCAAGGACATAGTAGCCAGGTTGATTTTTACATCTCTTAATTCTGGTATTTGGTTGATTTCTTTTTCAATTTTGGCGGCACAGTTGACGCAAGTGAGTCCCTGCAGAAAATATTTCATAAATCCGGTTCTTTTCCTTTCTCCCGGCAGATTCTAACGCTCAGGTTCAGGTACTTGTCAGCCTTTTAATATGTTTTACCCCAATTTTATTAATAGCCTCAGATTCTTATAGTATAATTTTCCTTCTCTACCTGATGATCTTATAAAAGCATCCTCACGCGCCCTAAAGCATATCTTCTTTTAAGGCTCTATGGAAACTCTCTCTGACCAGGGTCAATTTCACTCATTTACATGCTCTAATCCCTGGTTAAATAACATGCCAATATGATGATCATCAAGTGAGTAATATATAACTTTTCCATCCCGCCGAAATTTAACCAGTTTCTGGGTTCGCAGCAGTCTGAGTTGGTGCGATACGGCTGATTCTGATGAATTAACCACCACGGAGAGATCACAAACACATAGTTCCTGCTGCTGCAGAGCATGGAGAATCTTCAGACGGGTCGGATCCCCCATACACTTAAAAAGTTCGGCCAGACTATTGATTATATTATCTTGCAGCATATACTGACGGGCCTTTTCCACCTTCTCTGTATGAATACATCTTACCTGGCAAATATCATCAAGTGACTGAGTCATGGTCTGCCTCCTTCTTTTAAATGCGTACACCTGAATTATTGTTCATATGTACATTTTCTCTCATTTAGTTAGACAGGTCAAGCTGCCTAAGCAAAAGAATATGTTGCAACATATCCCCCATCTTTTGTCCAAAAAGAGATGCAAGGCCTGATTACCTTGCATCTCTTTTCCTGTGCTTATTTTCATTTGGGTTCGCTTAGCATATACCCTATTTGGTTTCCTTAATCATTTGATATTAGCAATTTAATATTTCCCTTAACAGATTCAATAATTCCAAGTATCATAAATATCATACTTAAACCCCATGCTACCCCTTAATCGCCCCTTTAGACTCGATATCCAACTTCAATAATTCGGGCTGAGCTTATGAACTGACCGGTTAGGTTTGACCCGGATTAACCTTAACTTAACATACATTTAATAAATTCTTTGTTATAATTTGTTAAATGCTTTTAGCTTTTATATGGAATATACTATTCTTCTGAAAATACAATAAATATAGTGGGGAGGTGTCATAGGATGAAAAAGACTCGTGGGTTTGATGTTATGACCAAATGTCTGGATAAGAGTAATGACACTATAGCAGCGCTGAAATACTTCGGTTATGATTCGCAGGAAGATGACAATTTGCTTTTAAGAATTTTTTCTGCGGAGAGCACCACCGAAAACGGTACCTATATCCAACCTACCTGTTTGACCCTGGAAGGTAAGCAGGTAGTGGAGTTGTACAATTTTTTAGATCACTATTTTGGGTCCCGAGATATAGAAACGGCTGGCGATGAAAAGGATACCTGATTATATCAGGTCCCAGATCGTCGACGAAGTCGGCAAGATGCCAGGCCGATTAGCTTGTGCTCCAGGAAAACCCGCACATCTGCGGGTTTTCGTTTTTTTAATGGTGTTCTTTGGAAATATGCCAATCTAAAGTATAATAAAGTTAAGCAGTTTTAATTATCCAAGTTTTAACATTCTGCTTGCTTTCCATATGAATGTGTTTTTAGTCTTTACTGGATCCATTCCATTTGTAACCTGTTGTTATTTGTATTTAAACACAATAACTAAAGGGGGAATTTTATGTTCAAGCATATTCTAGTCCCAGTAGACGGTTCCAAATTTTCCACCAATGCTGCTCGCAAAGCGGTAATTATCGCTCAAAAACATGGCAGCAAAATTACGATCCTGCATGTGATTAATCACTCCCAGCTTTTTAGCATGGGGCCTCCTCAATCTCTGCCAATGATAACTGATGCCATGATGGATGGTTTAAAAACCGGTGCAGAAACGATTCTAGCGGACACCCTTAAAGCTGTTAGTCCAACTAATGTAGAAATTGAAACTGAGTTTGAATGGGGAATCCCTTCTCAGGTAATTATTGCTAAAGCCCGAGACGGAATCTGTGACCTCATTGTCATGGGTAGCCGCGGTCTGGGTGCCGTATCAGGCTTGCTGCTGGGAAGTGTCAGCGACCGGGTAGCCAAGTTAGCCCCCTGTCCAGTTATGATTGTAAAGGAGAATTGATTAGCCATACGACCATAGATGGACAGCGTAAACTGTGGGGAAAAATAGGAGGCTTTTCTTATGAACCGTGATTTTCTTATTGAACAGGCATGTGAACTGGCCGCCCAGGCACATGCTGGCCAGGTTCGTAAAGGCACGAACATTCCCTATATTTCACATCCAATGGCGGTAGGCATTATTCTAGCTGAAGCCGGGGCTACAACCGATGCGGTGATAGCAGGGATTATACATGATGTGGTAGAGGACAGCAGTTTGACTCTGGAAGAAGTGGACGAGCTTTTTGGAAATAGGGTTCGTGCCCTGGTAGAGGCTTGTTCTGAACCTGATAAATCACTGCCCTGGGAAGAACGAAAGAATCATACCCTGCAGTCACTCCAGGATGTTGATCGTGATATCTGGCTGACGACTCTGGCCGACAAGCTGAATAATATCCGCACTATGCTGCGGGACTATGAAATATATGGTGAAGAAATATGGAATCGCTTCAATCGGGGCCGCCAGGAACAGGAATGGTATTATAAAGGATTGGTAGAAGCCCTGCGCCAGAACCGCAAATATCTCCCCTGTATGTTCAATGAATTCGAGAAGTTGGTAGGAAGACTCTTCAACTAACCAGGACTTAATATTATGTCGGCTCTGGATCCCAAAGTTAAAACCCCCGTCTATTCCCCAGGGTTAAGTTTATGCAGATATTTTTTTAGATTTTCGGAATCCTGATCTTTAAATTCTGCCAGGGCCTTCTTATTGGCATCAATAATGGCCTGGTTTACGGGCTGTTCTAATGCTCGCCCTTTACTGGTCAAAACTACCTGTATAGCCCTTCGGTCCCGCGGACAAGGCTGCCGCTCTATCAAGACCTTCTGCTCCACGCGATCTAATATTCCAGTAATGGATGAACTATCAAGCGAAAGACGGTCAGCCAACTGCTTTGGTGTTTGCCCATCCTCGTCCCACAGACAGCTTAATATAGCATACTGGCCGGGTGTTATTCCAAAAGGGGCCAATTCAGCCTTAAAAAGCTGCTGTACCGCCTGTTGTGCCTTGGTCAGCGCGAAATTAATGCATTGTTCTAATTTCATAACCAAAAGAATCCTTTCCATATGGTTTAAGCTGGTCTATGATCCTGGTTAATTAAGCCCATACTTTCCTAATAAATAAAGGATATGTTTAGTAATATCTGATCTTTTGGCCAGCACCAATATAATCACCTGATCTATATAAATAGTGTAAGACTTTTTTATCTGGTATACAAGATTTTTAATATTTAATTAGGGACACGGGGACAGGTTCCTTGTCCCAGCAATTAACGGGGACAAGGAACCTGTCCCCGTGTCCCATGTTAGTACCCGACCCCACTGATCCTTTCTAAGCTCTGCTGAGCATTTTAGCCGCGCTCCTGATTTCATCTGGTCTTCCTATCATTATCAAACAGTCATCAGACTGTATTGTATTTTCTGCGCCCGGGTTGGGGATGTACTCTTCTCCTCGATTTATAGCCAGGATGGTAGCGCCGTGTCGCTTGCGAAAATCTGCCTCCAAGAGAGTTTTGCCTACTATTTCCGATTCTTTCTCAACTCTCATTTTCTTTACTTCCATATCACTCAGGGATTTTTTCAGTATATTCATCTCTCTGCCCAAGGCCGAGACGCTTCGCAGCATTTCATAATTCTCGCTGCGTACCAGTGAAATATAGTCTTCTATTTCGTTTCGGGGCACCATGTACTGATCCAGTACCCGGGCAAAAATCTCCACCGAGGTTTCATATTCCTCGGGAATCACTGCATTGGCACCAAGTTCATGTAGATCGTCCATATCTGCGACCAGCCTGGTGCGAACGATTATATGAGTAAGCGGATTCAGTTTTCTTACCACGAAAGTTATTCTTCGAAGGGCAGCCGAATCACTTATAGCGATTACCACAACTCTTGCGGTTTGGATTTTGATGTGGTTTAAAACCGTTTCGTGAGTTGCATCGCCAAAATATATAGGCTGACCGTTTTCCTGTTCCTGGCGTACCGTTTCAGCGTTAATTTCCAATATGACATAAGGTATCCCGGCGTAGAGAGCTGCCCGGGATAAGTTTCTGCCGTTCACCCCGTAACCTATAATGACCAGATGGTTTTCCTGATCAATATCAGCTTTTAGATCAACCGTCCAGGGATATCTGCCGCTCAGCAGTCTCTCTGGCAGGGGAAGTTTAGATATCATCTCAGCTGCCCGAGGCGCAACTGCAATAAGGAAGGGGGTCAGCATCATAGTCAATATGGATGCAGCTAGAAATCCCTGATAGAGTTCACTGCTCAGCAAACCATTAGCTATTCCGCTCTGAGCCAGGATAAAGGAAAACTCCCCTACCTGACACAAGGTGAATCCAACCATCACCGCCACCCTCAACGGATATCCTAGGATTATCGCAGCCAGAGAAGCTACCAGCCCTTTTAGGGTAAGAATGGCTAGAGTAAAAATAATGATGATACCCAGATGTGCGAAAGCTGTCTGCAGGCTTAAAAGCATACCAATGGACACAAAAAACAAACTGGTGAATGTATCTAAAAAAGGTATGATATTAGCCAGAGCTTGATGGCTGTACTCCGATTCGGCAATGATCAGCCCGGCCAGAAACGCCCCTAGGGCCAGCGAAAGACCGGCACTGGAAGTAAGCCAGGCTATAGAAAAACATATCACTATGATACTTAACATGAATAATTCCCGGCTCTGGGTCCTGGTGACTTGATAAAGTACCGGTGGAATCACGTATATTGATAGAATAATTACCATCACAATTAGAACAGCAGCCTTAATAAACACCATCCACAGGGAGGTAGTCTCTGCAGTTCCGGAACCTAACCAGGGGGTAAATAACATCATAGCCACTACTATTATATCCTGGTAGATGAGAATACCCAGCGCTGTCTTGCCATGAGGCGCTTCCATCTCCAGTCTTTCCCCCAGCTGTTTGAGTACAATAGCAGTGCTGCTGAGAGCAACTATAAACCCCAGGAATACTGCCTGATTTATTGGCAGCTCCATCATACGAGCTATGATGAAGGTTAACAGAATGGTCAATCCGACCTGAAAGCTCCCCCCCAGCAGGATGGTCTTTTTAATCCTGACCAAACTTTTAAAGGAAAATTCCAGACCAATACTGAACAGCAGGAGAACAACACCAATTTCAGCTATCGCTTCTACCTGATGAACAGATTTAACCAGGCCAATACCATATGGGCCTGCCAGTATACCAGTCAACAGGAACCCAACTATGGACGATATTCTGAGCCGATGGCATATGAATAGTACTACTACCGCTATACCGAATATTATGACTATGTCATGGAGTAAATTGGCTTCCATCTTTACTCACTTTCATACCCTGCCAACCGGGTTCACCTAGTTTTAAACTGGATAAATTTATCGCCGGGTGACACTGGGCCAGCTTATTTCTCCCCCTGCTTTCCTGCTGTCCTGATGTAATCCAGCATATGCGGCATGAAGTGAGGGATAATTTCATCCAGCATTTTTGGCATTAGAACCTCCATCGTTTTAGGCATCAAGTTGGGCATCTGCTCCTTGAGATAGTCGGGCATTATTATGGCCTCTCCTACCTTTTCCAGCATCCGGGGCATAATTTTAGGCATCATATCCGGCAACAGTTTGGGGAATAAAGCCGGCATAACGCTTTTCATCATGCTAATCATGGGTTCCTTAAAAACATCCGGGGATTCAAGCGCCATATGCATCATGCTGCGATACATGTCTGGCATAGCTTCGATCATATCCGGAATCATTTCTGCCATCATCTCAGCCATTCCCCAGGGGGTCAGCATGCGTATCATCTGTTCAAATACGCCCCACTTTTCATCGATCACCAGATCAGAATCGGGTATTTTAAAACCAAGGGACTCCGCAGCCAGAGTAGCCAGGTCCTTGATTTCAATGGGCATCTGCCTTAGATCCCGGGACCGTTTTAACTGCACCCGGCAGCAGGGACAGGCGGTGATCAAGGTATCCGCCTCTACATCCAGAGCTTCTTGTATCCGAACAGCGCCAAGTTCTTCAGCTACATCCGGATCAGCGACCAGACTCAATACCGCCCCGCAGCAGTGAGCATCGTACTTATTGAATCGCATCTCCCGGAAATTACTGCCGGGTATGGCATTGATAAGGGTACGCGGGCCTTCAAATCGAACTCCCGCCCGACCCATATGACAGGGATCATGGTAAGTTACTTTCCGGTTGATATCACCCGGCAGCTTAAACTCACCCGCCTCAATTTTTTCTGCCAGTACGTCAGCATAGTGCATAGCATGGAATGGGTATTCGATACCATTATCTTCCGCCCAGTGCCGGTAGTATATTTCCCATACCAGCCAGCAGGCCGGACAGGTGGTAATAACTGTTTTCGCACCAATTTTCTTCATGTTTTCGATATTTTTGGCTGCAGTCTCAGCAAATACTTCCCATCGTCCAGCTACCAGCATAGGAATTCCACAGCAATCTTCTTCTTTACCTATATAGGTGAATTCTATTCCGGTTGCATTCAAAATATGAGCCGCAGCCTGTGCCACATCATGTTCAACAAAAGAGGATGTACATCCCGGGAAGAAAGCAAACTCGCCCTGCTCTTTGACAAAGGCTCTAATTTCATCTGTCATCCATTCATCCCGATTACGGGCATAACTGCCCCATATATTACCCTGCTGACGCATGGTATTGACCATGATTTCAAACGGTGGAAAGGTTCGATACCCCATCTCATCAACCAACAGTCCCCTCAGTTTGAGCCAGGAAGATTCATTGGGCAGGTCCAGCTGACAGGTACGGTTGCATAGTTCACAGGTAGTACAGGCCAGAATGTTATCAACAGCTTTTTGAGTCCATTCCACTTCCCCCTCCAGGAATAATTTTAAAAAGGTCCACTTACCCCGGGGGGACTGAGACTCCCATCCCCGACCGTAGTACTGGTCACAATCATCTACGCAATATCCGCACTGGGAACAGGCATAAGTATACCAGGCCACATCGCCAGGTATATCCTTTCTATCCTTAAATACTTCCCCGGGTTGTTTGGCCTTGGCCCAGTTACCAAATACTCTTATCAGAGGCTCGAAAGCACTGGCTATTTTTAGCCCGCTGGCTATCAAGGTCCCATCCATTACTTTACCCGGGTTCATAATTTCATTCTTGTCCACTTCGTGCTTGAATTGCTGCAGCCTCTCCAGTCGTTCCTTTCCCAGCACTTCAGCAGCAAATCCGGTGAAGTACAGTCCGGTAGCATAGGGACGCCCTCCATTTCTACGGGCGGTCTCCAGTGCAGTCAATGACAGACCATAGGCTAAATTGAAATTCAAGGTACGCTCGTCATGAGGAATAAATCCCAACAGCACGAATTCTCTGCGGTTGGTAGCAAATCCCTCTAAAATGAAAGGCTGTTTTATACCCTGGCTGGTCTCTTTAATCACAGCAGCCAATTCACTGACCGGGACTACTACTTCACTGGGAATTAATGATGGTGCGATCCTTTTAGCTTTCATGGGCTCAAAACGGCCCTCCCACTCGTGGTTGGAGATCTCTTCACCCAGTAACTCTCCATGATACTGTTCTGCCAGTTCCATTACATCATTCAGGATCAAGTCACACCGATCCGCAGTACAAGCCAATAAAGCGATATATTTTTCCGGGATTATCAGGCGGTGTGTATTTTCTACCGGCCGACCATGATGCAGATGAGGCGGAAGTTGGTTTTTCATCCGGGCCGCCTCGGGATTGATAAAACTGACCGACCATACCATGACCTTGCGATGATACAGCCCGTCCATGAAACCAGCCAGATCATCCACCGCGTCAAATGCTATCGCATTGGTATGCATAGGTTTCAACTGTTTAACTCTCACAACTACCTGAGTAATAAATCCGGTGATGCCGTTAGCTTCACTTATCAGTTCCAGGTCTTTTCCTACAAACTCCTGCACCACCCCATCTGGCCTGACCACCCGCGCTGATACTACATTATCTATGAAATAGCCGAATTCATAGCTGCCTATTCCAGCCCCCCCTTGAGCTAACCATCCTCCCACCGTAGATGATGGTGCGCTGGTAGGGTAAACTGCCAGAGTCAAACCTTTCTGATTAAGCTGATACTCCAGTTCCTTCCATACCACTCCGGCTTCAACTGCAGCCGTACGGTTAGCTTCATCTATATCTATTATCCTGCGCATACGATTAAACTCAACCACCAGACCTCCGTCCACCGGCAGCACACCGCCATATCCGGAAGTGGCTTTGGCTCGTGGAGTAAGTTTGATGTTATGCTGGTTGGCCATATTTACTAGATCAATTAATTCTTCTTCTGAAATCGGCTGGACTATACCGTCAGGTATAGGATTTCCAACCAGCGGTCTAACCATAGATGGAATGACTCCCATATCGTGAGCATATATTTTTCTTTCCAGCTCATCAAAGCTAACCCGATTACCCCACCCGGGACCGAGTATCTCTTTAAGTGAATTACTCTTAGTCATTAAACTTTCTCCTTTCACTCATGCCGGTATAAGATGGATCAAATTCAAGCTATTTCCTCCATACTAGCACATGTGATGCCGGTTAGATATGTATTATTGTTCAGACTCTTGATGACCCAGTTACATTGTTTTTGCCCTTTACTAATCAATACATCCCTCGATTCTCCTCAGCTTTAAGATGCCTATCTTTACTTGACATCTTAGCATACTGTTGCCAAATCAATATGAAACAGCTGGGGATATTGGGTTCGGGAACAGGTCAGTTTTACATTCTGTCATCTGATTGTTTTGGTGAATGCCAATGCGGTGGGAGTTACAGCACAGCCACCCCGGGCTGTTTCTCTCAAATCACTCGACATCATGTTCCCTATCCGAAACATGGCGTCCACAACTTCATCAAAAGGGATAAAACTATTGATTCCTGCCAGGGCCATATCAGCACATATAATCGCATTGGCAGTCGATGTCGCATTCCGTTTGGAACAGGGCACTTCTACCAATCCGGCTACCGGATCACATACCAAACCCAGGAGTCCTTTGAGAGCTATCGCTGCAGCCTCCATACATACACTCGTATTCCCTCCTCCCAGGTAAGCTGCTGAGGCAGCGGCCATTGCGGAAGCTGCTCCGCATTCTGCCTGACATCCTCCTGCTGCCCCGGACAGTGTAGCATTGCTGGCTATGATCTTACCAATCCCAGCCGCAACAAACATAGCATTTATAACTTGTTCACGGGAGTACTCCTTTTCCTCTTTTAAGGCAATAAGTATCCCCGGGAGAATACCGCTGGAACCTGCTGTAGGTGCTGCCACTATCTTTCCCATGCAGGCATTATACTCCGTGACCGCCAGAGCATAGGCAACGGCTTGGTTTATGATTTTTCCTCCCAGGCTGCCATGTTGTAAATAGGAATTCAGTTTGGCAGCGTTCCCACCTATCAAGCCGCCTATAGATTTCAAGTCTGGTTCAAGTCCTTTTTCAACCGAGTTCTCCATGATCCCAAGCCTGGAATCCATTTCGTTCCATATCTCATCCCGACTCCGGCCCCATTCCTCTTGTTCCGACAGGATAACTGCATCAGGCAGTTTAAGATTTCGTTTATCACAAATTTCCAGCAATTCCCTGGCTCGACTGAACTGATACATAAACTATCCTCCATTTATACATTTTTTTAAACGTCCACGAACATTATTTTTACTATTTCAGGTACCGAAGCAATTTCATCCAGCATGGATCGTGTTACTTCCTGGTCAGTCTCTATCACCATGGATGCCTCACTGCCTCTCGATTGTCGAAACACTTTAAGAAAAGCTATATTAACCGAATGATTAGCAAATATCGAACTCACCCGTGCCACTATACCCGGCTTATCACGATGAACAGTGATTATAGTAGGGTACTGCCCGGAAAATTCGATATGGGTATTGTTTATAGACGAAACCCTCACCTCACCTCCACCAATCGAAGCACCGGTTAGTTCGCCTGCTGAACCATCGGCGCAGCTCATGACTATTTTTACGGTATTGGGATGAACATCTCCCAGGTCCGCAGTGTGAAAAGCAACTTCAATACCAGACTCCCGGGCATACTTAAAAGAGTCTCGTATCCTTTCATCTGCGGCATTCATACCCAGTACGCCTCCCAGGAGAGCCCTGTCCGTCCCGTGCCCCCGGAAGGTCTCAGCAAAAGAGCCATGAAGATAAAAATCCACTATACGTATTTTGTCAGTACAAACCCGACGGGCGATATTTCCCAGTTTCGTAGCTCCTGCAGTATGTGAGCTTGATGGTCCTACCATTACCGGTCCAATAATATCAAAAATACTAACCATTTTATATTCACCTTCTTTACCTGCCTTAGTAACAGCTTATAGTGTATTCTGCCCCTGCTCCATATTTTTCATTAGAAACCAATTTGCATTCTTGCAAATATTTTTGACCTTAGATAGTCCACATCCTGACAATACCTTCAAATCCTTCGTCCTGCGTCTGATGGGACATTTTTTTATGTATTCCGCATAAAATTAAAACTACCAGTCTTTTTTATAGGAGATATTATGGCTTTTAAATTGGACCCCCGAATTCTTTTAACCCTGATAATCAGCCTTACTATATTCAGCGCCCAATTAGACAGCGCATTCCCTCCCAGCCTGGAAGCAAGGTTGGAAAATAATGAGATCACCAATATACTCCTTATAGGTATAGATGCTCGGCCGGAAGAAATCAATGCTCGCAGTGATACCATCATGCTGTTAAGTATAAATAACCAGATCAAGCAGGCCGCTATTATATCAATACCCCGTGATACACGTATAGTGTTCCAGGGTAAAAACAGAAAGATCAACATGGTTAACCAGTTGAAGGGCCCTAATGCCTTATGCCAGGAAGTATCCACTTTAATGGGTACCAGTGTTGAGCATTATATCCTGACCAACTTTAATAATTTCAAAAATATTATAGACCAATTGGGTGGTATATGGATTGATGTGGATATCGATCTACATAGTCCTGCTACAGGTGTATATCTAGGTAAAGGATACCAGTGTCTGAGCGGCCAAGAAGCCTTAACCTATGTTCGCTTCCGGAGCGACGTAGATGGCGATATCGGAAGGGCACAGCGCCAGCAGAGATTTATTGCTGCCCTGGCCGAACAGATGTTAATAAAGGAAAACCTGCCGCGCTTGCCTGGAATCGTCATGGAAATAAAAGAAAACGTGCAAACTAATATAAGCCTGCGGGATATGGTTTACCTCGCCCGTCTGGCATCAGAGTATAAAACGGATGATCTGATTACTCAAACTTTACCGGGATATCATTACTGGGCTCAAAACTCAGGGGCAAGTTTCTGGGAAGTTGATCGCGAAATCGCCCGGAGCGTGATCGATTCATTATTTAACGGTCACCGATATGAAACCCGGCTTGAGGCACCACCCTGGGTAAATAGTTATTAATCCATTTCGATGGTTAGAGGACAGCTTATATTACCCTGCCCTATATGTTACAATTCTTTACTTATTCATTAATATTTTTCATAATGTACAAATTGATTTATTTCTTTCCTGGCCGGCTTTACTCCTGGATGGATCGGATAACCCAGTGGTATTATCTCTACACTCTCCACTGCCTCAGGCAGTCCGAGTATTTTGTCTACTTCCTTATGGTCAAATCCTCCAACATGTACTGCCCCCAACCCCCTGGCATGTGCGGCCAGGCAAAAACTTTGTCCGGCAATCCCCATATCAAACATATGCCAATCACCTTTTATGGTTAGGGGTGATCCCTTGATATACCCCGAAACCCCGATGCGGGCGCAAAATACCAGCACCACCGGCGCCTCTTTCAATCCTTTAGCGGCCGGATTACCCGGGGCAAGCTGCTCGATTAATGCCTCTTTATTCTTCTTATCTTTTACTACCACTACTTCCCAGCACTGGGTATTGTGCCACGATGGAGCCCACCTGACTGCTTCCAGGAGTTCCTCCAGTATTTCGTCAGTCACATCCTGTTCAGTAAATCCCCTCACACTCCGCCGAGTTTTGATACAGGTCAAGGTATCCATTAATCATCCCTCCAGTTAGATTTTGTTTTACAGCGGGGTTAAGCAGAAAGTCAGCTAATAAGTTAATAAGCTAATAAGTTAGTGCCTGGCACCATTAACTTACCTTTTAAGAGAAAATCTCAGGTATTCGTCTTCCATGAAAACCACTGCTTGCCCCTCATCACACATATAGGATAAAAAAGCAGAAATGCTGGCCCACAGGCGAAAATAGTGGTTGCGGTTCATGTGCCAACCCTTTCGGCTAATAACTTCTCGCATGATTTCCTCCCGGGTTCGGGTTCTTTCCAGTATGTTTTTCAGCATATTCAGGGTATCCATCAATATTCCATAGTTTATATCTATATCTCCAGGGACATCCTCTGTTATTCCCCCGTGGGACAGATAGAAGGGCAGATGACTTTTCAAGGTGATTTTCTCAATGGTTTTCAATTGTTTACCCAGGTCGGAAACATATAAAAACGAATTAAGCTGTAATGCGGCCGGTGAAATCAGACTATCCCCCACGAACACAACTTGATCGGGAGTCATTATCCCCATATGCCCCAGACTGTGTCCAGCCAGGTCCAATATTTCAAATTCTTCTCCATTAATAAATTGAGATCCATGGTATATTATACTGCTTACTCTGGATGGTGCTGGCATAAGAAATTTCCCGGTCAATAATTTTACTGGATGAGATGAATACATGCTGTAAGGAGTTAGAATGGGATGGTTGATAAAGGCGGCCTCCATTTCCGAGGCTAATATCTGGCAGTGGCTCTCCTTCTGCATATATTGATTGCCGCCGCAATGGTCGGCATGGGCATGGGTATTAAATATTCCCCATACCCCCCAGCCTTGTTGTTCTAATATCTGCAAAGCTTCTGCGGCCCGGGCCTGGTTAGGGCCGCTGTCAATCAGCAGACAGCTTCTATCTTCAAACAGGTACAGCCCTATAGCGGCTGAATTACTCTCCAGGGCATAGGTGCTGCCAGTTATGTGCCGCAGTTCCATTATCATCCCTCCGGATATCCCTTTCTCTCACCATAATATACCAAATTATTACCTGCACAGCAGATCTGTGAATTCTTTTTTATTAGTGTGAGGAAGATATTTTTCCAGGTCCAATTGCTCCAGGCATTTTTTGATGTCCTCTTCTTGATACACTTCACCAATCAATGTCTTTTCCAATTCTTCAATATCACCACCTGCAAAGTAATCGCCATATATTCGGCATCCACTTATCAGGCCGCGTTTAATATCAAGCCGGATATCGATATTGCCCCACGGATAGGGGTGGGTTTTCCTGACATTATAAGCTGGCGATTTTCCGTAGTTCCACGCCCAAGCAGAATATTTATTATCCCTCAAATCGTTTACTGCATGCAGATCGCTATCTGTGAGCTGATAGCTATGGTTACTATCCTCCGCCCGCAGCACTTCTTCGGCTAGTATCTGCTTGAACTCCTCCACGCTGACCGGGATCGACAAGTGTTCACTGATATTGGTAACCCTGCTCCGCACCGACTTTATTCCCTTGGAAGATATTTTTTCGGTACTGGGATTTAATGCCTCAGCCATATCCTCCAATCTGGAATCAAATAAGATAGTGCCATGATGCAAAAGCCGGTCTCTAAACTTAAACTGGGCATTGCCAGAAAACTTCCTGCCTTTAATGGTAATATCGTTCCTCCCGTTATTTTCAGCCTTAATCCCTATCCTTTTAAGCGCCGTTATTACCGGGCGGGTGAATTTCTCAAAGTTAGCAAAATCGTTATTTTCGTCTACTACTACAGTAAAATTAAGATTACCCAGGTCGTGGTAAACAGCACCTCCTCCGGACATTCTCCGCACCACTTGTATGCCCTTTTCCTCCAGGTAGGCCTGGTTTATTTCTTCAATAGTATTCTGGTTTCTTCCTATGATAACCGCAGGCTGATTCTGCCATAGTATGAAATAGCTCTGGCTGCCTGGCCAGTTTTTTACCGCATACTCCTCCAGAGCCAGGTTAAAGCAGGGGTCGTGGGAGCTATTGGTAATTTCTATCATCCCGGCAACTCACCTCCGTAAGCCGAGTATAAACAGCGGGGATACTGGAATTCCAGTATCCCCGCTGGCCATATATATCAGAGGGGGACGGCTCTAGCGCCCAGATGGAGCTAGATGAACAGCTTTTCCCTGAACATCGAGTACTGCTTCCATTACCGCTTCACTCAAGGTAGGATGAGGATGAATGGTCCCAGGTATTTCGGTCACTTTCATCCGATTTTTAACCATCATAGTTCCTTCTGTTATTAAGTCACTGGCATGAGGGCCGATGATGTGTACTCCAATAATCACCTCATCCTGGTCGGCCAGAACTTTTACCATACCATCGCTTTCTCCCATAGTTAAGGCCTTGCCATTAGCAGCAAACTGGAATTTTCCGGTCCGGTATTCGATTCCCTGTGCCCGTGCTTCCTCTTCGCTCATACCCACACTGGCAATTTCAGGTATGGTAAAAACACATCCGGGTACCGCATGATAATGAACCCGGGTATTCTGTCCGGCCATATTTTCGACTGCAGCCATACCCTCTTCTGATGCGGCATGAGCCAGCATATAGCCTCCAATTACATCGCCGATAGCATATATGCCCTCTATATTAGTTGAAAAGCTGCTGTCAACTTTAATAAAACCTGATTCATCCAGGTCTATCCCCAACTTTTCCAAACCCAAACCCTCGTTGTACGGTTTCCGGCCTCCAGCCACCAATATGATGTCGGCCTGAGCTTCAATAAGTCCTTTTTTCCCCCGGGCGGTGATCTTCAAGACATCGTTATCCGCTTCAATTTTTTCTGCTGAGGCAGAAATGTTAACGGATATATGCTGTTTTTTGAGAAATACCAGCATGCGTTTGCCCAGTTCGTTATCGAAAGTATTCAACAGGTAAGGCATATATTCGAATACGCTGACCTGACTGCCCAGGGAATTAAATATGCAGGCAAACTCCAGTCCGATAACTCCTCCCCCGATAATTACCAGTTTATCAGGCACCTGATCTATTTCCAACATCTGATCGCTGTTTAGTACTCCCGGTAAATCTATCCCGGCAATGGGCAGGGAAGCCGGAACTGAACCGGTAGCCAGCAGAAGGTTTCTGCCCTGAATACATTCACCGTTGACCAGTACCGTGGTTTTATCCAATAAAGCCGCTTCTCCTTTTATCCTTTCGACCCCATTGGCCTGCAACAGTTTTTCTATGCCCATAGTTAAACTTTGGACGATTTTATTTTTTCGCTCCTTAGCCCCGGCCATATCAAATAATATATTATCTGCCTGTATGTTAAATTCACTGCTGCTCTTTATGTCCCTCATGGCCAGAGCATTCCGATAATATGCTTTAGTAGGAATACAGCCCCGATTCAAACAGACCCCACCCACGGTGTCCTTTTCAATCAGAACCACACTCATTCCCAGCTGACGAGCCCGGATGGCAGCTACGTAGCCACCTGGACCTCCACCTATTATAATCAAGTCTTTCATGATCAAGGGGCCTCCCACTTAATCACTGGTTTACGGGCCGCGGTCACCTCATCAACTCGTCTGATCACTGCATTATGGGGCGCATTGATGACTAATTCCGGCTCTTCTGCCGCTTCTCGGGCGATAGATCGCATAGCCTGAACAAAGTCATCCAGACGCTCTTTGCTTTCGGTTTCAGTAGGCTCAATCATTATGGCTTCACTTACGATCAACGGGAAATATACTGTGGGTGGATGATACCCGTAATCGATCAGACGTTTAGCGATATCCATGGTAGAAATACCATTCTGGTCAGCCTGTCTTTTGGAATTGGTTACAAATTCATGCTTGCACAGCCGGTCCAGGGGGATATTATAACTATCCCGGAGTTGATGGCGCAGGTAATTCGCATTTAACACCGCATGTTCACAGACTTCTTTTATCCCCTCCGCTCCCAATGCTTTGATATACACGTAGGCTTTGACAATAACTCCAAAATTTCCGTAGAAGTTCTTCACCTTGCCGATGGACAGGGGCATATCATAATCAAACCCATAGCTATCGCCTTTTTTAACGGCTACTGGCTTAGGCAAAAAGTCGAGCAGTATCGATTTAACTCCAACCGGTCCTGATCCTGGTCCTCCAGCACCATGGGGAGTACCAAAGGTTTTGTGCAGGTTCACATGTATGACATCAAATCCCATATCTCCTGGTCGTGCAATTCCGATAATACCGTTCAGATTAGCTCCATCATAGTAGAGCAGTCCTCCACCTTCATGTACTATGGCTGCAATTTCCTGGATTTCTTCCTCAAATAGCCCCAGGGTGTTGGGATTGGTAAGCATCAATCCGGCTACCTGCTCATCCATTTTTGCCCGCAGATCATCCAGGTCAACCAGGCCGCGATCGTTTGATTTTACTTCGATGACATCAAACCCTACCATATTAGCCGTAGCCGGGTTAGTGCCATGAGCCGAGTCAGGTACCATCATTTTGGTTCTCTGTTGATCCTGACGGTTCAGATGATAGGCTTTGATGGTCATAACACCGACCATTTCTCCATGGGCTCCGGCCGCCGGCTGAAGTGAAAATCCATCCATCCCGGTTATCTCTGACAGCATCTCCTGCATCTCATAATATATTTGCAGAGCACCCTGGATGGTATCTTCTGCCTGGTAAGGATGAAGTCCAGCCAATCCTGGCAATCTGGCTGCCCACTCATTTATCTTGGGATTATATTTCATAGTACAGGAACCGAGCGGATAGAACCCACTATCTACACCATAGGCACGGGTAGACAGCTCGGTAAAATGCCGTACTGCTTCTACTTCACTGACTTCCGGCAGAGCTGTTTCCTGGTCCCGCAGAAATTGCTTAGGAATGCTATCCAGATTTGCTGCTGGTATTGCCAGCGGAGGTAGGACAAAAGGATTGCTATCTGGGACATGCTTTTCGAAAATAAGTTTACTCATCCTATTTCCCTCCTAACACTGCGGTCAGCTGGTCAATCTCTTCTTTGGTCCTCTTCTCAGTAAAGGCCAGCAGCAAAGCATCATCCAGTTCATATCCACCTATAATGCCATTTTCAAGTAATTTTCGATTAGCGGCAGCAGGATCATCGACTTTAATGGCAAATTCCATAAAATAAGGCTGCTTATATTTTAATTCCATTCCCGCCCTTTCTAATTGCTGTTGGGCATATAATGCCAGCTGGTGGCAGCGAGTTGCTATGTTTTTCAGGCCCTTTTCACCCACAAAAGTCAAGTACATACTGGCAGCCAGGGCACACAAAGCTTCATTGGAGCAGATATTGGATCCCGCTTTTTCACGTCGGATATGCTGTTCTCGGGCCTGCAGGGTTAATACATAAGCCCTCTTGCCATCCAGATCGCTGGTTTGTCCAACTATCCGACCTGGAATTTTACGCATTAGAGCCTTCCGGGCGGCAAAAAATCCCAGGTATGGTCCTCCCAGACTCAGACTGTTTCCCAGCGGCTGACCTTCCCCCACGGCAATATCCGCCCCCCATTCGGCGGGAGACTTTAATAAAGCCAGTGAAATAGGTTCCACGGCCATAATAAACATACCCTTGTTTTCGTGAACAGCCTTTTCTAAGGCTTCAGCATCTTCCAATATGCCATAAAAATTGGGCTGTTGAATGACAGCACAGGCAGTTTGGCTATCAACCGCCTGGATCATAGCATCAATATCTGCTGCACCTTCTTGACCCGGTACCATCACTACTTCCATGTTCCCTGAAAGGGAGTAAGCCTTTAATATATCCAGGTATTCAGGATGAACCGTATCCGAAACTATAACCTTTTTTCGGCCTTTACTGCTGGCACAGGCCAGGTTACAGGCTTCAGCCAGGGCGCTTCCCCCATCATACATGGAAGCATTAGACACATCCATTCCAGTAAGTTTGCATATCATGGTCTGGTACTCAAAAATAGACTGCAAAATGCCCTGACTCATTTCAGGCTGGTAGGGTGTGTAAGCGGTGTAAAATTCAGAACGCAGCAGCAGCTGTTCCAGTGCTGCTGGTATGTAATGATCATAAGCGCCGGCTCCCAGGAAACATGGATGATCTTCAGCATTAACATTCCTGGCGGCCAGATCTTTCATTCTGCGGCGAAGCTCCATTTCGCCCATTCCTTCAGGAAGATTCAAAGCATTTTGAACCTTAACTTCAGCTTCAAGGTCGCTGAACAACTCATCCAAACCTTTCAGCCCTATCGTCTGAAGCATTTCCTTTACTACGGATGGCGGATTTGGAGTATACTTCACGGCACTCCCTCCTTATAAAGATTTTCCCATTTCAGCATAAGTTCGCAAGTTGGTACCTGGTACCTTATTTGGTACTTTATTCGAGATTTTTGCAAAATTCTGTATATGCTTCGGCAGACATGAGTTTTTCCAGATCGCTATGATCAGTCAATTCTATTATGGCAATCCAGTTACCATAAGGATCTTCATTTAACAATTCCGGAGCTTCCTCTAATTCCTCATTCACTTCTATGACTTTTCCTCCCGCCGGGCTGAAAAGAGTAGCCACGGCTTTTACAGATTCAATAACCCCTATAGATTCACCCATAGCCGCTTCCTCACCCACTTCCGGAAGTTCTACAAATACTATATCTCCCAGATGGTGCTGAGCATAATCGGTAATACCGATGTTACCCTTTTCTCCGTCAACCCTTATCCATTCGTGCTCGCTGGTGTAAAGTAATTTCTTGGGTATATTCATATTAACCCCTCCATTAATTATTTTATTGATATAGATACATGATGACTGCTAAATCTCCTGTACCAATGTACGAGCGATAAAACAGCTGAAATTATAGGATACTTAGATATCTTGTACTAATAACTTGAGTTGTTATTTAGATTTAGTTTTTTTCCTATAGAATATCCCCGAGTCCACTACTGCCTGTACCGTTTTACCCCGAATCACAATATCTATCTGAGTACCCGGTTCCGTAAACTCAATGTTAATCAAGGCTAGACCGATAGGCCTTTTAAACGTTGGAGCATGCAGTCCAGTAGTAACATGTCCAATAGTAACCCCATCTTTTTGAACCTCATAGTGTGAGCGAGGAATTCCTTTGCCGATCATAGAAAATTCCACCACTTTTCTTTTTAAACCTTCTTCCTTCTGCTTAAGCAGAGCAGACCTGCCAATAAAATCATCAGTATTCAGTTTAACAAAGAAACCTAATCCTGCTTCCAACGGAGTTATATCCTGGTCAATTTCCTGTCCATATAAAGGAAGTTTGGATTCAAAACGCAGACTGTCCCTGGCCCCAAGTCCGACCGGGCTCACATCTTCCCCACCTGCCTGCAATATTTCCTCCCATATAAATGCCGCATCCTGAGGCTTAATATATAATTCAAAGCCATCTTCACCGGTATAACCGGTTCGGGATACAATACACTCTATACCTGATATCCTGACGACAGGATTAAACCAGAAGAAACGAATACTGTCCAGATCCGTATCGCTCAACTTCTGCAATATCTCCTGGCTTTTAGGTCCCTGCAGGGCAAGCTGCGCATATTCATCAGAAACATTTTTAGCCTCTACTCCATCCATTAGGTTATTCTGTATCCATGTAAAATCCTTATCAACATTGGCCGCATTCACCACCAGAAGATATTTATTACGATTATACCTGTATACCAGCAGGTCATCCACTACTCCTCCAGTAGGGTAACACATCAGGCAGTAAAGTACCTGCCTATCCTCTAAAGTTTTCAAGTCATTGCTCACCAGTTTTTGCACAAAATCCTCGGCTTTATCCCCGGTCACCCAAACTTCACCCATGTGCGATACATCGAAAAGTCCTGCTTTCTCACGAACCATATTGTGTTCTTTGATGATACCCATACCTTCATATTGTACCGGTAGTTCCCAACCCCCAAAGTCAATAATTTTACCGTTATACTTGAGGTGCATGGGATAGATCGGTGTTTGTTTCAACGACATCATATTCCTCCTTTTTTAAAATCATCTGTTAATAATGGCTTCCTTTATCGAGCGGAAAGTTCAAGTGCATATATCATCAAAATGGAGAAGATTTATTATGCGCATTGGTCTGAACCAACCGTACCATTATTCTTGCTTTCAACTGGTATTTTCATACAACTAATAGCAGTCCATCAATTTACGTACCGGTTTTCTAGCAATATACTATCATTTTCACATTTAAGTGTTCTGGTGATAAATTCCTGCATTATTATTCAGTATAATCAATAGTTAATAATTAAAATACAATTTTTTTCCTCTAAACATTAGATCTTCATGACCTTTGCTGCCCAGGCCTTTATTCTCTAATTTTCCACATTGAACTTCTACTCCCCGGTTCCTTTTTCTGATAATTAGATGATCAATTTTTTAAAACCTTATCTTATTGCTCCGCTGCGGTCTGGATACTTTTTATCAAAGCAAAAAAGAAAACCTGCCCGGGGCAGGTTTTATATGGAGATGTAATAGGGATGGGGGGTTAGTGAATTCTATCTAGTTAGCACAATCTGGAGAGTGAGAGTGTATATTAGAAGGAAGTAGATCGAGGGTAATTCTCGGGTCTATCATTAACCCACTTACCTTCATAAGCTAGTGTTCCATCCGTGTAATAGGATTTGCCCTGACCGCTGCGGCCGCCGTCTTCCCATTCGCCTTCATAGCGGAGAGTTCCATCCGGGTAAAATTCATTACCCTGTCCGCAGCGTTTACCTTCTTTCCATTGACCTTCATATTTTCCCCCACTTCGGTAATAAGCATTTCCCATGCCGTGGGGTTTACCATCCAGAACTTCTCCCTCATAGTTGGCTATAACATTATTGTTTAAGGTCATATTTTCAATTCTTGCCATATATAACTCCACCTCTCTTTCTCATCATCTCGTCCATTCCTAAGTGCTGTCTTATTTGATCTCTATCCGATGGCTATCGGATGTACTTTCTTGCATCTTGGGAAGGATAATTTTCAGAACCCCATCTTTATAATCTGCAGTTATTCCATCACTATGAATATTCTGTACATAGAAACTCCTGCTCACTTTACCAAGCTTTCTTTCCCGGCGCACATAGTTTTCTTTCTCTTCATCAATCTCTTTCTGTTTCTGGCCTGAGATGGTAAGAACATCTTCCTTGAACTCAACGACTATTTCTTCTTTGGTAACTCCGGGCAGTTCCGCCTCTACTATATACTCACTGTCATTTTCCTTTATATCTGCACGGATGCTCATACCCAGCTCGTTAAGCAAATCTCCGCCAACAAATTCTTTGACTAACTCCGGGTTAAACAGACTTTCAACTAATTCTTTTCTTCTACGGCGATGCGTCAAATCAAACATGTTCCCATCCTCCTTTACTCGAGAAATATTTTCCAATTAATCATAGTATATGCAACAAATATGCCAATTCAGTGAATTTTGATGAAAAAATTTAGACCGCCCATACTGAGCGGTCCTTCCTGCCAATAGATTTTATTATTACCGGGTAGACTATCTTGTTTTCTCAGTGACGCATAGTGTGGCACAATGTATTATTCAGCATCACTGCGCCACACTTTTACTGCTGTATTTTATAAAGCTTCATTTTTCTATATATGGTGCTGCGATTAACCCCCATCTCTCGTGCTACTCTGCTGATATTACCCGCAAAATGGTCAATCAAGCTGATTATCATCTCTCGCTCCTGCTCCTGCATCAATTTTTTTTGTTTCCCCCGGGCCTCATAAATGCTCATGTCTGATGAATCAACCGCTGTATTCATAGGAACTGCTTCAGTTATTGTACGTCGTATCTCAGGGGGCAAATGCTTTACTCCCATCGGCAGGCTGCCAGCAAGATGCACCATTCTCTCTACTACATTTTGTAGTTCCCTGATGTTTCCGGGCCAGCTGTATCGTGTAAGAAATTCTTCAATTTTTTCACGCTCTTCTTCCTGGGGTGCCTTACTGATAGGGATTTTACTAAGGAAGTAATCAAAAAGTACTATAATATCTTCCTTACGATCTCTGAGTGGCGGTATATCGATGTTAATTACATTTAATCGGTAATACAAGTCGGCTCTGAAGTTGCCCGCTTCAACTTCCTGCCACAAATTTTTGTTGGTAGCACAGATAACCCTGACATCTACGGGAATGATTCGACTGTCGCCTATTCGGGTAATACTTTTTTCCTGAAGTACTCGCAGCAAGGTTACCTGCTGTTCCAGGGGCATATCTCCAATTTCATCCAGAAACAGGCTTCCTCCGGATGCCAGTTCAAATTTGCCGGGACTACCGCCCTTGCGTGCTCCGGTAAAAGCGCCTCCGGTGTATCCGAAAAGCTCACTACCAATTAATTCTCTCGGTATAGCCCCACAGTTTACTGCCACAAACGGACCGTTTCTTCGCTGGCTTTCACTATGTATTGCTTGTGCAAATACTTCTTTTCCGGTACCGCTCTCCCCTTCCAGCAGAACATTACTCACACTCGATGCTGCCATTTCAGCCAGGTGTATCGCCTCTTTCATGCTATGGCTGATGGTTATGATATCCTGAAAAGAATAACTGGCTCGGGCTCCGCTGAAACGATTAACCAGAAGATGAATATTTTCTATAGGACTCAGAAAAAGTACTCCGCCCCTGATAACACCCTCTTTATCCCTGACTGGTATGCCAGATATAACAGCATGCAGGTTGCGTTCCAACCCGGGTATTAACAATTCAACATCCCGGTAAGATTGCCCGGTCTCCAGCATAGTCCGGGTATTAGGGATATCTATTCCCAGGTATTCACTTAGGTGTTTTCCCTGCATGTCCTGCAAACTCTGGCCCAAAATTGCTTCCGCCGCCAGGTTAGCCTCTTTGATCTTTCCCTGTTGGTTAACTATAATAGCACCATCCGGCATATGCATAAAAATGTCGGTATATATGCTGTTTATGTACTGCAGTTGATCATTCTTTATCTGCATTACATGCCGACTGCTGATATCCCTAATATTCAACAAAAGAAGTCGGCTGCCGGATATGAATAGAGGTTTTATCTTTATCTCAACTGGAAATGGCTTTCCTTGCCCGGTATAATGAACTATCTCCACCGCTGTATCCTCAAATACCGCAGTCTCTATCAGCTGGAATATTTTTTCCCGGTGCTCCACCGGGCTGAGTTTGTAAATATCGAGCTTCAAGAGCTCAACTTTGCTTATCTCGTACAATTCCAGGGCTTTACGGTTGGCATCAATAATCCTCCCAGCAGGATCAATCAGCAGCATACTCTCCGGATGGTTCTCAAAATAAAGTGACTCCATCATATGCCCCTCCTAAGAACAAAGGTAAAATACCCGGTTTGTTTTTTTCCCCTCTTAATCCGGGCGTTTCAGGCTAAAACGGATGACAATGGGGATACCGATGCTCCCCTTTTGGGAGCCGGCGCACAGCAGTCCCCCCTAACGGGGACATGCAGATTGTCATCTTTCGGGATGATATTTTGGACCCTCCGGAACCAAGGGCTGCTTCTAGTATATATACTATTTACAGCACCGATACCTGGCTGCTCCCTTATTAACCCCGGTATTGGATAACTGAAGCAACGTTGTCACTATCGCCTGTAAATCATCCTTAATATTCCTATTCTTTATTTTCTATTAAATCCCTGCCTCGAACTCTTTTTGCCCGGTCACTCGTTAGACTATTCCCTGCTCCAAAGATTTATCACTCTTTCAGGTGACAAATGATATTATTTTTATATTTATTGTTAAAATTGCACTATTTCTATGGTTTTTTGGCTTTTCAGGAAGGTATTTCTGGGGTACAATCGAATTGATAGTCATAGTTCTATTTGAAAATTATTTTTATCAATATATTTTGTTATGACAAAAAACTGTTTTCGCCTGTTCTTTTCCTGGACGGGTATTTTCATCTTATGATTTATCATTTTTTAAGAGGTATATGAGTTATGAATGATATTCGGGGAGAGAAGATAAATAATAATGTAAGCCTGGAGATTTTTACCCTGGGCCAATTTGTAGTGCGCCGGGGCAGCGATATAATTTCAGGCGAGAATAAACGCTCTTATCGGATATGGGAACTATGCAAATATTTTATTACTAAACGGGATAAGCCAACTTACTCGGAAACCATAATGGAAGATTTATGGCCTGACCGTGATTATTCTGATTCAAAACAGGCTCTTCGAACCCAGATATATCGTCTGCGTATGCTTTTGGACCGGAAAGATACTCCAGAAGAATACTCCTGTATAACCTTTTCCGGTGGCGCTTATGCTCTGAACAAAAATACCGGTTACTGGTTGGATGCCCAGGAATTTGAAAGCTTGTATAATGAAGCTGTCCATACCACTCTTAAAAACCCGAATTCGGCTATAGAGAAATACAAAAAGGCAGCCAGTCTCTATAAAGGAGATTATCTTCCGGAAATTTCTTATGCCGAATGGGTCATCCCGGTGAGAAACTATTATAATCATCTCTATATACAGCTGGTACTGGATCTAACCGCCCTTCTGCATGATCAGGAAAGAAATGATGAAATTATTGAAGTCATGGAGAATGCCTTTCTTATTGAGTTTTTTGAGGAGGAATTCCACTTCCGGTATCTAAGAGCATTGATTGCAGCCGGTCGACAGAGGCAGGCCCAATCTCATTATGAATATACATCTTCAGTTTTTTACCGGGAGATGGGCATAGAAATGTCATCCTCTATGCGGGACTTATATCGAAATATTTTATTCCAAAACAATTCCGTAAATCGTGACCTCCATCTGGTTCAAAACAGCCTGTATGAAGTCCCTGAATCAGACGGCGCCTTTCTCTGTACCAGTGATGTTTTTCGCTATCTGTACAACCTGGAAGTACGGCGCAACGAACGTACTGGTCAGTCAGTTTTTCTGGGTATGCTTACCCTGACCTGGCCCCCCTCAGACAATGAGGATCTGATCACAATGAGAAATGATATGCACTGCCTGGAGGAAACCCTTTTAAACAGCCTGCGTAAAGGAGATGTAGTCTGCCGCTGGAATGAATCTCAGTATCTTATTCTCCTGCCCGAGATAACCCTGGAAAACACTGATCTAGTAATGCGTCGGATTAAATTTAATTTCCGTCGTTTTTCAAATAATCAACAGGTGGATATCACTACCAGTGTGAAACCAGTACAACCGGGAGGCATTATATAAATACCTCTGCCTTCCCTTCTCCCCGCCCGCCGCTATTATATTATTTGGTATTTCCGCTTAGATGGACCAGTATACCTTACTTTTACATTATCCTATATAAAAACCTGATAAATCTATTTCCTGTAACTGAGATGTAACTCTACCCTGCTAAGATGTACTTGAGATTACTTCTAGCTTACCCTGAATGGTAGGCATCTGCAGCCGGGAATTCCCGGCTGTCTTTCTTTGAAGAGAAAAAATTATCCTCTCAAATATTTAGAACCTGAAATTAGCTTCTAAGGCAATACCGGACTGACCCCCTAATATTGGACAAAAACTCTTAATATCTGGCTGATACTTAGA